>NZ_UWOP01000001.1:5000-333750 GCF_900604485.1 Enterococcus mediterraneensis
ACTCAAAAACTGGTCTCTTTAGCAGAAAAATATCAAAAAATCGATGGCGTGCTTGATGAAGAATCTATTGCTCAATTGGATAAGATCAGCAGTGACTTTAAAGATACAGTCAATGATCTGACGGATCAGCTGGGAGATTTTGGCAATAAATTAAAAGGGACATTAGAAGATAATCAAGGTTTCTTTGCAAATCTTTGGCAAAGTATCAAAGACTTTTTTGCGGGATTATTTAATTAATTAAGTATATCTTATTGTAAAAAAACGGGCGAAGCCATTGCGGTTTAAGCCTGTTTTTTTATACAATACAGCAAGAGGGCAGAAATAACACATTTGTTCCATTTAATGATAAAATTAGACATAGACACATTTATAAGGAGGTAAAATTATGGAAGCAGAAGAGAAAAAACAATCGAGTGAAACGGATCAAGCGTCTTTTGATGCTATCAAAGAAGTGGCTTCTAAGAATATCACTCAAATGCTTCATGACCTTCAGGCGTTTGAAACAGCGATCACAGAGGAACGGATCCCTGAGATTTATCGTATCTATAATGGACGCTTGCATGAAGAGCTCAAAAAAACTTCAAATGCACATCATGAGATCGATCAGCTCTTAGTCCAAAAAATCCACGATAATTTTATGGAACGGTTCCCTTTTATGGTCCATTTGGAAAAGATATCTGAAACGATCAACTACTATAAAATCGGAGAATACTATCGTGAACGAGCAACGATCGGGATCGATGCCAGCATCCCTGAGATTTTTGTGATACCGGCTGTTGACCGGGAATGGGCGCGATTCAACGAGAAAGAAGACATTGTGGAATCCATTGAACGTCAGATGGATGAGCTGTCAGCCAAAGAAATAGCGGCTCAATCAGAGATCGCCAAATTAGATGAAAAAATCAAAGAATTGAAACAAAAAGAGACAGCGATCGAAAATACCAAGGGCTTTTTCAATCGTGGAAAAGTGGATGAAGAGCTGGCGGAAATCAATGATCAGCGGGAGAAATTAGAAGCGAAGAAGGCTGAATGGCTGCCGTTTGTTGAAAATCAGTCAAGAGCTGGCCAAGAAAAGGAATACCTGCAGCAAGAACATGTTCGCATGCGTTTAAAACGTGCCATTGTCGGAAAAGAGTTTCGCTTGATCGACCGCTACTTTGGCAGTATGGAAGAGATGCGGCGACAGTTGAAGGATTTCTTGGATAATTATTTGGAAGGAGCGGATACTGATGAATAATGAGATGGAAAAAGAAAAAAACGATCTTGTATCAGTGGATGACTCTTCAACAGAACAACAAATCGTTGTCGATGAAACAGAGATGCTTGCAGAAGAAGCTGTGGAGACTGAAACACCTGTAGTTGAGGAATATTATCAAACAAAAGACAATGATCACCAAGAAATCGTACGCTTGATCGAAGTGGCAGAAAATGAATTGGCAGATCTGCGCTTGCGCAAGTCTTTGATGGAAGCAGATTTCGATGAATTGCTATCTAAATATAAATCATTGATCCTGACTGAAGAAAATATCTCTACGATTGCTAAAAAGACATTGCTGGAATATTTCTCCTATGAGTTGATGAAACCTTTAACGAGCGTAGGATTAAAACCAGCAGATGCTGCCTATGATATTTGGGAAACCAAACACTTCTTGATCCGTTACCATCTGAATGCGGAAAACGCGTTGGAGTTCAGCTTCAAGATCGCTCCTATTGATCAGCGGTTCGAGACTGCTTTTATGCCTTTGATCCGAGTGGTTCCGGAAACTATGGAAGTAGAAGTGAATGATGAACAAGTACTGGAATTGATCCGTTTATGGCATACGGAAAAAGTTTTCTCAAAAGATCAGCTTTCGTTGGTGAACTTTGATCTGAACTTGCTTTTGAATCATTTTCGAGAACTTGGGTTTTCTGTACAGCCCAGCCTTTTGGATAACACAAGTCCACTGGCAGTCGATTTGGAAAGTGAATTTCCGCTGGAGGAAGCTGTTTTGGACGATATTTTTATCACGACAATGGAGAACCGATTGTTTGATTTTGAGAAAAAAGGCAATGATGTGTATGAAGTATTGCTGGATCAAAATCAGAAAATCGAGATTTCCAGTCAGGAAGATGGACATACCAATCTGTTTATCAACTCAGAACAACGGAAGCGTTCGATCCTTGATTTCTTCACCAGCTATCCATTTTTAGTACCTTTGATGGTTCGCAACAGCTAGAAGAAATCGGAAAAGGCAGGTGGATACAATGAAAAATAGTATAGTGAGTTTTACAAGCAAATCATCATTAGAAGAAGCGATCGTGACGGATACTCAGGACGTTCCTGAATTGGGCGAGCACGACTTGTTAGTAGAGGTTTTGGCAACAGCACTGAACCCGATCGATTTGAAATTGCGGCAAAAGCTGACAGATGGACAGTCTAAGATCTTAGGCTTTGACGCAGTAGGGAAAGTCGTCGCAATCGGCAGTGAAGTTACGCCAGACATGATCGATCAGTTGGTCTATTATATGGGAACTACCCAGCGAGCTGGCAGTTTTCAACGGTATCAGCTAGTTGATGAGCGTTTGGCGGCGAAAGCGCCCCGCTCATTGTCCGCAGCTGAAAGTGCGGCACTGCCTCTAACTTCGTTAACTGCGTGGGAATTGTTTTTTGAAAGGTTTGGCTTAAACCCAGAAGAAGCGGCAAATACGGGAAAAACTATTTTGATCATCAATGGTGCAGGCGGCGTAGGATCGATCGCAAGCCAACTGGCAAGTTGGAACGGTCTGGAGGTATATGCAACTTCAAGTCCTGAAAACTTTGACTGGCTGCAGCGTAATGGAGCTGTTCATTGTTTAGATTATCATCAGCCTTTGAAGGATCAGCTTCCTGATGGACTGAAATTTGATTTTATCGCCTGTTTCTACGATATAACTTTCTACATTGATCAACTGGATGAGCTGATCAGGCCGTTAGGGCATATCGGTACGATCGTCAACACCAAAGAAGCCTTGGATCTTAATCCTTTGAAAAATCTCAGTGTCTCGTTTGATTGGGAATATGCGTTTGCTAAAACTGATTTTTACGATGATGAAACACAAGGAAATATTTTAGGGCGGATCGCCGAATTGATTGATGCGGGGAAACTGCAGACAACGTTAGCGCGAAACTTCAGTGACGGGATTTCTAAAGAAAATTTGCTTGCGGGCCTAAAATTAGTCGATGAGGGCCATTTTGGGAAAATCGTTTTATCAGGTGGTTTCCATGAATGATGAGTTAGCCGATATCCAGGAGTTTTGGGACGGATTTGCGGAGGAGTATCATTTGATTCAAGAAGAATCCGTTTTTCCCATCGCAGAGGATGTGAATGTCTTTTTAGAAAACCGAGGAATCTTACCGACGACTGATTTCTTGGATTTGGCTGGTGGTGCGGGCAGATATATCAATGCTCTCTTGCCACAAGTGGATAGGTACACGTTAGTAGATATCTCTCAAAAGATGTTGGAATACGCCGCTCAGAAAACAACGGATGAAAAATTACGGCTGGTACGCATGGATCAAGCCCAATTTTTTTCAGCGACGAAAGGTAATGCTTTTTCTATAGTTTTTTCTGCCATGAATCCGGTGATTGAAGCTGCTGAACTGATTGAAATCAATCGGATCAGTTCAAAATGGTGTCTGATTTTACGGACAGTGAAAGAGGAAGAATCATTGTTTACCCCGCTGGAAAAACGGCTGGGTATGGTAGCGGAAAATGATCTAATGGCTGTCTATCAAGATGTTTTGAAGGAAAAAAATGCAGCTTTTTCTACTCAGCGGTTTTCTTATCATGAGGAAGAAGTGATTACACAGGCGTTTTTCCGGGAATATTTTCAAGAATACCTTACAGAAAAAGAACTATCTGAACAAATCGATACTCTTTTCCAAGACGAGACGGCTATCAATCATCGACATTATGTCTTTGAACTGCTTTTTTGGGAAAAATTTTAAAAAAGGATTCTGTTATCACAGGCCGGCTTAGAACAGTCTTTAGATAACAGAATCCTTTTTGTTTAGGAGATTTTTTGCGACTCCAATTGAAGAGCAGTCTTTTTATTAGTAATGAAATACGAACCAACGATCAAACCGTAGATAATAGCGGTGACGATCGTGACTGCCGGAGTATTGGAAGCAAAGATAGCAACGAAGATTCCAGCGAGAAAACCCAGTGTGATCAGATTGATCGCCAGTTTCATTTTTGAAACAGCATTTTTCCGCAAATAGTTGAAATAAGCTAAACAAAGGATCACCCAGATCATCAAGACAGTGTAGGAAAGAGTCCCTACTAGGTAGCTGAAGAGCTTTTCGCCGAATACATAAGACAACAAGACACCAATGTATAAAGTCGCCGTAGAAACCATAACAGCACGATTAGGAACGCCATGCTTATTCAGCTTCATTTGTTTTGCAAAACGTTTTGATTTTGACAACTGCAGATGCAAAATACGCGAAGAAGCGTAGATCCCTGAGTTGATAGATGAAAACAGCGCTAAAATGATCACTAAATTGACCAGGTCGCTTGCAAAAGGAATGTTCATTTTTTCAAAGACCATGACAAAAGGTGATGCGGAAGAATTAGCTAGTTCTTGCCAAGGATAGATGATCAGCAATAAAAACATTGGAATGATGTAAAAAGCGATGATCCGGAAAATCACGCTATGGATCGCTTTAGGGATCGAGCGTTTAGGATCTTCGGTTTCTCCCATCGCGATAATGATCAGTTCCGTCCCGCCATAAGAATAGATGACCAGCAGCAACGAATTGAACAGACCGTGTAATTTATGAGGGAAAAATCCGCCATGAGCGGTCATAGTATGCATCGTTGGTAAAAAGCCGATATCAAAAATCTGCTGAACCACTAGAAAGCCGGCAAAAGCGATCAATAAAACTACGACACTGATTTTCCCGACGGTCAGCCAAAATTCTGTTTCGGCAAAGATCTTAACGGATAAGAAATTAATCAGCGTTGTCAACAATGATATGCCTAAAATAAATATCCATGCAGGAATATCAGGAAACCATAACTGGATAAAGCTGGCAGCTGCTACTGCTTCAGTAATCACATTGATCATCCAAAGTGTCCAGTAAAGCCAATCTGTAAAGTAAGCGGAAAATCTGCCGAGATAAGGTTCAACGATTTCTGATAAACTTCCAGCATGAGTGTTTTCCATTGCCAGTGTACCCGCAGAAGTCATGATACTGTACAGTAATAACCCGCCTAAAAGAAAAGCTAATAAAACGGAAGGACCGGCTAAACTGATGGCTTCACCGCTGCCTTTGAATAATCCGGCGCCGATCGCTCCACCGAGGGCTAACATCGTCACATGCCGTGAATGTAATTTTTTTTGTAATTTATTTTCCATAAAGTTTCTCCTTATTTATCACTGAATAAAATGCCTGTGATAAGACAAAGAAAATAATAGTTGAATTTTCAGAATTTTTCAACATCGAATGAGTCAATTTTTAGGAAATTTTCAGAATTATTTGGCGCCTCTCATTTAATTATTTGGCAAATATGGCAGAAAATGATAGCATGAAATTGCTTTAGGATTGAAGCATCATGCATTATATAGAAGTGAGGGAATAACCTCATTCTTATTAGATAGGAGCATCGTTTTGGTAAAAAAACAAAAATGGACACTTAGCGGTATTTTGTTGTTAATAATTGTGGCAGGGGTGCAATTTTTACCGCAATTCAATCAACCGCAATCAGAAGTTTCACAAGAAGTTCAGCAACAATCTGCGAAGTATCACATCAATGAAGTGGATCTAAGTGATCCTCCCCGTTTTGAGAAGATCGAAGTAAATGCGATCCGCAATGTCGATGGAGATACCTTTGCTTTTACTGCGAATGGAAAAGAGTATAAGCTGCGACTGTTAATGGTAGATACCCCAGAGAGTGTGAAAAAAGGTGTTGCGGTACAACCATATGGGAAAGAAGCAAGTAATTATACGAAGCAGCAGTTATCTAAAGGAAATGTCAGTCTTGTTTTTGATAAGGGAGAACCTAAAGATCGGTATGATCGTTTTCTTGCTTATGTGTATGTCGATGATCAGCTATTGCAAGATAAATTGCTTTCTGAAGGACTTGCCATAGTACGCTATGTCAACAGCGGCGGAGATAGTTATCTGGATGAATTGCTGGCGGCGCAGAAAAAAGCCCAAGAACAGAAAGTAGGTGTTTGGAGCATGAGCGATTATGTAACAGAAACTCACGCTGGGTATTACCAGTATAATCAGCGATGAGGGATACTCGACAAAATAAAAACAGGCGAGAACACCGTGCGGTTAAAAATCTTTTAAAAATCTTTTTATGAATATTCGTTGATATAACGCGGGCGATAGATAACCGGTCAAAAATGAAGCAACTGAAAAGACTTTTGGAAGCACGAATATATTGTTATGTCCTTTCTTGATTTATTTTCCATTGGTAATAGGTAGACATTTGTATCAATAGTCTTTAATTTAGTTATTAAAAGTTATTTTATGATAGATAGCTATTTGTAAATTTTTCTTGCGTTTTGCGGAAAACAACGAAAAAAATAGTTTTTTTATATGGATTTTATTTTTTTAATTTGTTATCATATACTAGTAGACAATTTAATAATAAAAAAAGGGTTGAGTGAAAGACTTCAAGGATTGCGTTCTTCAAGGGGTGAGAAGAACACTTTTTGAAGTGCCCTTTAATCCAAGCGTACTTTGAAAAAATGAGGTGCGTTTTTTTTGTAAAGGAGGAGAGATTTTGAAGGAAGCTTTAGACCGGATTCATCAAGCAGAACTCGACAACGAAAAGAAGCGTCAAGAAACAATCGCAAAAGTCAAAGATTACCAAGTTCGTAAAGACTTGGAAATCCAAGCATTTGTTGATGAGTTGAAAAATAAACGGGTTCAGCAGATCAAAGATGAGGAGCAAAAAGAACAATCGCAGTTAGAACAAGAAAAAACATTGCTCCTCAAAGAATCGGAACAGATGAAGAAAATGTATCATCAACAATATGAAGACAGGCATGAACGAATCGTTCGAGAGATTTTAGAAAGGGTGAAGCAAACATATGGCAGTTAGTTCTTTAAAGAAGTTATCGATAATTGCCGAAAAAGATCAACAAGAAAAAATCCTGCAAGTTATCCAAGGAACCCAGAAAATCGAAATTGAAGATCTGTTAAATAATGAAGAGAATCAGGAATGGATCGCAAAATATTTTCCCGAAGGAAGTTTATTGGAAAATGGGGACAGCCGCCATTATGAGCAGTTGTTGGCCTCCATTGATGAATGCATCCATTTTGTAACAGATCACGGAGATGCCAAACAAAAAGTTGTAAGCTTAAAACGAAAAGTGGCGACACTGTCCGAACTGGAAAAAAAGTTTGATGAGCAACGTTTGCAAGCTACTCTGGATGAAATCATGCACCTGAAAGAACGTTGGGATCGAAACCGACAACAAGAAAAAGAATATTTGGGGGCTGAGAGTTGGGGGACAGATTGGCAAAGTCTCGATATCGACCCCAAAGCATTTAAATTGAAAACAACCTCCTATCTTTTTGGTTCGGTCGCCAATAATCAGTGGGAAGAATTGAGAAGTGTCCTTTTAGAAAATGAAGACTTTTATTTTGAGATCTTGAATACTCAAGCAAAGGAAATGACCTTTGCATTAGTATTTCTGAATGAAGAGCAAGAGAACGTGCAACAAATCTTGCAGCGATTCGGAGTGAAGATCGAAACCTTTCCTTATGATGAGATGCCTAAGAAAGTTCTTGCGGATGCGAAACAAAAATTGAGTGAGCTGGCAAAAGAGCGAAAACAATTAGCAAAACAAATCGGCGAGAAAAAAGCGCTGGTAGCAGATCTGCAGTTGGCAGAAGAGGTCCTGCTGGCAAAACAAAATCGCGAGATCGCCAAACAAGGTTCACTCCATTCTAAATATCTGGCAGTGATCCGCGGGTGGATCCCCGAAGCTGATGCGGCTAAAGTAACTCAGCGAATCAATAAGGAATTTCCAGACGGAGAAGTTTATTTAAGTTTTGAAGATCCAACACCAGAAGAGATCGCAGAAAATAGAATACCTACAAAGCTCCATAACAATAAATGGGTCCAACCTTTTGAGCAGTTGACTGGAATGTACAGTCTGCCCAAATATGAAGAGATCGATCCGACACCATGGATGATGCCTTTTTATTTGATCTTTTTCGGAATGATGGTAGCTGATACCGGGTATGGTGCGGTGATGCTGTTGGTGACGACGGCGGCCTTGAAAGTAATGACGCTTCCTAGAGGCATCCAGCAATTTATGCGGCTGTTTCAAATGCTGTCGATCCCAACTATTATCTGGGGATTGATCTACGGCAGTATCTTCGGGGCTTCATTACCGTTCCATCTCTTGCTTCCTTCAAGAGATTTTATGGCGATTTTTGCTATCTCGATGGTTTTCGGCGGATTGCAGATATTTACCGGTCTGTTTTTGGCAGCGAAAGAAAATATCAAACGCAAAGACTATATATCTGCTGTTGGTGAAGGCTTTTCTTGGCAGGGTATCTTGATAGGGATCTTGATCGCAGTTGTAGGAGCGATGGTAGTTCACTCAGATATATTGATGTATATCGGGATTGGCTTAGCGGCATTCAATGCATTGCTGATCGTCTTTATACCAGTCGTTCAATCCGAATCAAAAGTCGGCGGGTTCTTCATGGGATTGTATAACCTTTACGGCATCACAGGGTATGTAGGTGACTTTGTCAGTTATAGCCGTTTGATGGCATTAGGGATCTCTGGCGGAAGTATCGCCGCAGCATTCAACATGCTGGTTGGTTTTATGCCGCCTGTGGCACGATTTTCTGTGGGGATCATTTTACTGATCGTTTTACAGGGATTGAATATTTTCTTATCTCTGCTGGGGGCTTATGTCCATGCGGCACGTTTGCAATATGTTGAGTTTTTCGGCAAGTTTTATACTGGCGGCGGACGGCCATTCCGGACGTTCAAGCCAGAAGAAAAATACATGAATTTTGAAGAAGAAAATGGAGGAAAAGATAAATGACACAGTATTTAATCGAAAATCAAGGCGGATTCATCTTAGCGATTTTAGGAATGGGGATCGCAACGATCCTTTCTGGTATCGGTTCAGCTAAAGGAGTGGGAATGACTGGTGAAGCAGCTGCAGCATTGACCACCAGCCAACCAGAAAAATTCGGACAATCTTTGATCTTGCAGCTTTTACCAGGTACTCAAGGTTTATATGGTTTTGCGATCGCAGCGATGATTTTCGGTAGTTTGTCTCGCGACTTGACGATGATTGATGGACTTGCATACTTAGGTGCTTCTCTACCGGTGGCTTTCACTGGTTTACTGTCTGGGATCTATCAAGGAAAAGTTGCGGCAGCAGGTATCCAGATTTTGGCGAAAAAACCAGAACACTTTTTCAAAGGAGTTATGTACGCGGTAATGGTTGAGATGTACGCGATTTTAGGCTTCGTTATTTCATTCTTACTGTTAGGCAGCATTTAGTCACTACTGGAGGAAAATCAATGGATGCGATTGATAAAATCATTGAACAGATCAATGAACACGCACTAGAAGAACGTGCCCTATATGAAAAAGAAAACGTGCAAAAAATCGATACAACCATGGCACAGCAATTAAAAACAGCGGAACAGGAACATCAAAAGCTGTTGGAAAAACAATTGCAGACAACAAAAAATAAATACAAGCAATTACGATCACGTCAACAAGTTGAAGTTCGCCAAGAAACGTTGGTGGAAAAACAAGGCTATTTGGATCGATTGTTTGATGAAGCTTACGAGCTGATGAGTGGATGGACGACAGATGAGACTCGGGATTTTGCGGAGAAATGTCTCAAAGCATTGCCGGTTGAGCGGGATGTCACACTGTTGGCAGGCGGCGGGATGCCGGAAAATATTTTTACAGAAGAATGGTTGCGGCAAGTAAGCAAAGAGCTGCCTTATAATATCCGTCTAGGCGGAAAAACAGCTGATCAAAACAAAGGATTCATCGTTGATGATCAAGGTGTGCAGTACAATTTCTTATATCGCGATCTCCTGACAGAAGTCCGCGCTCAAGCAGGAAACGAAATCACACGTCAATTATTTGATTAGGAGGGATGACATGAGCAGTGAATTGTATCATACGATCAATCCCTTTATCCGTTTGAAGGAAAACGAGTTGCTGAAACCGGAACTTTTTGAACAGCTAGCAGCCGCAGATTTTAAGCAAATCGAAACATTGCTGGCTCCAACTGTTTACGGCAAATATATGAAGGAAAATTTCCAACTGACATTTGAGCAGTCTTTGAATCAAGAACTGTTGAGCACCTATGAGGAATTATTAGAAATGGCGCCTGAACCGGATGTTATTTGGATCTATACGATGCGCTATACATTTCATAACCTGAAAGTGTTGACGAAAGCAGAAATCGCCGGTGAAAACTATGACTATCTCTTTTTACCGGACGGCTTTTATTCGCTAGAAGACTTGAAAAGTGCCATCCAAACCGGCAAGTCCGAGATCCTTCCGGAAAAAGTCGTGAAAAGTATCCAAGAAGTTCGAGAACACATTGAAGAATCTAACATTCTTCAAGGAATCGACGTGATCTATGATCGGCGCTTTTTGAAAGAACAGCGGAGATTGGGAGAAAAACTAGGATATCCAGAGCTTTTAGAAGAGATCATCACTTTCATCGATCTGACCAATATCATCACTGCGTTGCGTTGTTTGCTGCAAAAGCGGACGCAAGGATTTATGGCGGCTGTTCTTTCCAGTTCCGGCAGCATCCCAAAAGAAACTTTCATGAGTTTTGCGGGACAAGATCTGGAACAGTTCAAACAGTTTCTATTAACAAGTGACTACGGCAGTCTGATTCGTCCGGCAATCGAAGGAGAAGAGATCGATTTTGCTAGATTAGATCTGATCAAAGATGATCACTTGACAGATATTGTGGAAGGGGCACAAACGAAAGCTTTTGGCCCACTGCCTTTATTAGCATTTTTGAATGCCAAAGATATCGAAACCAAAAATCTGCGTTTGATCATCGTAGGCAAACGCAGCGGCTTTACCCCTGAACAAATCAAAGAGAGGATGCGAAGAACCTATGACGTATAATAAAATCGGAGTCATCGGCGATAAAGAGTCCATCCTGCCTTTTAAATTATTCGGCTTTACCGTTAGATACGGTATCGACAAAAAAACTGTCGAACAAGCGTTCAACGAAATGATCAAAGAAGAATTTGGCGTCATCTATATTACTGAACCATGTGCGCAATGGATACAAGATCAGATTGAACGATACCATTCAGCATTGACACCAGCGATCGTCTTGATCCCAAATCATGATGGTGCGTTAGGAATCGGCTCACAAGCGATCCAAAATAATGTTGAAAAAGCAGTCGGACAAAATATCTTGTAGGAAGGAGCTCGAAAACGTGCAAATTGGAAATATTATCAAAGTTTCAGGCCCGTTAGTTATGGCTGAAAATATGGGACATGCAAGTATCCAAGACATCTGTTATGTCGGAGATCTTGGTGTCATTGGCGAAATCATCGAAATGCGAGGAGATGTTGCTTCGATCCAAGTATATGAAGAGACCTCCGGCATTGGACCAGGAGAGCCGGTCCGTTCGACAGGTGAAGCTCTTTCTGTCGAGTTGGCACCGGGGATCATCTCACAAATGTTTGACGGGATCCAACGTCCGTTAGACAAATTTATGGAACAGACAAAAAGTAATTTTTTGCTGCGGGGCGTTCAGCTTCCTGCATTAGATCATGAAAAAAAATGGACCTTCCAACCAGCGATGCAAACAGGAGATGCTGTTTCTGGCGGAGATATCGTAGGTACTGTGCAAGAAACCAAGCTGATCACTCATAAGATCATGGTACCAGCCGGCATCTCTGGAAAAATCAGCAACATCGAAGCAGGAGAATTTACGATCGATGAACCAGTTTATACGATCGAAACCGATAATGGCGAAAAATCCTTTGCGATGCTGCAAAAATGGCCGGTACGGCGGGCGCGTCCTGTAAAAGAAAAAATGAATCCTGATGCGCCGATGATCACTGGACAACGAGTGATCGATACCTTTTTCCCAGTGACTAAAGGCGGTGCGGCGGCAGTACCGGGACCTTTTGGCGCCGGAAAAACAGTCGTTCAGCACCAGATCGCCAAGTGGGCGGATGTAGATCTTGTGGTTTATGTCGGTTGCGGGGAACGAGGCAACGAGATGACGGATGTTATGAACGAATTTCCTGAATTGATCGATCCAAATACCGGTGAACCATTGATGGAACGGACGATCTTGATCGCCAACACCTCCAATATGCCGGTAGCGGCGCGGGAAGCGTCCATCTATACTGGGATCACCATCGCTGAATATTTCCGAGATATGGGCTATTCGGTGGCGATCATGGCGGATTCCACTTCACGCTGGGCAGAAGCGCTGCGGGAAATGTCCGGTCGTTTAGAAGAAATGCCGGGAGATGAAGGCTATCCTGCTTACTTAGGCAGTCGTTTAGCCGAATACTATGAGCGTGCCGGCAAAGTCATCACTCTTGGTTCAGATCATCGAGAAGGCAGTATCACTGCCATCAGTGCCGTGTCACCTTCAGGGGGCGATATCTCTGAACCGGTCACTCAAAATACACTGAGGGTAGTCAAAGTATTCTGGGGATTGGACTCAACGTTGGCACAGCAACGGCATTTTCCATCAATCGACTGGCTGAAGAGTTATTCCTTATATGAATCAGAAGTCGGTAATTATTTGGATCAACAGCTTCAAGTGGAATGGTCGAGTTTAGTAACGGAAGCGATGCGGATGCTGCAAAAAGAATCAGAATTAAATGAAATCGTGCGTTTAGTCGGTATTGATTCTCTTTCTGAAAAAGATCAGTTACTGTTAGAAGTGACAAAATCGATCCGTGAAGACTACTTGCAACAAAATGCTTTTGACGATGTCGATACCTTCACTTCCCGTGAGAAACAATTCCACATGCTGAACAATATCGTAACGTTTGGTAAAGAAGCTACTAATGCGTTAGAACTAGGATCTTATTTAGAAGAAATCATGAAAGGAACAGTCATCCTGCGAGACAAGATCGCTCGTATGAAATACGTTCCAGAAGAAGAGTTGGATAAGATCACAGCAGTGCAGCAGGAGATCAAAACAACAATCAAAGACATCATCCAAGAAGGGGGCATGACAAATGATTAAAGAATACAAAACGATCGGCGAAGTTGTCGGCCCGCTGATGGCTGTCGAAAAAGTATCCGGTGTTAAATATGAAGAGTTGATCGAAGTTCGTATGCAAAACGGCGAACTGCGAAAAGGACAAGTTTTAGAAATTCAGCAAGACAAAGCGTTAGTTCAGATCTTTGAAGGAACTGGCGGCATCAATCTGCGGGATTCCGCAGTACGATTTTTGGGACATCCGTTAGAGCTGGGTGTTTCAGAAGATATGATCGGGCGAGTCTTTGATGGTTTGGGTCGTCCTAAAGACAACGGACCGGAGATTTTGCCGGAAAAAATGCTGGATATCAACGGGGAAGCTATCAATCCGATGGCCCGTGATTATCCGGATGAATTCATCCAAACAGGTATCTCTTCTATTGATCATTTGAATACGTTAGTTCGGGGACAAAAATTACCGGTCTTTTCTGGTTCTGGACTGCCCCATAAAGAACTAGCGGCACAGATCGCTCGTCAAGCGGCGGTTTTGAATACGGACGATGATTTTGCGGTAGTGTTTGCCGGTATCGGAATCACTTTTGAAGAAGCGGAATATTTCATGGAAGACTTCCGAAAAACCGGAGCTATCGATCGTTCTGTCGTATTCATGAATTTGGCCAATGATCCGGCTATCGAACGGATCGCGACACCGCGGATGGCATTGACCGCCGCTGAATACTTAGCTTATGAAAAAGGCATGCACGTTCTGGTCATCATGACGGACATGACCAACTACTGTGAAGCGTTGCGGGAAATCTCCGCCGCTCGTCGTGAAGTTCCAGGCCGTCGTGGGTATCCTGGGTATCTATATACCAACTTGGCAACCTTGTACGAACGTGCAGGACGGATTCGCGGGTTAAAAGGTTCTGTGACTCAGATTCCGATTTTAACGATGCCGGAAGATGATAAGACTCATCCAATCCCTGACTTGACAGGATATATCACGGAAGGACAGATCATCTTGTCTCGTGATCTATATAAAAGCGGGATCCAGCCGCCAATCGATGTGTTGCCGTCATTGTCACGTCTGAAAGACAAAGGGACTGGTGAAGGCAAGACCCGTAAAGACCATGCGGCAACTATGAATCAGCTGTTCTCTGCTTATGCGCAGGGGAAACAAGCAAAGGAATTGGCTGTCGTGTTAGGGGATTCGGCGTTATCTGATGTCGACAAGATCTATGCAAAATTCGCGGAGCGCTTTGAAGAAGAATACGTCAATCAAGGCTATCAGACCAATCGTTCCATCGAAGAAACGCTGGATCTAGGGTGGCAGCTATTGAGTATTCTGCCGCGAACAGAATTGAAGCGGATCAAAGATGATATGATCGATGAGTTTTTACCTAGCAAAGGGGTAGAGTAGTATGGCAAAATTAAACGTCAATCCCACACGAATGGAACTTGCTCGTTTAAAAAGACAACTAACTACTGCTAAAAGAGGGCATAAATTATTAAAAGATAAACAAGACGAGCTGATGCGGCAATTTATCCTGCTGGTCAAAAAAAATGACAAGATGCGCAAAGAAGTCGAAAAAATGATGGAAGGTGCGATGCGGGCGTTTCGCTTGGCGAATGTCACCTTGAATGAGTCCTTTATCGAAGAGCTGTTTATTTTGCCTTCTGCCCGTGTTGATTTGGATGTATCGAAAAAAAACATCATGAGTGTGGAAGTCCCTGTCATGAATTTCCACTATGATGAAGAAGTCATCGAAACACCTATTGAATACGGCTATTTAAACTCCAATGTTCCTTTAGACAATTCCATCGTGCGTTTTACAGCGGTCTTACCGAAGCTTTTGGAATTGACAGAAATCGAAAAAACTTGTCAATTAATGGCAGGAGAAATCGAAAAGACACGCCGGCGAGTCAATGCTTTGGAATATATGACGATTCCGGAATTAGAAGAGACCATCTACTATATCCGAATGAAGCTGGAAGAAAACGAACGTTCCGAAGTAACACGGATGATCAAAATCAAGAACATGAATAAAGAGGCGGAAGTTTAGACTTCAGTCAACATAATACCCGAATGTAGAGAGCTTCTTTTATAGAAGTGTGAGTCTTGCGGCAAACAAGCCATCAAGATATCTATTTTCGGGTATTTTCTTTTTGTAAAAAACGTGAATTTCGTGGAGTTTCTTTACTATGCAGAGCTTTTCATTTATGCTTATAATAAAGAGATTAGCAAAGAATAAATAAAAATTGAGAGGCTTTTAAAGAATGAAAAAACGTTACAGCAAATTGGCTTTATCAGCACCTCAGATGATCACGTTTGGATTTGCCGGGGTCATCTTATTGGGAGCTGTTTTGCTGAGTTTGCCTATTTCCAGTCAATCCGGTGAAGCGACGCCATTTATTGACGCATTGTTTACAGCAACGTCAGCGACATGTGTTACAGGACTTACCACCCTGACTACCGCAGAGCATTGGAATCTTTTTGGGCAATCGGTGATCTTGGTTATGATCGAAGTCGGCGGACTTGGCTGGATTTCGCTTCCGGTCCTGTTTTTCTTTTTATCCCGTAAAAAAATCGGGCTGAAAACACGCATCGTTTTACAGGAATCTTTGAATATGGATCAGATGAGCGGCGGTGTCTATCTGATGCGATATATCATAAAAATCGCTGTTGCTATTCAGTTGATCGGGATGGCGCTGCTGATGGTTGATTTTGTTCCTCGATTTGGATGGGCGAAAGGAACCTGGTTCAGCCTTTTCCATGCGATCTCCAGTTTCTGTAATGCAGGTTTCGATTTGTTCGGCGATAGCTTGGTCGGGTTTCAGAAAAATCCGTGGGTGCTAAGTATTGTGATGCTGCTGATCATTTCCGGCGGTCTGGGCTTTTTAGTATGGTCTGATCTGCTCAATTATCGAAAACGGCGGAAATTCACGCTGCACAGTCGGATCGCTCTGACAGTTACATTAGGCCTGCTGATTTTTGGGACACTGGGTTTTACATTGACGGAACGAAACGCTGCGCTATTGGCAGAAGGAAATGTGATCGAACGTTTCTTCAATACGATGTTTATGGCAGTGACTCCAAGGACAGCCGGATATTTTTCGATCGACTACTTTCAAATGACACACGCTGGTTTGATCCTGACGATTATTTTGATGTTCATCGGGGGAACATCCGGTTCAACTGCCGGTGGTTTGAAAACAACGACATTTGGTGTGCTGCTGATACAGGTCAAAAGTATTTTTAAAGGCCGGACACGGGCAGAATTTGCCGGCAGGACTCTGCGCAATGCAGTCGTTTCAAGATCCTTGACACTATTTTTTATTACATTGTCATTATGTATCGTGGCAACGATGATTTTATCTGTGACAGAATCGATCCCAAATGTTCATCGTTTAGGCTTGGAATATATCGTGTTTGAAGTCGTATCGGCGTTTGGAACGGTTGGTTTGACGATGGGGCTGACACCTGATCTGACAATGATCGGTAAACTGGTCATTATCTGTCTAATGTTCATCGGAAGAGTCGGTATCTTAACAGTCGTCTTCTCATTGATAACCAAAGGTAGACAGCAGGAGCCGTCTATCAAGTATCCAGAAGAATCGATCATGATTGGTTAATATTTTAAAAAGTCTCCACGAAGCTGAAAGACAGTTTGCTGACAGCGGTGGAGATTTTTTTAAGAGTTATGCTTTTTAAGATATACAAGGAGCAAAAAATGCCTTTGTGCTTTCCTTTATAATTGAAAGCGTTTTTGTGTTATGACAACATTACTCAGGCATTTGGACAAAAAACGATTTGAAGTTAATAAGCCAATAAAAGTTAATGCGGAATTTAAATATCATTATGGCGGCAAAATGTTTTGTGAAACGTATAGAAAAAAGTGTGAACTTGTTTGTTTAAATCAAATCAGACTGGCAGCTTATCAAATTTTAAGGAGGAGAAGATGGAATCAATAATTGAGGTTCAGCATTTATCAAAAAGCTATGGAAAGAAGAAGGCTATTAACGATTTGTCTTTTGCGGTTGAGGAAGGAGCCTTCTTTAGTTTTTTAGGACCGAACGGCGCCGGCAAATCAACGACTATTGATATTTTAACGACGTTAGTTCAAAAAGATACCGGTACCGTAAAAATCAATGGTTTAGAAATTGGGCAAAATGACGCTGAGATAAGAAGTATTATCGGCTCGGTTTTTCAGAGGGGGCTATTAGATGAAAAACTTACAGTTCTTGATAATTTGCTTATTAGAGGTAGTTTTTATCAATTATCAGACAAAGAGTTAAAAAATCGAATCGATTATTTATCTGATTTGATTCAAATAAATGAGTTTTTATCTCAACAATATGGAAAGCTTTCAGGAGGACAAAAACGACGGGCAGATATTGTTCGGGCTCTGATAAATCAGCCTCGGATTTTATTTTTGGATGAACCAACTGCTGGACTTGATCCATTGTCGAGGAAAATACTTTGGCAAACAATTAAAGACTTGCAAAAACGTCTATCAATGACTGTTTTTCTAACGACCCATTATATGGAAGAAGCTGCCCAATCAGATAAAATAGCTATTATTGATCAAGGTCGCTTGGTTGCCCTTGACACGCCTGATAATCTGCGAGCTTCTTTTAGTACAACTAGTGTTAGATTATACCATCCAACGCCTCAATTACTCCCTCGATTATTAAATGAACACTACCAAGCGTTCGAAGAGAATGACGTAATTCTCATCCAAAATTTGACCTACGATAAGATATTGGGCATCCTTGCTGACAATAGAAACGAGTTTGATGGATTCGAGGTGTTGAGAGGAAACATGGATGACGTTTTTCTTAATATAACCAAGCAACTAGAGAGTACTAAGGATAAGTCGGAAAGAAAAATAAACTAATTCACTAAGATTAGTTAAGTAGTAGTATTATCTGAGGTTCATCATCATTATAAGGAGAGATCAAATGAATAAAAAGCTGATTTACCGATTCATCAAGCTTTATTATAGCGATAAGATGGCTGTCTTTTATTCGCTGTTGGGAGCAATCGTCGTCATTGTATTGTATTTTCTATTTTTAGCCAAGAATCAAGTCACCATGATTCTTGAACAGACGAATGGTTTAGTAGGGCAAAAAGAGGTTTCGTACCTTGTACATAGTATGATTTTATCAGGACTGCTTTCTGTGACATCCATGACAAGCGTTTTAGGAGCTTATGGTACTATGGTAAGTGATTGGGAAACACATATTATGATGGATTTTCGCAGTTCGCCGTTAAAACCTTGGGAGTACCCATTAGCGAGCGTGTTGTCTTCTTGGATTGTGGGTGTTCTAATTAGCGGGATATCTTTGCTGTTTTACGGTTTTGGTATTTTTTTCGCTACAGGATATTTTTTTCACTTAATCAGATAGGGACTACAGTATTGCTTATCCTATTTTCATCAATGTTCAGTGCGCTTTTTATGGGTGCTGTCTGTTCAATCATTCGTACCTCAAGAACATATTCAGGCGTCAGTTTACTCGTGGGTACATTCATCGGGTTCGCCAACGGACTATACGTCCCTATTACCACATTAACAGAGACAGTTAGAAATGTTATTACTGTTTTACCGTTTATCCATACAGCTTCTCTGTTTAGGGAGGCGCTGTGTCAAGAAGCTGTAGATATGGTTTTTAAGGATGTTCCTGTTACTATTAGAAATAATTATATGAGGCAAATCGGTTTGTCTCTTCAACTAGGATATTTTCACATTAGTCAGTTGTTTTCTATTAGTTATTTATCTGTGATCTCACTAGTCAGCTTTTTTATTATGCTGTTTATTTGGACTAGAAAAGCAAAACAGATTTAGAATTTGGTTTATTTTATATCATAAATAAAAGGAGAAAGATCATGGGGGATGTCTATCATCTATTTCAAACGATGTATCGGCAGATGGGTCCGCAAGGCTGGTGGCCGGCAGAAAGTAAAAGCGAGATCGTCCTTGGCGCGATCCTCGTTCAAAATACCAACTGGCAAAACGCTGCTAAGTCGCTGCAGAATCTGCGGTTGTTGACGCAACTTCATCCTGAAAAAATTGCGGCTTTGACTCAAGCGGATATCATCGAAGCGATTCGGCCAAGCGGATTCTATACAAATAAAGGTCGAGCGATCTTTGAATTTTTCGCTTGGTTCCAAGAATTTGATTTTTCTTTTGATAGAATAAAAAAAGTCTATGGCACAGAACTCCGCAAGCAGTTGTTGAGTCTGCGGGGGATCGGAGAAGAGACAGCAGATGTCTTGCTTTTGTATGTTTTTGATGAAAAAGTGTTCATCGCTGATAAATATGCTCAGCGCCTATTTACCTATTTAGGCTGGTCGACAGCAACAAATTATCGGCAATTACATCAGCAAGTAGATCTTTCAGAATTTACATTAGCGGAAGCACAAGAGTTTCATGGGCTGATCGATGAATTTGGGAAAATTTTCTTGAAATCCCCCACTACTTGGCAGCAAAGTTTTTTATATGAAATAAATCATTAACTGTCTCTTTTCTTTTGTGGAGATTTAAGCTATACTATTTTTAAGGAAAAAACTCGTTTAAATTGAAAGAGGTATGTTTTGTGAGTGTGCTAGGTATCTAATCAAGCAATTGAATCCAAATAGACAAATTCAGATGTTTATTTGGTATGCCTATAGATACCTGTCGATTGTGATAAACTGACTTTTAAGGTGATAGGCTGACTATCGCCTTTTTTTGTTGAATATACGAGTTTTTAACCTTCCAGGAACAGGTGTCTATATTACAGAAAGGACCCTTACATGGACACAAAACTATATCAAGAAACAGAATTTACAATAATCAAAAATGAAGTAATCAAGTTTGCTATCAGTGATGAAGCAAAATATTTATTAGAACAACGTGAACCTTCCTTGAATTTCCAAACAGTAGAAAAACGTCTGCGGGAAACTGGTGAAGCGATGGCACTCCTAGCTTCCAATCAGCATGTTCCTTTTATGGGAATCAAAAAAATCAAACAGCTGACAGATAAAGTAGAAAAAGGGATGATCTTGGAAGCTAATGAGCTGATGGAATACAGCGACTTTTTACGTTCCATTCGTTTGATTAAGCAGTTGTTTGAAAAAAATAAATTCCAAGTCCCCGTATTATCAAGATATACTGCGGATCTGGAAGATTTCAAAGGAATCATTGAAGCGGTCACGACATCGATTGCCGGAAATACTGTCCGCTCAGAAAGCTCTCGTACACTACGCAAGATCCGCGGAAAGATCCAAAAATTAGAGAGCGATATCGAAAAAAGTTTCAATAAATATCTCAAGAACGCTACTACTCAAATGTATTTGCAAGAACGTTTTGTAGTAAAAAAAGATGATCGCTATACATTGCCTGTCAAAAGCGAATTCCAATCAAAAGTCAAAGGTCAGATCATTGAGCGCTCGAATAAGGGGACCACTGTCTTTGTCGAACCGGAAGGAGTCCGCAAACTGAATGATCAGCTTCAGCTGGCAAAAGCTGAAGAGATCGGCGAGATCTATCAAATATTAGCGTCTTTGACAGGAATGATCGCAGAAGAACTGCCACGCATCACCTATTGCAAAGAAGTCATCGTAGAACTGGATATGATCTTTGCCAGAGGAAAGTATAGCCGTTCTATCAACGGCGTACCTGTTCGTGTCAGAGAAGACGATACATTGGTCTTGGATCAAGTCAAGCATCCGTTACTAGGTTTTTCAGCGGTCCCGCTGTCTTTAACGCTAGGTGAAGATGCCCGCGGTCTGATCATTACTGGACCGAATGCCGGCGGAAAAA
Organism: Enterococcus mediterraneensis; assembly: GCF_900604485.1. NCBI lineage: Bacteria > Bacillati > Bacillota > Bacilli > Lactobacillales > Enterococcaceae > Enterococcus > Enterococcus mediterraneensis. The sequence goes on from NZ_UWOP01000001.1 coordinate 25,989, forward strand.
CGATCGTGTTAAAAACAGTAGCGCTGACTTGCCTAATCACGATGTTCGGTCTGTTTGTTGAAAATGGAGGGAATACACAGATCCCGATTTTTAGAGATTTGTTCATCGATATCGGAGATCAGCAAAGTCTAGAAAATGCCTTGAGTACTTTTTCCGGACATATGCAAAACATTTCTCAGATATTGGCGAAGGTCAAAAAGCACTCCCTCGTTTTACTAGATGAGATCGGCAGCGGCACGGAGCCGAAAGAAGGCGCATCTTTAGGAATCGCATTGATGGAGGCAATGTATCAAAAAGGAGCGCTGATCATTGCTACTACCCATTATGGAGAAATCAAAGACTTTGCATTGGCTCATGATGATTTTGTAACAGCGGCGATGGCTTTTGATGGGGAGACATTGACACCGAAGTATCGCTTACTGATGAATCAAGTTGGCGACAGCAATGCGTTTTGGATCGCTGATAAGATGAAAATCGATCCGAAAGTGATCCGACAGGCAAAGGAATACCTGCAGAGAAAATCCTATGATACAAAAAAACAGGTATTTAAATTCTCAGAAAAAACGAAAAAAGCACCCTCTAGTGAGATAGAATTCCATAAAGGCGATCGTGTTTTTTCTGCTGAACATGGCTATGGTCTTTTTTACGAAATGAAAGACCAGCAAACAGCTCTTGTTTTTGACAAAGAGATGAACGAGATCCCTTTGCGGCGATTATCACTCGTCACACCCCATACACAGTTGTATCCGGCAAATTATGATCTGGAAAGTCTCTTCACGGATTTTCATGAACGAAAATTCAACCGAGATATTGAACGCGGTTCTAAAAAAGCCCAGAAAAAACTACGGAAAATGGCGGAGGAGAGACGGGCGAAATAAGAATCACCAAACAAGTGCGATGATGCGTTAAAATATTGAAAACATCCTTTCCTCTTCTTAGGTCTGTACTATGGATGATGCAGATCTAGGAGGAGGATTTTTCTTTTATTTTACTCTTCACAAACACGAACGTATGTTTTATAGTAAAGAGCAAAGGTAGGGAAGCAAATGAAGACACCGTTAACGATTCAATTAGAAGAGACACTTTATCATTATTGCCGGGAAAATGGCGAAGTCGTAGTAGAAGAAGTCACGATGCCTGATGATCAGGGGATCGTTGATACATTAAGCTGCCGATTAACTGAAACAGGATTTGAATGGCGATGCTTTGAACTAAAAGTCACGAAAGCTGATTTTCGTTCAAAAGCCAAGCTGTCATTTATTGGACACTATAACTATTTTGTTTTACCTGAAGCTTTATATATGACGGTCAAAGAAGAGATTCCACCGGCGATCGGTGTGATGGTCTATCATGCGTACATTGATCAGGAAGATGTACCAGGATTTTTTACTATTGAGAAAAAACCACGAAGACAAGAACTGGCGGTAGATGAGCAAGCGTTGTTGTCTCGACTAATCAGCGCCCAAGCAAGAGAAGTGAGTAAAGCTAAGCGGACGGAGCGGGGGCTGCGAGTATTCAGCACGAATCAGATTTACAAGGAACTCAAACGCCGACAGCCGGAATATGATTTGTTCGGCGGCGGGGTCAACTATTACGATCGCTTTATTGAAGAAACTCAAAATCAAGCTGTTGAGGCCTTGAAAGAAGAATTGGAGGCTACTCGCCAAGCGTATTTTGAATTGGAAAAACGCGTGATGGGGGAGGAATGAAGAATGTATTATCCTTATTTTCGCGGGAAACAATTTGACTTGATCGCTTTGCGGGAACTTTCGGAAAATGGATTGCTGTCTCGAAAAATCCATCCGATCATCGAACCAGTCAAAGATTCTTCAGCATTGAGAAAGACAGTCTTGCAGTTTGAAAAGGCACAGCAGTCTTTTACATTGATCGAAAATCCGCAAGCTGGAGAATTTTTAACAGAAGATGGGTATCTGAGGCTTCACGCAATGACCACAAAGCGCGGCCAGATCCTGACGCAGCCGTTAGAGCCTTCTGCAGAACAAAGCGGACTCTTGATCCTTCAACAAGCAAAACCAGCACTGGAATGCGATTGGAGCCAAAATGAAAAGCCGGTCTTGTTGCCGCTTGAATTTCGGCTTTTGCAAAAGGTACAAGGAGAGTTGATTTTGTCAGAGGATGTTTTTACACGGCTTCCTCGCAATCGATTTTATCAGGAATTGCCGGATGAATTGTTTACCAATAGACATTTGAATTATCAGAGAAGCGGTTTTCAAGGATTTAGCGATTTTTCGCTAGATAGCCGCATCTACTATGAAAAGTCTTTTCCATCTGCAGAAATCTGCATCCATCTTGTTTATTTTGAAGGGGATGAATTGCGTATCCATCATTTTCTTTCGCCGGAAGAGTTGCCAACACAAAAGGACAAGTTTTTAGCGGTTATGGAGGAGATTGCAAACTGGCAGCCGCTGCAAAAAACACATGGATTGAACTTGTTGATGACAGCGGCAGCTAACGGAAAATTTCCTGGAATGGGGATCATTCGCAAGGCTTCAGTCATGCACCATTTAGAGCTGATGGGTGATTTTTTGGATAGCCGGTAAAGAGTGGAAGAACTCTGTGTAAAAAAGTAGATTAAAATTAAACACACTTATAAAATTTTCTGTGAATAAAAAATAACCTCACAACCAATCAGAAAACAAAATAGCAAGGTAGGGTAATTCTCTTTTATTATGCCATATGATACTCTATCTGTAGAACATTATTCAGAGGAGGTTTATTATGTCATTTGATTTATCCGTCAAACAGTTAGCGAATATGATTGATCACACGTTGCTAAAAGCAGACGCTAAGAAAGCTGATTTCAGAAAGTTGGCAGACGAAGCAACTACATACGGCTTCAAGATGCTGGCAATCAATTCGGCGCCTGTAAAATTCTGCCGAGAATATTTAGGAGATAGCCCAGTCCATGTGGGGGCCGCAATCGGTTTTCCACTTGGTCAAACATCGATTGCCGCAAAAGTATTTGAAGTGAATGATGCTATTCAAAATGGCGCGGATGAGATCGATTATGTGATCAATATCGGCGAATTAAAAGATGGTAATCTGGAATATATCCGCCGCGAAATGGAAGAGATCGTGGCAGCAAGCAGAAAAGGGAATATCTTATCTAAAGTTATCTTGGAAAATTGTTATCTGACTGACGAAGAAAAAATCGCTGTATGCCAAATTGCTCGTGAAGTGAAACCTGACTTTGTCAAAACCTCTACTGGCTTTGGCCTTTCTGGTGCAACCGTTGAAGACGTTCGTCTGATGAAAAAAACGGTAGGAGAAGAGGTAGAGGTCAAAGCGGCCGGCGGGATTCGAGATTTAGCAACTGCCAAAGCAATGATCGAAGCCGGAGCTACTCGAATCGGAACCAGTTCAGGTATCACTATCATTAAGGAACTAGAAACTTTGAAAAATTCTTCTATGCAATAGAACCCTCATAAAAATGAAAACCTCGTCCAAATAGCTGAAGCTGGGGCGAGGTTTTCATTTTCAGATTTGATTTAGGAGACAACTAAAGTAATAAAGCTTACTTTTTGAGTTTTTCTTTATTGTATATATAGGACTATCATGTTTAAATATATATACAATTTATTATTTTCTGATTTTTTAAACAGTTATTAATAAACATATAATAGATAGCTTTAAAAATTGAGAGGAGGAGTACATATGGCTAAAAATGAGGAATTAATTTCCAAGTTATTGAAGTTTCAGCCAGATTTGTATAATGAGATCATAGAATATCAAGAAGAAAAGCATCTTCCTTATTTTACGACTGCCGTTTTCGAATTGATCAGAGCAGGGCTCCGAAGCAGCAAAGGAAAAGAAATAAAAATTACTCCGGAGTTGCTGATTTTAGTAGAGAATTCTTACAAACTTTTCGAAAATGATATAAAAGAGCTTCACAAATACGAGTCAGAGATCGAACGACAGATAGAAGAAGAATTGAAACAGAAGTATAATATCGAAATGAATGATGACAATGAAAGACGTTCCTTAGAGTGAGGAATGTCTTTTTTTCTTTTGTCAGAGTCTTTTTCAGCAGTATCTTATTTTGATTATGAGTAAAGCATTAGAACGAAGAAAAACTGGTCGATTCAATTGTAGCTGTAAAAGAAGGGTGGAGCTCTTTTTTTAACTATTCAAAATCAAATAATTACCGAATTGGTATAGATCTATATCAGATTTTTTTATTATAAACCATTCATTCTTAAAGATAAAAGTTGTTATTTACGTTTATTAGCGCTAACGTATATCTTTGAGATATATATATAATATTTTAAAAATATATAAAAGGAGTAGTTTAGATGAAAAAAATCATTTTTTTGTTGGCAGCAGCAGGAGCAGTGGCCACTTTAACAACTGGTACAATAACGGTTCAAGCAAGCGAGACAAAAGAAAGTCCTAAGGTTGTTCAAGAATGGAAAGAGCCGCTTCACGTCACCAACATCGATATAATCAGAACCGATACGAAAGAGAAAATTAATTCTGGTGTTACCACATTTTCAAGCGGACAAGATATTCCAATTGCATTCAAAGCCAATTATTATGGAGGAAAAATTGCAGATTATCCTAATGGTCAATTTTTAGGACTAAGTATTGGTGCAAAGAACGTAACCATCAATTTTAGCCGCGCTGCTGCTGTTGCTAACCCAGACGGAAGCTCAAGTTTAATAGGTGAGGATGTGATCCATGTCGGAAAAGAAGTGACGCAACAATTCCAATTACAATTTACGATAACGGGCGACGGTGTTTCTGACGTTCAGACACAGACAATCACTTTTGTTCCTGAAACAAGCGGATCAACAGGTTCGTCAGATTCATCAAGTTCTTCAAGTTCTTCAAGTTCTTCAAGTTCGTCAAATACCTCAGATTCTACAGATACAACATCAACAAAAGATTCGTCGACGTCTGAATCTGAAACATCAGGTTCTAATGATCCGCATCATTCTGTAACACCAACAGATCCAGATGATTCAAATGGTTCAGAAGAACCGGATCCTTCGACAGAACCAACTGGAACAAGCGGATCAGAGGAACCACAAACAACATCTGAATCAAATTCTACACAACCAAGCAGTTCTGAATCTGTACAAGAACCAGAACGTTCAAGCAGTGTAACGTCAACAACTGAAGATCTTGCTGATACTTCAGAAAAAGCAGTCTTAAAACCAGATACAAAGTCATCTGATTCTGCTAAGAATCTGACTTTACCTAAGAATAATTCCTCGAAAAGATTACCAAAAACCAGTGAGGAAAATTCGATTGCTTTGACACTCGGCGGTATTATCACACTTATTGGAACAATCGGTTTAATTATCAAGCGCAAACTCTAAAATAAACTTTTATTACCATACAAAAAAGCTCGTTGTGACTGTAAAAACGGGCTTTTTTGTATGGTGATTTTTAGATTAGATTGACAAAAATCTGCAAGTTATGGCTGGTAAATATCAAGTAATCTGAGTTTATTTTGATTCTATATCTAGGGATTCATCAATTGATTTTTTAGTATTTTGATGTTTACGCAAAAAAACTTGTCACTTTCAGCAAACTACGACGTCTGAATGCAGGAAAAATATCTTTTTTGTACAAATATTTGCTGATTCTATGTATTTTAAAGAAAATAGTTGTAAATAGCGGGATTAAAGAAGGGGATAACCGATAATGTAGTTGTTAAATAGAAGGTATAAAATTTTCTTATTTTAGTTTACATAATATATATTAAACAAAGTTATTAATAAAATTTTGACTTTACCAACTAGATACATTTTACTCAATTTCATCTGTTTTGACCCCCTACTTAAGCAAAATATCGGTGAAATCACTCTAATTTTATCTTAAACAGCTTTTTGTATAGAAAAACGCAGCAATTCAAGAATTTTTTTCTCAGAGATTCTTTAACAATAAAGATTTATAGCAAATCAATTTTAAAGTTTTGATTTATGATCACTGGCTGTAATTATTTGCTTGTCGACTTATTTTTCTTAGTCAATTTTTTGCCGCTTTTTTCAGCAGTTCAATTTTTCCTTTAAATATCAAAACGTTGCATGCTTAGAAATTTCTGATATCAAAAGTAAATTATTCATATTAGTGACACGTCGCTGATTTTCTTTAATTCTTAAAACACAGTCAATCAAAGCGTTCGCTGAAAATTGTTTTTTACTCCTGTTGGTAGTATAATAGCACTATGAGGTGATCAATATGGAAACAAAAGAACGTAAAAAGAAAATCCAAGTGAATATCGATCGAAGTCTTGCAAACGATGTTGACGCTATTTTAGAGTCGTTAGGATTAAATCAAACAACCTTGATCACAGCACTTTATAAACGAGTAGCAGCTCAAGGAGAAGTTCCCTTCTCTCTTGCTCTGACCAAAGAAGAAAAAATCAACCTTGAACTCATGGATGCTATCGATTTAATACCAACACAACATATCTCTACGGCGGAAGAACTGTCTAATTGGCTGGATGAAGATGAATAAACATGATGTGCTGATCGCATATATCTCCTATACTGATGATCCCAATGCTGGCGGTAAACGCAGACCAGCGCTGCTTATGCAGAAACAAGATAATCTCCTTCATGTTCTTAGAATCACTTCGAAATTCCATAATAAATCTGAGTATATCAAAAAACTGTACTATCCAATTAAAGATTGGAAGTTAGCAGGATTGAAACAAGAATCTTGGATCGACATTGGCGCGATTAGAACGATCGACGCCAATCAATTAAAAACCATAAAAATCGGACAGTTGACCTTGCGAGATAAACAAGAACTTACTCGATTCATCAAAAATTATTATCGATATGACTAAAAAGCGATCTTATAAGGATCGCTTTTTTAATTTCTATTAATCTCCGTCTTTTAACCATCTTTTAACCGTCTGTTGATAACAAAATTTTTATGGCTTCAATAAGATTTTTCCGATACTTTTACCGGATTCTAAAAAATCATGAGCTTCTTTCCCCTTAGATAACGGAAAAATCGTTGGCTCGCTGATAGCTATTTTGCCTTTTCTAAAATAGTCAAAAAGCCGCTCGCTTCGTTCTTTCCGTTCAGTAGCACTGGTCAAATAGTCCCATAAGTCGCCAGTCAAGATGCTTTTTGATTGAGAGAGTAATTCAACAAGATCGACAGCAGGCGGTGTTCCTCCCGCCATACCAAAGAACACAAGTTTTCCTCTGTTTTTGAGCAAACGTATACTGTCTAGTAATGTGATCCCTACTCCATCATAAACCGTGTCAAAATAAGAAATGTAATCCTTCTGCCAATCCATCTTGCGCAAAAAGACTTTTTTAGCTCCTTGATCCAATGCTAGTTGTTGTTTCTCACGAGAGGATGTAACGCCATAGACATTCAGTCCGTCAGCAGTCAGCATTTGTGATAAGATTTGTCCTACGCCCCCGCTTATTCCATGAACAAAAACATCTCGATCCTTAATCATATCTCCTAAATCGTGAGCCAAAAAATCAGCAGTCAAGCCTTGCAAACCGATACTTGCAGCTAATTTAGTATCTAGATCATCAGGAATCTTTATTGCATTTGCCTCAGGGACGGCTACTAGCTCAGCATTCGAAAAAGGAACATCCACAAACAAGACTTTGTCGCCGATTTTAAAGTCTGACGTTACTTCTGATCCCAATGCGACGATCGTTCCCGCTCCTTCATAGCCGTTTATAAAAGGAGAACGTTTTTCTATATGATACGTCCCTCTTCTTCGGTAAATATCCGCATAGTTCAGCCCGATATATTCCATTTTCAACAGTAAATCCTTTTTAGTGATCACTGGTTCTAGTAATTCTCCGTATTCTAAAACGTCCGAACCTCCAAAGTGATCAAAAAATAAAGCCTTCATCCCTGCATAATCTCCCGTCATTTTTGTTTTGTTAGTAAGAATAAGATATCTTGAACTCTTAGCATACTCTACTGAGTAATAATGACACTTTTTTCTGCTTTTTGAAAGGATGTGCTCTTTTCTTAGGAGTAAATAACTCTAAAATTTATACATACTAAAACCCCAGATCTTTATTCCAAAGATCTGGGGTTACTCAGCTAATTAACGCCCTCCTGGTCCGCCCATTTGGGTGCCGGAAACAGCTTCACCGGATTGAGAAACGGTTGTGGCGATATCTGTCAGTTCAAATGATCCCAACTTATCACCATTTGTTTTGGTTCCTGTTTCATATAATCCATTCGTTTCTTGCGCATCAGTTGAACCGCCGCTGATGATGGAATAAGTTTCGCCTTGTTTCATGTCAGGTGTTGAAATGACGGCATATTGATAGGCTTTACTTGGTTTGAAAGTCGCAATGGCCTTACCATCAGCATCTGTTAAACTTAGCAAAGTATTAGCGGATTGCGAACTGTCAAAGTAGATCCCGACAGCAGCTTGACTGGAGCTGTCACTGATGGTTTGCGCCATATCAGAAGTACCGACCGCGATCAATGTACCTCCTGATAAATCGAATGTTCCGCCATAATCTAATGAACCATTACCGCCGCTTGTTGGTCCATTGACAATCACTGTGCCGTCAGTCATAGTGATATTACCGTTGCTATCGAGTCCATCACCTTCAGCATTGACAGTTAAAGTTCCACCGCTGATCGTTAGCTTCTTGCTGTCATCTGCCTCCTCTCCTCCACCAGGACCACCAAACGAATCTGCGCCGAATTGTCCGGTGCCTTCATTTGTATCACTACCGCCTCCTGCGTTTATTCCATCATCGCTTGCAGTAACTTTAGTATCGCCGCCTTTGATAGAAATCACGCTGGCTTCGATTCCTTCATAAGATTCATTGATCGCCAGCTTTCCATCACTGATGGTCAATTCATTGTCAGCATGGACGCCGTCATCTCCAGTTGTGATCGTAAAGGTACCGCCGGTGATTTCAGCAGTATCGTTGCTATGGATGGCATCATCTGCGCTATCGATGGTATAAGTACCGCTGGAAACCAAAATCTTACTTCCCGCTTTGATTCCTTTGTAGCTTTCTTCTGCGGAAACAGATTGGCTTTGAGAGCCATCAGCGGTTTTGATCGATAGATCAGCGTTCTGGATACTAACATTAGTTTCTGCTTGAATACCGTCCCTGCTGCTTGAGATTTTAAAAGTTCCGCCATCGATCGCGACATAGCCTTTTTCTGTATCTTCGGCATTTGTCGCTTGGATACCGTCACCTTCTGTTGTCGTTAAAGTATAGTTCCCATCACGGATCGATACAGCATCTTTCCCTTTTAAGGCGTTATTCTTGGCTTTGATATCGTAAGTTCCGGAGATCAAAATCAGGTCATCTTTGCTGCGGATACCATTGCTGTAATTTCCATTGACCTTCAGCGTTCCTTCCCCATTGATCACAAGATCTTCTTTACTGTAAAAAGCCGCGTCCGGTTCTGTTTCGCCTGTTGCCAGTTGATAGTTTGTTCCATCTGTCAAAGTCGTCGTTGTTCCTTTAACAAGTGTTGTGATGACTTTCTCTGAACTTTGGATCGATACAGCTGGTCCAGTGCTATTAGTAATGGAAACATCATCAAAAATCAATCGTACTTTATCTTCTTTGCCGGCACTGACGACAAGCTGACCGTCACTTAGGGAACCTGTGATGACATATGTTCCAGCTTTAGTGATAGTTACTGTTTGATCTTTGACGGTCACACCTTCTGCTTCACTCGTTGAACTATCTGATAAAGAGATCTTTGTCGCTGTGTCCTTATCATAATCAGTCGTTAGATCCTCTTCTTCATAGTCGCCATAGTCAGCAGTGTCATTACTTGATGTTGCGACCGTGCTGGTTGAATTTTCGGTGTTAGTGCTAATACTGATATTGCTTGAGTCCGCTTTGCTGCTGGAATCAGTTTGTTGGGTACAGGCTGCTAAAATCATACTTGAAAGCAGCAACGAATAGATTAGTCTCTTTTTCATAGCGGCTCCTTTCTATAACTCATCGCGATTTGTCGCGACTTTTCCTAGAACGACGGGTAAATTTCCGTTGCGCACGCGGATCGCATCGATCAGTTCTTTTTCTTTTGCTTCATCTTTTAAAAGCAAAACATAGCGCAATTCATACAGACTGCCCATGGTCGTCGTCCGTACAGAATTCAATTTATTGCTGTAGGTATAGTTTTCAAAAATATCTTGGAATAGATCGGGATAATCTAAATCTTCCGGAATCGTCACTTTCAGCTCTCTTTCAGCGACTTTCGAACGATCACCAAAAGGAAACAGATGCAAAAGAATCAAAAATGCGGCAACAATAGCGGAAAAAATTACACTGTAGATGACATAGCCCATACCAGTCGCAATCCCGATACCCATCGACCAGAAAATACTGGTGATTTCCCGGGAACCGCCGGCAACTGAACGGAAACGGATCAAACTAAATGCTCCGACTACCGCCAGTCCTGTTCCAAGATTGCCATTGACCAGCATGATCACCGACTGGACTAAGACAGGCAATACGGCTAATGTCACAACAAAACTTTTTGTGTAAACATTTCGTACCATATGCACGCGAGCGACTAACAAACCTAATGCGAGAGAAACAAGGATACAAATCAGCAGATCACTCCACTGGATACTAGTTCCTGATTCAAATAAGCTAGATAACATGTATAATTTCCTCCTTGTTTCTTACAAATAAATGCCGTTTATAGGTTTCGGCGTACTTTGAAAAGCTTCCTTTACGAATGTCGTAGTCGTTCAATAACTGCACGAACCAAAGGGGATAAGCGCCTAATGCCTTTACTTCCATCAAAAAATCGATCTCTGGCGCTACCAATGCACCGCTGCTTCCTTTTTCTAACGCTAATTCTTGTGTACGATAGCGAATATTTTGGTCAAAAGTCACACGGAATTCTTCCTCTTCATTGCCAAAAAGCGAGAGACGATCATAAGCAATCAACACTTTCGGCTGCAAATCTCCATGTCGAGAAAACAACCAATTGATTTCCTGTGCGATCTGAAGATCATTGTCAGCAGGGAAATTTCCAGTAGCTAACCACGTACGATAATCACTGTAAGAAAGGGGCAATCTTCGTTTATAGACGATCCCTTTGACTTTTTTCTTGATTTCTAGAAAAACTAGTTGATCCTCATTAGGTACGCCGTAACTGCGGACGCGAAATTTTTCTTTGTATTTTGGTTTATCCATGGAATGTTGGATGAATCGATAATCAGGTGTGTCGAAATATAGAGATAGGATCGTGTGTTTCCCGAACTCATCTACGGTCATCTGTTTTGTCAGTTCTTGAAAGAAGCCGTTAAATTGGTTTTGAGTCAGTAAATACTTGGTTTCTTTTCGTTGAAAGACTTTTTTTAGTTTCATCATCATTACCTCCTGTTTTTTCTGTATCTCAGCGTTGACTGTATGTCATTGCGATGACACTAATTTACTTGTTTCAGCTTAAGCTAAGCTTAATGAGGAGAATTTTCTGTACCAATATCCATCAAGCGATGAATGATAAACAGAAATATGCTGATCCCGATAAAGACGATCCCCACTGTTGGATAAAGAAAAAGATACGGTGAGGATGTACCGGAGATCTCTAAGATACCTTTTAAAATCATGCCGGTTGCGCAGCTGGCCAGACCGGAATTATAGAGGTTAAAAGCGAGTCGGTTTTTCAATGTTCCTAATAAATTAGAAAAAAGGACTACCCCACTGCCGCCGATCAAAGGAACGAGCCAGACCCAGTGCAGTGATGATGAAACAATCCCGTGACTAAATAGATGATAAATATACTGGAAAATAAAAAGTGATCCAGTAATTGCAAGATAACTGATGATCGTTTTTCTTTGCTTCATGATGCTCCTCCTAACCAATATATAGAATGTCGCTGACTGATCGTTCGGTGTTGCCGGTGCCTCCAACGGTTTGATTGACGACCTTACCATTGAAATACATCGTCGATGATCCCCCGCCGTCAAGATTATAGGCAGTCTGCGCACCGTGATCTTGTAAAACTTCTGCCAATTGACTCAAACTTAATCCCTTGCTGTCGTCTGTCCGACCTTCTGAAACTACCAATAGATAATGATTTTCCTCTAGTTGAGCGATAGCCGTTCTGGGATTGCTGGCCATCGATTGCGAAACTTCCTCATTTTCTCCAACAACGACTTTGCCGTTTTCTACTAAAGCCGGACCAAAGGATAAGATTTGTTGCGCACCGTCTTCCGCTAAAGTTTTTGCACTAGTTTCTGCTTCTTTGATGATAGAAAAATCCCCGTTTTCATCGATCACCAAATCCTGTTTATCAGCATCTTCACTAGCTGTGTCACGATAAAGGGTACCGTTACGCAAAACATACCCCGTATCGCGAAATCCATAAAAATCCCCATTTATCGCTAAGATCGCTTGATTTTCTTCTGCTATCTTAGAAGTTGTCTCTTTGATGTTTCGTCCATACGTGTTTTCAGCCAAAGCGGTTTTGAGGTAACTGGGATCGCTGACTTGAACGTCCGCTAGATAAACCGTGGTATCTTCTACTCGTTCAGAAGTGATGGTCACTTGGATGTTTTCATCCTGGTAGCTGGTATCGGTGATCGTTGCTTTGTTATCAGTAGTGTCAGACGTAGTGGTTGTGGTTTGGGAGTCAGAACTTTCTTTGGAGCTTACAGCGGTCACTGCGATAGCTTCAGGCAGAACATAGGTTTTTAATAAAATATAGGCGGCACTCCCAGTAAGAAACAAACCATACAATGCTGCCCATAAAAACGACTTCTTTAAAAAACGCTTCATTGAATTTCTCCTCCTTTAAAAATCAGCCGCCGTTGGATCGCGAAGCTGGCAAAGAACAGTGTGATGTCTACCAACAGTTTGCAGAACAAAAGTGAGCGGATAAAGAGCGATAAAGTTGAGACTCCTAACCAGCTGAAAACTAACTGTACGAGGAACAACAGACTGTACTTGAAAAAAGCAGCCTTGCCTTTTCGCTTTTGAAAGACAAATCGTCGATTGACGTGATAGTTGTAGACTCCAGAGGTGATTCGAGCAATCACTGTTATCGCCAGAAGAGCAGCCGGGCTCTTCCCGCCTGTTAACAAGACCAATCCGTAAAATAGACTTAAATCAACAAATGAAGATGTGAGCGATGAAAACAGGAAACGAAGTAAAGGCTGATAGACCAAAAATGAGTCTTGCAGCGGTCGGAAATGTGACTGCTGATTATTATCTTCATAGATCGTTTCGATAGGCAGTGTCTTGATATGGTAGCCACTTGAGGGAAGCTCTAATAATTGATTGATCTCATATTCAAAACGATCGCCAGCTATCGATAAGAGGTCATGGATGCTAGTACTAGAAAAACCTCTCAAACCTGTTTGTGTATCTTGGAGTCGGATCCCTGAAGCAAGAAAATAAAAAAGACTGGTCAGTTTGTTTCCAAAGTAGCTGCGAAAAGGCGTTTCTTGATAAGAAAAATCACGGACTCCTAATAAGATCTCATGATGAGTCAACTTTATTGTCTCCACTAGCATTTTTTTGATATCAGAAATACTGTGTTGTCCGTCGCCATCAGCGGTTATGATCCCTTTAGCTGTTGGAAAATTCTCAGCGATATATTCAAAACCGGTTTTAAGGGCGTGACCCTTACCGATATTTTTGTCATAACGGATCAAATGAATCCGCGGATGCTGCATTTGATCAAAAATTTCTGTATACTCGGCACCACTGCCATCATCTACAATGACTAACTCATTAGGCAGTGTTTGAATCAGATCATGAATAAAAAAAGTTGTTTTATTTGTAGGTTCATAAATTGGGATCAATAGGATCGAGTTCATGTTTATCACCTGCGCTTTTGTAAGAATGTCTCTTATTTTACGCAGGTGTCTTAAACTTCCCTTAAAGCAAAAAAGCCGCAGACGATTGGTCTACGACTTTTCTATAATTGTTTTATTATTTAGTGGATGGTTTTTTCAAAGGTTCCCCAAACTTTTACTTCTTTGTTTTCTACCATGACTTGTCCTTTAGCGATCACAGTATCGATATCCAAAGTCTTTTCATCAAGCAGGCAAAGATCTGCATCAAAGGTTTCTTTGACCTGTCCTTTGCCTTGAAGTTTCAGGATTTTAGCGGGATTTTCTGTAATAGCCCGGATCGCGATCTCTAGCGGAATATTTTCCTTCAAGACTGCTTCTTTGATCCCTACCATCAAAGCCTTGGAACTGCCCACGCCAAGACCGAGGAATTCATTTTTTTCATTGAAATAAGGCAGACTGCCTTGGCCATCGGATGTCATCGTGAATTTATCTAATTCAACGCCTTCTTCTAATAACCGCTTCAAGCCTTTGCTGAAACGGATCTCGCCATCAGTTTTTTCCCAGAAATCAGGATCTTCACTGGCTGTAAAGTCGATGACGCCGCCTTTTTTCGCAAATTCGATGCAGGATTCAAAAAGTTCCTGTGTTCGATTGGCATGAGTAGGTAAAAATTGTGTGATAGGGATCTCAGTTTCTTCGATAGTTTTCAAGATCAGTTCTAGCTTGCGGTCACCGCCGCCTAAATGGACATTGACGATCCCGGCTTTGCCTGACAGCATGCCGCCAACGCGTGCGTCCGCGACTGCGCGGGTGAATTCCTCAAAAGAAGGCTGTGAGGAACGATGATCGGAAATGGCGATCTCGCCGATACCGATCACTTTATCGATAGTCAAGAAGTCTCTGATCAAAGAATCGCTGACGGTTTTTACCGGCAATCGATAGGAGCCTTCATAGACAAATGTCGTGATCCCTTCCGCTTCTAATCCTCGCGCTTTACTGATCAACGCGACCATATCCCGGCCTTCACCGTCTGTACCCAAACATCCTACGACGGTAGTTACACCGGCTGTGGTCAGCTGGCTGAGGGTGACTTCCGGTGTCCGGTTTTGGAAGCCGCCTTCCCCACCGCCGCCTAAGATATGAAAATGACAATCGATAAATCCCGGTACAACGATTTTGCCGCTGCCATCGATCTCTGTGACACCAAATTCAGATAGATCAGTTGTGATCTGATCGGCGATTTTGATGATTTTTTGATCACTTAATAAAATATCTTTTGTTCCGATAAAATCGGGGGCGTAGACTTTTGCTTGACGAATGATGATCATTTCTTTTCCTCCAACTATGTTGCGTTTATTATTTCATTTGGCGATCTTTTTCCGCCGCGGTTTTGACCGCGTTGATCACGGCGGATCGCAGTTGTCTGTCTTCCAGCTCTTTGACTGCGGCGATGGTAGTTCCGCCTGGTGAGGTCACCATGTCCTTCAGCTCTCCCGGGTGCTTTCTGGTATCTAATAACATTTTTGCCGCACCGAAAACAGCCTGTGCCGCCATTTCATAAGCGACCGACCGAGGCAAACCTTCTGAGACCGCACCATCCGCCAATGCTTCGATAAACATGTAGGTATAAGCTGGAGAAGACCCGCTGACACCTACAACTGCCGGTATCAAAGATTCAGCAATCAGTTCTGCTCGTCCAAAGCTGGAAAAAATTGTCATGATTTCTTCTGCATCTTCTTTCGTAACTTGCTGATTCACAGAGACAGAAGACATACCGGCTCCGACTAATACTGGAGTATTCGGCATAACGCGAATGATTTTTTTCTGGCTGCCCACAACTTTCTCCATTTGTTCGATGGTAACACCAGATGCGATCGAAACGATGATATGATCATCTGTCAGCTGTGTTTTGATCGCAGATAACTGTTCTGAAATAAGATGAGGTTTGACTGCCAACAGGACGATTTCAACTTGTTGTACTAATTCTTCGCGTTCCTTAACAGGAGTGATTTTTAGTTCTGTCGCTAATTTTTCCAGCGTAGGCTGATAGCGGTGATTATAGACCAGGATCTCCTCCGGTTTATAAAGCTCTGCATGGATCAGACCTTCAATGATCGCTCGTGCCATATTTCCGGCGCCAATAAATCCGATTTTTTTCAAAATATTCCAGCTCCTTTGTGATTTTCTTTTAAAAGCGTACCATATTCGGCTTTATTTAGTAACTATTTCAATTGTAATTTTTAGATAGAACTAAAAAAGAACTGACTCTCAATCATCAAAGTCAGTTCTTTTTTGATTTTGGTTTACATAATAAAAATATAGTCAAATATATCGAGCAATCAATTGGATCAGTTGTTCAGGGAACTTCTGCAAGTCAGTAATATCTAAGAAACGCTGTTCGCCATAGATCTCTTTGATCTTTTCTTTGTCCTCACCGATCGCTGCCGCCAAATATAAGATTCCTTGCCGTTCATATTCATTGATGACAGATTGGATGTCTTCTGAAGCTTTTTTGCCGGTATAATCCGGCAATGCTTTTGGCTGACCATCGCTGATATTGATCAATAGTTTGGTAGTTGCATTTTGTTGGACTAACTTCTCGCTCAACAGTTTCAGCGGTACCCCGTCACGATTGTTTTGCCGCGGTTTCATACTGACGATTTTTTCTGCAACATAGTTGAAAGGATCGTCAAATTCCTTGTAAGAATAGATCGAAGTTTTTTCTCTTGCGGACAAATCAGCGGTATCACCGTAGATCATCAATGGCAGATCTAGTCGCTGTGCCAATTCATTGACCGCTAATGCTGCTAGTTTGGCACTTTCGATCCGATCATCTCGAATCATTGACCCGGATTCATCGACCCGAATCGCTAATGCTAGTGATGGCACTTCATGAGGCGGATTTTTTTTATCAAAAGTCCGATAATCACCATAAGCTACCCGACTGGCATCAAAACGTGTACCCATGTATTTACCTTTTTGATAGGCGGAAGTCCGCTCGTTTTCCAAAATATCTTGTAATGGTTTGACTAATTTTTCAACGATCGGCAAGATCTCAGCGGTCAGTTTTTTAGCAGTCTTTTGAGCATTGGCGGTGATTTTTGGTCGATGAATGATCAGGCCTTCTTTTTTGTGGCTTGTATCTCTCATCGTTTCACGGGCTTCTTTGTTCAACTGCCGTTGTTTTTCTTTTTCTTGTTTCTGATAGTCCTCGATACTGCTGTTGCTTTCGCTGAGGGACTGCTCCTCACTCTCGCTGCCTTTTTGACTCTTGGTATCTTGTGGGGTTCGTTTATCGGCTTCCAGTTCAGTTTCATTTTTTTCGGTTTTTTCCGCAGATTCCTCTGTTTGAGATTGTTCAGGAGCCGTTTCGGTCGTTTCATCTGTTGTACCTAGAATTGTTTCTGGCTCTGCTTCTTCAGTGATTCCCCGCTCATCCGCTTCTTCTTGGGAAATCTTGCGTCCTCGGACTTGAGATTTTTTGAACTCCTTCAGCGGCTGATTAGTCATCAACAAGCGTAAATCCGCCAAATAGCCGCTTTCTTCCAAAGCTGTTGTCAAAATCTTCAGTTCATTAGGATCTGTCGTCAATTTATATAAGACCTTTGGGAAAATCGATTGCAAAGGATCTTTACCTTGGTCAACAGTATGGACCCAATAGAAATAAGACCGCATCCCCGCTACACCCTTGATGGCATTTGCTTTAGCTGTATTATCCAGTAATTGGATGATCTCCGCCATTTTTGTCAGGATGTCTTCGTTTTGATAACCGGTTTTGGCTTTTGCCCGTTGTGTCATGACGGAAATTGTTGGCAGATCCATTTTTTCGGCATGCTGCATCCGATCTCGCAACGATTCGTTCAATGGTCGGTTCCCTTGATAATTCCGGTTGGTGGTGATCACGACGATACAATCCGGGTGACGACGGATCATCCCCGTAGGCAGATTCAACATACCGTTATTTTCCAATGCCGAGTTCAACGCCACCAAAACAGAAGCATCACGGATCACAGTTGGTTCTTGGATTTCCAACAGATAGCCTTTTTCCAGCGCCCGCACGATTTCTGACGGATAGAATTTGTAATGGACGGTTTCTTGGGTATCTTGAGCATCTAATCGTTCGATCAGATCCGCTAATTTTTGGCGTGCGTTTTCCGCAGTTACTTGATAGTAGGTCTGGATCAAAGACAGCAGTTCCTGTAAGCTGTCTGTTTGATAGATCGCCTCTAGTAATTCGCCATCTAATTCATCATCTTCTACAACGATCGGTAAAAGCGCGCCAAAAACGTCTGATTTATCCATATCGGCAAAACAGGTGACTTTCGTATAAGGCAGTTGGAGATCATAAGACAATGCTTTTGCCAGCTGGGTTTTACCGGATCCGGCATCTCCTTCCAGCAAGACATTAAAGATCTTCATTTCCGGATCATCCCAGTTAGCTTTGATCTCAGAAGCGATCCGCAGTTCTTCTTCACTGTCTTGATGACTTGCCGGCTTTTGCCAGATCATTTGTTTTTCTAGTTTTGTAAAAAGGCGCCCCGTTGTGATTTCAAAGGGTGTCTGCATAGTTCTCACCTCTTAATATCCTAATTCGTCTAATAAGCGTTTCAAAATCTTGAAGCGTTCGCCGATCAATTCGCCATCTTTTTGCAACGTATCGTAATACAACAGGATATCCTCGTCGATCATTGGATTATCAGTATCGACTTCCACTGTCATGCGATTGCCTTGCAGACCGATGATGTCGATCAATGGATTTTCCGGATCATAGAATTTTTCATGACGGTACGCGTCTTGGAAATAAAGACTGGCTTGACTGACTAAGATCGCCAGATCCAAAATTCTTGTGATAGGCAGTTCCTCTGATTGGCGGGACCATTTTTCTCCGGTGTGACGCCAAACTTTCCCAGAGATATCGACTTTTCCTCGATCGTTCCATTGGGCCAATCCCAATGAAAGACCTTTAGCATCTGTATTTAACGCATTTCTGCCGTCAACTTTATCATAATCTTCCACTACGATCACTGGCTTGTGTTTTAAATTTGTAGGTATTTTCATCGCACATTCTCCTTTAGTAAATTAGTAATTTACTTATTTACTAAAGTATAGGAAAAAGGAGAGCTTGTTACAAATAATCTGTTTCTGTAATTTATCTGAAATTTACAGTTCCCTATGAAAAAACACAGCAGGGCAGTTCCTACTGTGCTTTCAATAAATTTTTTTCTATTTCCCCTTCTAAAGCAAGGATAATGAGCTTTTTATCATCTATTTTTGTGATAACATGTTAGTTTTCAATACGATACCGCTGACATTGGAAGATCGTTACTTTTCCAAAAAAATACACTCCCGTCTATATTCAGGGAGTGTCAAAACTTTTATAAAAATATAATGGCTTTATTGGGCGGAAATTGCGATACCGATCGCTTTTTCGCCTAAGTGTGTACCGATGACCGGGCCAAAATGTCCAATCTCGATAGTCGCATCGGGATATTTCTCTTGCAGTTTGGCTTTTTCTTCTTCAGCTACTGCTAGATTGTTCGCGTGGATCACATAAAATTTCGTCGGATGCTGGATCTCTTCGTCTCTTTGTCCAATGATCTCTTCCGCGCGAGCGAAGGCTTTTTTGCTGGAACGGATTTTTTCAAACAAAATGATCTTGCCTTTTTGGAAGGTCAGGATAGGCTTGATCTTCAACAATCCGCCGATCAATGCGGCTCCGTTTGTCAGACGGCCGCCTCGGACAAGATTGTTCAAATCATCTACGATCATATAAGCATAGGTATTGTCTCGGATCACATCGAGATGAGCTAAGATCTCAGACAATGATTTCTGCTCATCATTCATTTGCAGCGCCGCTTCTACCATATGACCCATCGGCATACTGGTGATCTCTGAATCATATGGAATGATCTCGACACCTTCAATTTCATCTTTGATACCATATAAAGTAGAGATAAATCCTGAGATACCACCTGAAAGATGGATACTCAAGATCGTATCGTAGCCTTTATCTTTCAGAGAGCCGTACAATCCCAGCACTTCTCCGAGAGCTGGCTGGGAAGTTGTCGGAAATTCCTTGCTGTTTTTCAATAAAGCGTAAAATTCATCTGCTTCAATATCAGTTCCTTCATTATAGATCGTTCCGTCAACAATCACAGGGATAGGAATGGTATATAGATCCTTATGATTTCGAATAGGTTCAGGCAGATAAGCTGAACTGTCAGTTACTACTGCTAACTTCATCTAGTTTCCTCGTTTCCAGAATTTTCACAAGTCTATCTTAAATATAGCATAAATGAAAGGTCAATCAAACCAGAAATCGTATCTTATTTATTCAAGAACTCGTTGATAGCTTTTTTATTCATCTCTTGATCCACCATCAAGACACTTCCTGCATCCCAAGTATTCCCGTAACTCCAGGAATCTTCCACCGGAACAGTTAAGCGATCGATGCCTCCAGCCCCTTTGGCCATCGACAAAGAATTTTTAAGTAGGAAACTCATTGGTAAATCAGTAGCGGCATAGCCCATCACTTTTCCTGCAGCATACGGCAGTTTTGCTAAAGCGATTGGATTTTTCAATTCACTGAAAATCGCGTTCATCACTTGTTGTTGTCTGCGAACCCGTCCAAAGTCGCCTTCTTCATCCATCCGGAAACGTGCATATTGTAAAAGTGTCAAACCGTCCATCTTTTGCGGTCCTTTTTTAATAGGGACTTCTAAGTTTTTGCTCATATCCTTTTCTGCGGTGATCTGAACACCTCCAGGAAATAACGTGTCAATGACCTTTTCAAAGGATTTGAAATCTACGATCGTATAATATTTTGTTTCGATGCCAAAGTTTTGAGCCAACGTTTTACGAACCAGTTCTGCTCCCCCATATGCATAGGCGGCGTTCAGTTTATTATTCCCTACACCTGGGATCTCCACGTAAGTATCCCGCATGAAAGATAATAATTTTGGTTTTTTGCTGGGACCGTCTAATTGTAAAACCATAACGGTATCTGCCCGCGCGTTTTCACCTTCTCGGCTATCGCTTCCCAGCAAAAGGATATTACTGGCACCATCTTGTGATTTAAATCCGTTGAAGGTCTCAGACTCGCCGTCAGATATGGTTTGGTCTTTGTCAGCGACCATTTTTCCTGCGGCAAAAGAGACACCGGAATAAATAACTAGTATCAAAATGATCTTTATGATCCAGCCAAGAATTAGATGTTTCTTTCTTTTCTTTGGTTTCTTGGGTTTCTTTTGTTTTTTCCAGCCTGTTTGTTGCGGCTGCGGCGGAGTTTGCTGGTAATGATACTCTGGTTCTCTTCTCTCATCTGTTGTAAATGACTCGTCAAAGCTGTTATCAAATTCATTATCCTGTGATTTTTGTGTTTTTTGCTCATGAGGATTGATTTCTTTGCGAGCAAAGATATTCTTTTTCTCTTTTGATTCTTCGTGAATATGCTTGTAGCGATCCATCCGACCCATGCAGTTGACCTCCAAATTTCTCATACATTTTCATTCTTAGGATAACGTAGCAGAAAAATAAAGAAAGAACTTCTTAAAAAATTTAAGAAATTCCTATTTTTTATTTAATTAAAATCACGCATATGTCTTCACTGGATAACTGCCTAAAAGATGGATTTCTCCTCCCAACAGTTCGATCTCAGCGATCGCATGGTAGACAAGCTGAATCGGTCGATCCAAAAGCAAGTCGATCACAAAGAAATATTCTCCCAAACTGGTCTTCAACGGACGAGATTCTATCTTGCTCAGATTGATCTCCCGCCAGCCGAATGCCGCCAACATTTTGTGGAGCATACCGGGTTTATTAGAGGGCAGTGTCAAGATCAAACTCATTTTTTCTGGAACTTTCCCCTCTTCTTTTTCTTTGCTGATCAGCCAAAAACGGGTCTGGTTCCAAGGGTTGTCTTGGATATTTTCTGCTAATGTCCGCAATTGAAAATGTTGCGCGGTCTCTTTTGAAGCAATCGCCGCGACGGCTTCTTCCGGGTGGTTAGCGACATATTCAGCTGCCGCAGTGGTAGAGGGCATCGGCATCAGCTGGGCTTGAGGATAATGGGTTTCAATGAAGTTACGAGATTGCGCCAATGCCTGCGGATGAGAAAAAATCATGGTGATATCTTCTCGTTCATTGATCAAAAACTGTTGCTGGATCGGCAAAATAATCTCGCTGTTGACAGTCAGATCAGGTTCTTGAGAAAGAATGTCAATGGTGCTATGGACGGAACCTTCTAAAGAATTTTCGATGGGAACGATCGCCGCGTGGACATCATCTTTCAAAACGGCTTTCAGACAATCGGGGATCGAGGAAAAAGCAACAAGTTCTCCGCTGATTTTTTTGGCTGCTTGATGGGTAAATGAACTTTCAGGACCTAAATAACCGATTTTCATCTTCAAACCATCCTTTCTATGATTTCCATCACCACTGCTTCTGGTGTTTTGCCGATAGTCTCTATGATATGGCTGGCACCTTCTTCATAGAAGTCAGCCCGTGCACGAAACAGTGCGGTGATCTCAGATTCTGTTTTTTCCGTTGCTAAAGGTCGGATATTTTTTTGATCTTGCCGGATACGCTGGATCAGCGTATCGCTGTCAGCTTTCAAATAAAAGACATGAGGATGTTGAGATAGGATCTTACGGTTCTCTTTCATTGTAATGATCCCGCCGCCAGTGGCAATGACGGCATCTTGGCGGAGCATCTCTTGCAGGATTTCCATTTCCTTTTTGCGAAAGGCAGCTTCACCGTACAGTTGAAAATATTCCGAGATCGGCATTTGGAGGTCTTCAGTGATGATTGCATCCAGATCGATCACCGGTTTATTCAACTGCTTTCCCAACAAAACCGCTACCGTGCTTTTGCCCGCGCCCATAAATCCTGTCAAAATGATACTAGCCATTGATGCCCGCTCCCTCGATCAAATTTTCGATATCAGCGAAAAAGTGCGGATAAGAAATGGCGACAGCTTCTGGGTTATCCAATTTACAGCGGCCATCTGCGATCAACGCCGCTACTTGCAGCATCATACCGATTCGATGATCTCCTCGGCTGGAAACTTCGGCACCATGAAGCGGTGTGGGACCGTGGATGATCAGCCCGTCTTCTGTTGCTTCGATCTTCGCGCCCATCTTCCGCAATTCTTCCGCGGTAGCGTCGATCCGATTAGTTTCTTTGACTTTTAATTCTTCCGCGTCTTTGATGATGGTTGTTCCCTGCGCTTGTGTTGCTAATAACGCAATGATCGGCAATTCATCGATCAGTCGCGGAATGATGGCACCGGAGATAGTAGTTGCCTTCAATGTGCTGTGTTTGATCTTTAGATCCGCCGCTTGATTGACAGGATCTGAAGATAATGTCTCGATATCTGCTCCCATTGCTTCCATTACTTCAAGAATACCGGTTCTAGTAGGATTTACCCCCACGTTGGATAAAATGATCTCGCTGTCAGGAACAATGGCTCCGGCAACTAAAAAGAATGCTGCCGAAGAAATGTCTCCTGGAACGACTACTGTTTGACCGGTCAATGTTTGCGGTCCTGTGAGGGTGATTTTTTTGCCCTCAACATCGATCTGTCCGCCGAATTGTCGGATCATTTCTTCCGTATGATTGCGGGAAGGCTCCTTTTCGATGATCGTTGAAGTTCCTTTGGTTTGTAATGCAGCAAACAAGATCGCTGATTTCACTTGCGCACTGGCAACCGGCATTTCATAATGGATCGGCTGCAATTCATCAGTACCGCGGATCGTAATAGGCGGGAATTCTGTGTCATTAGCTCCGGAAAGTTCTGCTCCCATTTGTCTTAAAGGGACCATCACACGGTTCATCGGACGTTTGTTCAAGGACGCATCGCCGTATAAGGTAGTTTCAAAGGGTTGTCCCGCCAAGATTCCCATCATCAAGCGGATCGTGGTACCGGAATTGCCTACATTAATCGCTTCGGTCGTCGCTGTCAATCCCTTTTTGCCTTTGCCGTGGACAGTGAGTGTTTCACCATCATCTTCGATCAAAACACCAAGTTTTTCAAAAGCATGGAGTGTACTCAAACAATCCTCTGCCCGTAAAAAATTCTTGATAGTCGTTGTACCGTCTGCCAGCGCTCCGAACATGATACTGCGATGAGAGATCGACTTATCCGCCGGAACATGAAGCGTTCCTTTTAATCCCCGTTGATTTTGTAATAATTCCATGATGCCCCTCCTACTTTATCCAACAATAAAAATCTGTCTTGTTTTCGATACATTCTTTTGCTGCTAATAGATCTGATTGGTTCTTGAAACTTATCTGCAGGATTCCAATGATGTCTTCGCGGGTTTCCTGAATCTTCAAATTGATCAGAGACAACCCAGCCGAACCCAAAATACCAGTCACTTCCGCGATGACACCAGGCACATCCGGCACATCTACGAACAAATCATAAAAGGCTGGGATCGCCCCTTGTTTGCGATCCGGCAATAGATCTCGCGTATCTTTTGCCCGTTCAAAAAAATCAAAGATCGCTGTCTGATCTTCCGCTTCTAACCAAGTGACCATCTGATCCATCGCTTTTTGCCATTGCTGCAAGCTATTTAGTAAAACGGCTTTATTGCTCAACAGGATATCCGTCCACATCGTTGGATCAGAAGAAGCGATCCGGGTGATGTCACGAAAGCCGCCTGCCGCTAATTGCTTGGCGCGAGGATGAGTCTTGGACAGATCATCCGCTTGATTCACCAACCCTGATGCAATGATATGAGGCAGATGACTAAGCATCCCGGTGACTTCATCATGTTCAGCAGCAGTCATCACCACATATTTGGCTCTAGTTCCGCGAAACAGATCTTTCAACAAGTCCAATTCCTGCTGGTTTTCCTCAGCGTCGGTAAAAATATAGTAGGCATTGACAAACAATTCACTGTCAGCCGCCTGTACACCAGATTTGTGAGAACCTGCCATCGGATGTCCCCCGATAAAGCGGAATTTTTTTGTTTGAGCACAAGCCATGATCTCTTGCTTGGTACTGCCGACATCAGTCACTAAGACTGTTTCTTTCAATGATAGGTTTTCCAATTCATCAAGGTATGCAGCAGCAGTTTTCACTGGTACCGCCAAAATGATGACATCGGCTTGCTCAGCGCCGGATGCAAAATCCGTCGGCACCTGGTCGATGATCGCTTGTTTTTCAGCGATCTCCCGCGATTTTTGTTGGATGTCCCAACCGCTGACAGTGTATTGAGGATGCTCCTTTTTGATACACAGTGCTAAAGAAGAACCGATCAGACCAAGTCCAACGATCAATATTTGCATAAAAAGCGCCTCCTAGTATTTTTCGTGATTTTCTAATGAATCGATGGGTGTAACAATGTTAGTAGTTTTTCAGGTATTCCCGATAATCAGCGACAGCTTCTTGCAATTCGTCAAAGGAATCACTGGAGAATTTTTGCAAGATCTCTGAAGCGAGCACAGTAGCTACGACATTTTCAGCGACGACACTAGCGGCCGGTACCGCGGTACTGTCAGAGCGTTCTACACTGGCTTTGTAAGGTTCTTTAGTGTCAATGTCGACACTTTGCAGCGGCTTGTACAATGTCGGGATCGGCTTCATCACACCTCGGACAACGATTGGCTGGCCATTTGTCATGCCGCCTTCAAAACCGCCCAGATTATTACTGCGGCGAGTATAGCCGTCTTCATCCCATAAAATCTCATCCATGACTTTGGAGCCTGGCAATGAAGCTAAGGTGAAGCCTGCACCAAATTCCACACCTTTGAAGGCATTGATGCTGACAACCGCTTGGGCGATCTTTGCATCCAGTTTTCGATCCCATTGGACGTAACTGCCTAACCCAGCCGGCACGCCGCCAACGACGACTTCCACTACACCGCCGATCGTATCGCCGTTTTTCTTAGTGGTATCGATCAGATCCTTCATGGCTTGTTCGACTGTTGGATCAACGACACGAACTTCTGAAGCGTTGGATTTTTCTTTGATCTCTTGGATCGTCAACTCATCAGGTAATTGGACCGTGATCCCTCCTAGTTCAGTCACGTGGCCGGCAACAATGATCCCCAGATGGGAAAGCAGTTGTTTTGCCACTGCGCCGATTGCTACCCGCATCGTCGTTTCTCTGGCAGAAGAACGTTCCAACACATTGCGGAGGTCGTCATGATGATATTTCATCCCACCGACTAAATCAGCGTGACCAGGACGAGGTCGAGCGACCCGACGCAGTTTTTGATCTTTTTCAGGAACTTCGGCTACGGACATGACGGTCGTCCAATTTTTCCAGTCTTTATTTTCAACGATCAATGTGACGGGCGAGCCCAATGTTTTTCCATGACGAACGCCGGATGTGATCCGGACTTGGTCTTTTTCGATTTTCATCCGACCACCGCGACCGTATCCTGTTTGTCTGCGGGCCAATTCATGATTGATATCGGCTACCGATAAAGGCATTCCTGCCGGCAGTCCTTCGATGATGGCGGTCAATTCCGGTCCGTGAGACTCGCCGGCTGTAAAATAACGCACATCAATTCCCTCCTTCTAAATATTCTTTGATGGTCTCGATCGGGATAGCGACGATTTTCGCTTCACCGATCGTTTCTAATAAAATGATTTTTAAATGAGTGCCACGAGCTTTTTTATCGTGAGTGATAGCTTCAAACAATTTTTTCGAATCCCAATTTGGATAACTGATAGGTAAATGGAATTTTTCGATCAACTGGATCAGTTCTTCGGTACTGCCTTTTGGTGATAAACCGATCGCTTCGGCATGACGGTTGATGGCTACCATTCCGATCGCGACACCTTCACCGTGACTGATATTGCCATAGCCGGCAGTATTTTCGATAGCGTGTCCGATAGTATGACCAAAATTCAAGATCAAACGATTGCCTTGATCGAATTCGTCTTCTTCCACAACTTTCCGTTTGACTTCTAAAGCAGCAGTGATAACTTTTTCCGCATGTTCCAACAAATTATTTTCGTCCTTTAAGGAAACCAGGAAACGCCAAAGCTCAGGATCAGCGATCGCCGCGGATTTGATGATCTCAGCGATGCCTTCACGGATCCGGCGTACATCTAACGTTTGTAGCACTTCCGGATCGATCAACACGCTGTCTGGTTGGCTGAATGTCCCTACCAGATTTTTAGCTTTGGCAGTATTGACGGCAGTTTTACCGCCAATACTGGAATCTACCTGCGCCAAAAGCGAAGTAGGAACTTGCAGAAAATGGATCCCCCGCATGTAGGTGGATGCGACGTAACCGGCTAGATCACCGATCACGCCTCCTCCTAAAGCCAAGATCCCATCACTGCGGGTGAAGCCTTCATCTGCTAAAAAGTCATACAATTCAGCGGCTTGTTGCAGTGATTTGCTTTTTTCTCCTGCCGGAACTACTTTGAGAACTGCTTGGAACCCAGCTTCTGTCAATTGTTCCAACACTTTTTCAGCGTATAAAGGTGCAACGTTGGTGTCGGTGATGACAGCGATCTTTTGGGGTGTCCAAACTTCTCTTGCCCATTCACCGATGTGCTGCAAAGCTCCTTTTTGGATGGTGATAGTGTAATGATGGTCTGCTAAATTGACTGTAAGCATGTGATCACTTCTTTCATCTGCTTGGATTATTTGTCCAATGCTTTGATTTCTTGCATTGCGTTGACTAAAATATCGACTTCCGCCATCATTCTCATGTAGGTTTTTTCATTCAATGATTGAGGACCGTCAGACCATGCGTTGGCTGGATCTGGGTGGATCTCAACGATCATTCCATCGGCACCGCTGGCAACTCCTGCACGAGCCATTGGGGGAACAAGATCCCAAATACCAGTACCATGGCTAGGATCGACGATCACTGGGAAGTGGCTCAATTTTTTGATCAATGGAACGGCACTTAGATCGAATGTGTTGCGAGTAGCTGTTTCGTAAGTCCGAATCCCGCGTTCGATGAAGATCACTGGTGATTTGTCTTGAACGGCGATGTATTCAGCAGCATTCAACCATTCGTCGATCGTACCGGAGATTCCTCGTTTCAAGCCGATTGGTTTGCCGGTTTTGCCGACTGCTGATAATAATTTGAAGTTTTGCATGTTGCGGGCACCGATTTGTAAGATGTCGCTGTATTCTGCCACCATATCGATATGGCCTTCATCCATGACTTCTGTGATGACTTTCATACCGAATTCATCTGCTGCTTGGCGGATGTATTTCAGACCTTCTTCTTCAAGACCTTGGAAAGCGTAAGGTGAAGTACGTGGTTTGAAGGCGCCGCCGCGTAAGATTTTCGCACCGCCGGCTTTTGCCATCCGAGCACATTCGCGGATTTGGTCTAATCCTTCAATAGAACAAGGACCTGCCATCGTAACGAAAGAACCGTCACCGATTTTCACGCCGTCTACATCAACGACTGTGTTTCCTGGGTGGAATTCTCGTGAAGTCAATTTGTAAGTTTTAGAGATCTTAACAGTATTTTCGACACCTTCCAAGCTGTTGAAGGCTACGTCTTGCATGCCGCGAGTATCGCCTTTCAATCCGATCACGATATGTTCTGTCCCTTGATCGACGTTAACATCTAATCCTTCTTTTTTGATCCGTTCGATCACTTGTTTCACTTGTTCTTTAGTGGCATTTTTCTTCATAATAACTATCATAATTTCTTCCTACTCTCTTTTTTCTCTTTATTTTATTTTAAATCGATCAATGGTTTGATTTTTTCGACAGGCATTTTTTCTCCTGTCCATAGTTCAAAGGCGGCCGCTCCTTGATACAGCAGCATGCCCAATCCATCGATCGTCTTCAACCCTTTATTTTTAGCAAGTTTCAATAATTTTGTCTGCCGCGGATTATAAACGATATCGCAAACAGTCAGCTCGTCATTTGCAGAAGTCAGATCTTCTACTGGCGAAAGATCTTCAGCAGGTTTCATTCCCAACTTCGTTCCATTGACTAAGAGGACGCTGGTTTCTAAAGCTTTTTCCATCGCTGAATGATCAGCAAGGTCTTCCAATGTGATCTCACAGCCGGTTTGACGGCTGATATCCATGAGCTTTTCTCGTTTTTGCTCAAAGAATGAGCTTTTCCGATTGAAAACATGAATTTTTTTGACCCCGTCCAATGCAGCCTGGACGGTGATGGCGGTAGCCGCGCCGCCGCTGCCGATGATAATGATCTCTTTATCGATCACGGAAAGTCCGGCGTCGGTTAAACTTGCCATAAAACCGATCCCGTCTGTATTGTGGCCGATCAGTTTGCCGTGGTGATTGACCACGGTATTGATGGCGCCGATCAGTCGCGCCGCTTCGCTGAGTTCATCCATCATGGGTAATGCCGCCGTTTTATGAGGCATTGAAAGATTGACCCCCAGCATCTGCAGCGTGCGAACCGCTTCGATACTTGTTTTCAGATTTTCTGGCTCGACGTCAAAAGCTAAATATCTGGCATCGATATTTTTTTCTTTAAATGCTGTATTGTGCAGCAATGGTGAAATGCTGTGACCAGCAGGTTTAGCAAACAACCCTGCCAATCGTGTCTGACCAGTAATTTCCATTTTACTCCCCTTCCATCTGACTTACTCCAGCCTAGCCAACAAAAAAAGATGTTCACTGTAAACATTCCATCTACAGTGAACATCTTTTAAAGAACCCTAAAAAGGTTCGGTAAAATAAAATAGCCACTATAGATTTCTTATCTACGTGGCTGTAAGTCGTGTCAAAAATCTCTAGCCATCATAGATACAAACTTGACTGTTTGTATCCATGAAATTCATGAATACAAACTATCTAAAATAGCTAAAGTAATAATTATTCAGTTGTGAGTGTTTTTGTAAATTCATAAGAATCGCTCCGAACTGATTTAAGATTACGTTTAGTATAGACATCAAGTATATATCTGTCAATCGTTTTTGAAAACTTTTTTAAATTTTCCAGATTATTTACAAATCTTCTTCGAAAAACAGCAGCAAATCATGAAGTGTCAACCGGGATTTTTCTTCTGCGTTCAGGTCTTTGACGATCTGACCTTTTTGCAGCAGAATCAGACGGTTTCCGTAGTTCAGCGCGTCTTCCATCCGGTGAGTGATCATCATACAGGTCAACTGCTGTTCCGCAACTTTTGCCGCTGTGATGGCCATCAGCTGTTTAGAAGTTTTAGGATCTAGGGCTGCGGTGTGTTCATCCAACAAAAGCAGTTGAGGCGGCCGGATCGTCGCCATCAGCAAACTTAACGCTTGCCGCTGCCCGCCGGAAAGATTACCGGTAGGAACATCCAAATGATTTTCTAAGCCGTTGCCGATCTGGCGGCACAGTTCAAAATATTCTTCTTTTTTTTCTGCGATTTTACGATTACGCAATCCTCGCTTCAGCCCCCGTTTTTCTGCCAAAAGCAGATTTTCAGCGACAGTCATCCGTGGTGCTGTCCCCATTTTCGGGTCTTGAAAGACGCGGGAGATGGACACTGCCCGTTTTTCTTCGGAATCTTTTGTGACATCTGTGCCGTTGATTTTGATCGTTCCTTGGCTTACGGGCATCGTGCCGGACACGACGTTGAACAAAGTACTTTTACCAGCACCATTTCCCCCTAAAACAGTTACAAAATCTCCGGATTCCAATGTTAGATCCACGTGGTTCAAAAGCGTTTTGCGCTCGTTGATGCCGTTATTGATTACTTTAGAGACATTTTTGATTTCTAAGACACTCATTTTGTCTCCTCCTTTTCAAGGCCTGTCTTCAGATTCAACGCGCTTTTTAAACGCGGGATCATCAAACAGATCGCTAAGATTCCTGATGAGATGATTTTCAGATAGGTGGTGTCCAGTCCAGCCCAGATGATCGCAAAAATCAATAATTGATAGATGATACTGCCGACTACGACTGCTACCAGCCGTTCAGCAAAGGTCAATTCGCCGTACAGCACTTCACCAATGATGATAGATGCCAACCCGATCACGATGACTCCGATCCCTTTGGAAACATCTGCGTAACCGTCATTTTGCGAGATCAATGCGCCGGATAACGCGATGACACCGTTGGAAAGTGTCAATCCTAAAATTTTCATACGATCCGTTTTGATCCCCATCGAACGGGCCATTTCTTCATTATCCCCTGTTGCGATGTAGGCTTGCCCCAATTCTGTATAGAAGAACAACAATAATAATCCAATCGTAATGATCACAGCTGCCAGTCCTAATAGCACGATATCGAAATAATTCGGCAGGTGCAGACCTTGAAAAATATCTTGAATCCGAGGGAAATTCCGCAGACCTTTATTGGGACTTTGCATGACGAACAAAATAACCGAGTTCAATCCTGACATAACTAAGATCCCAGCTAAGATCACGGGGATCTTGCCTTTAGTAAATAATAATCCAGTGACTAAACCGGCGGCCATGCCCGCCAAGACTCCTAAAATCGTTGCTAAGATCGGATGGATCCCACTGGTGATGGCAGTAACACAGACTGCTCCTCCCAGCGGAAAAGAACCTTCCGTTGTCATATCGGGAAAATTCAAGATTCGATATGTCATAAAAATACCCAGTCCAAGTAAGGACCATAACAATCCTTGACCAATCGTTGAAACGATCATTTTGTTTCCTCCTCTTCTGTTGTTACGAATTTCGCGTTTTGTTTGTCTGTCAGATCAACATTGAAGCGTTCAGCTTGTTCTTTGTTAATGATCGTGTCGCCGTCTTTGAAAGTATAGATCGGTGTGGTTTTCGGTACGGAACTTCCTTTTAAGATCTCCGCAGCTATTTTTCCTGTTTGAATCCCTAATTCTTTTTGGTTGATCCCGACAGTTGCCAAACCGCCTTGTTGGACCATCGTATCCACAGACGGGATGACTGGTGTGTCATTTTTATCAGCTTCCGACATGACGGTTTCCATTGCGCTGGCGATCGTATTGTCCAGAGGGATGTAAATAAAATCAACGGAACGGGAAAGCACTTGAACTGCTTGTGCGATCTCATTAGTGGAGGCTACCGCTTTTTTTACAGGTTCCATTCCCAGATCTGTGATGGCTTTTTCTGCTTGACTCACTTGATATTTTGAATTGGCTTCAGCGGAGGAATACAAGATCCCCACTTTTTTTGCTTTTGGCAATAATTCATGGGCCAACTTGATTTGCGCGGCAACTGGCGGCTGATCGGAAACACCGGTGATATTGCCGCCGGGTTCTTCATTACTGTCAACAAGTCCGGCACCTACCGGATCAGTGACTGCTCCTAAAACGATCGGCAAGCTGTCTGTGGTGTTTGCCAAAGCTTGCGCCGCCGGTGTAGCAACTCCGATCAAGACATCTGAGCGGTCTTGCACCAATTGCTGACTCATAGTGTCCAATTTGCTTTGGTCTGCCTGACCATTTTGGAAATTGATCTTCAGATTTTTTCCTTCTTCAAATCCGGCTTGTTTTAATCCTTCTTTGATGCCTTCTGTGATTTGATCAAGCGCAGGATGGCTGACGAATTGTAAGATCCCTACTGATTTCATTTCAGTTTCTTTTGTTTCCGGCTGTTTTTCAACTATCGCAAAACCGATCAAAATTGCCGCTAAAGCAATGATCGTTGCTAATAACCCTTTATTTTTTATCATTTTTTTTCCTCCTATAAAGTAAAAAAACCAGCAATCCCATGCCGGCGATTGCTAGTTGCACAAAAAAGCCGCATAGAAATGTTTTTCTATGCGGCGATAATTTCAAAAATTATGTTGGCATAGATACAACGTTAGAATGTACTCTAAAAAGTTGTATCTATGGATCGATCCATCAAATACAACTATCTACGCCAGTTTTGCCAACTCTTTTGTTTTCCTTGAGTTTCTGTTGTAAATAGGTTCATGACGGTCAACTCCTTTGTTATGATGAAAATAGAATACCTGATTGTCTTTCATTCGTCAATAGAAAATATTCAGAATTTTGTTCTTTCTAGTTGTTCTCGATCTCATGGATGCTCCACATTGGCAGTCGGTTCAGTTCAGGAATGAATTCTTCCTGAAAATTTTCCAAGTCCGAGACGACAAAACGGTTCTTTTCTTTGCCTTTTTCAAAAAAGATGAATGTGACTTCATCAGAATCGATATTGTAGCGGGATTGGATTGCTTTGGTGTCATAGACGATGGGATAATAAAAAACATTGCGATTCAATTCTTGGCGTTTATCCGGATCATCCAGTAATTGCAGCACTCGGCGGTAGTCAGCTCCTTTTGGTTTACTGAACATCACAGAGACCGCTCTGGTTTTTTCGATTGTTTGGTCTTGTTTATGATAATCAAGCGGTAAGATCTTTTCGGGAGGAAGTGTTGAAAAAATCAGGTTTTCATATTCAGATTGACGGATATGTCTTTGTGAAACGATCAATACCCCGCTGAATAGCAGCGAAAACAGCAAGAAAGAAATTACAGTGATCAGTGCTCGTTTTTGGTTATCGTACGCCCAGTCGGCAAATGCATCCCAGATGTTTGAAGCTCGTTGTTTTATTTTTTCCCACGCTTTTTTTATCCTATCCACTTTTTCCCTCCTTGCATTACACCAATAAAACGGCTTTTTTGTGATCTATTAGTTCAATACTAGCAATTAATCACTAATAACGTCAAGAATCTTTCCATCTTTTCATTTCTTTTGTATGATAGAGGAAACAGTATTTGACAAGGAGTCGGCGTATGATACATTTAGGAGACAATATGATGGATTTTTTGATCCCGTTTTTCGAGCTGTTAGTTTTTTTATTGAATTTTATCTCGATCATCATTCTCGTTTGGGGCGTAGTTATTTCCGTTTATGACTTTATCCACTCGGAAACAACTCATGTCGACCATGTTCGGGCTGCCCGAAACAATAATTTTATCAAAAACTTTCTAGGAAGTTATATCCTGCTCAGCTTGGAAATCTTGATCGCTGCGGATATCATCGAATCCATCATCAACCCCACCATTGAAGACATTTTGCGTTTAGCTGCGGTGGTGGTCATCCGTACTGTGATCTCTTACTTCTTGCATCAAGAACTGAAAGATGCTTTGGAAGATGAAGATGAACATAGAATCTCAAAAATCGATCGATGATCTGAAACAGATCATTTATGAAAAGAGGAAAAAAAGATGTCATTTGACGGAATATTTACCCATCTGATGGTCAAGGAGCTCTCCGCTGAATTATTGCGGGGACGTATTTCAAAGATCCATCAGCCCTACCCTAACGAAGTCGTGCTAGTGATTCGTAATCAAGGGAAAAATAAAAAATTACTGCTCTCAGCCCATCCAAGTTATGCGCGGGTCCAGTTGACAGAGATCGCTTACGGCAATCCTGACACACCGCCTAACTTTGTGATGATGCTGCGAAAATATCTGGATGGCGCGATTTTGGAAAAGATCCATCAAGTAGAAAACGACCGAGTGATCCATTTTACTTTCAGTCGTCGTGATGAATTGGGAGATCTGCAAAATATCGTATTGGTAGTGGAATTGATGGGTCGCCACAGCACGATCCTATTGATGAATCAAGAAACCGGAAAAATCTTAGACGCTATCAAGCATATCGGCTCATCCCAAAACAGCTACCGATCCCTATTGCCGGGAGTAGAATATATCGAACCGCCGAAACAAGAACAGCTGAATCCTTTTACCGCAAGCGATACTGTTGTATTTGACCGGTTGTCAAAAGCGTCGGAACTGACAAAAAGTTATTTGCAGCAGCAGTTTCAAGGACTGGGAACGGATACTGCCGGTGAACTGGCTTTTCGTCTGAATCAAAAGCCTAATGAAAAATTGACTGTTTGGCATGCTTTCTTCACTGAATTGCAGGAAACGTTGCAGCCAACATTGATCCAGCAGGAAAAGAAAGAGTTCTTCACACCGATTCCTTTTAAAAGTCTTGAAGAACAAGCAGTCGCTATTGAAACCACCGAAAATCTCAGTCAGTTGTTAGACCTGTATTACCATGACAAAGCAGAACGAGATCGCGTCAAGCAGCAAGGCAGCGAACTTTTACGGAAAATCGAAAATGAACTGCATCGCAATCAAAAGAAATTGCAAAAAAGAGAAAAAACGCTAGCTGATTCAGAGAATGCTGAAGAATATCGTCAAAAAGGCGAATTGCTGACGACGTTTATGAACCAAGTTCCCCGCGGTGCGACAACAGTGACATTGCCGAACTATTATGAAGAGGATCGGCCGTTGGAGATTGCATTGAATCCTGCGTTGACGCCCAATCAAAACGCGCAAAAATACTTCCAACGCTATCAAAAATTGCGTAATGCAGTGAAATTGATCGGTGATCAGATCCAAGAAACGAAAAATGAGATCAGTTATCTGGAGTCCGTTCTAGCGCAATTAGAGATCGCAGGACCAATGGATCTGGAAGTGATCCGAGAAGAATTGATCGATCAAGGCTACTTGAAAAAGCCGACTAAACGCCAGAAAAAACAGAAAAAATCACAGCCGGATGTTTTCTATGCGACAGACGGCACTGAGATTTTTGTGGGCAAAAACAATCTGCAAAACGATCAGCTGACTTTACGGACCGCCCGCAAAACGGATTATTGGCTCCACGCGAAAAATATCCCCGGCTCTCATGTCATCATCCGTTCCAGTGATCCGTCAGAAGAAACGATCTTGCAAGCGGCGGAACTGGCGGCTTATTTCTCGAAATACCGTCATTCAGCACAAGTCCCTGTAGATCTGGTCCAAGTCAAACATATCCGCAAGCCAAACGGCGCGAAACCCGGCTATGTGATCTATGAAAATCAGACCACCTACTTCATAACTCCGGAAGAAGAAGCGATTCAAAAAATGGCGAAAAAACAACACTAATAAAAACCGCACCAGAGAGCATGCCGTATTTGGCAATATCTCTGGTGCGGTTTTTATTCTTATACTGCTATCACAGCTCTTTTTTGCTTTTGATAATAAACGACCGCACCTCGAAAAAGAATTCCTCCGCGATTTCAGACAGTTTGGTTTTTTTCGGATAGATACCATACAGATGATTCAGCGGTTCGTCTTTTAGGGGGATCAAGCGGATCATTTCTTTGGTGGGACGGTCCACGATCCCTGAACCAGAAGCATAGGCTGTACTGGAAAGCAGGATGTTGGTCAATGTGCCCCGATCATTGGTGACGATCACGCTTTTTGCTTGATTCTTGAGAGGATCTTCATCGAAATACTCAAAATTCCCACCTTCTTGGTTGAAACGGACTTGAGAATATTCCTTCAGCTGCGAGATATCGATCTCTTTTTCAGCGGCTAGCGGATGATGTTTTCCTACGAAAATATGGGTGCGAAATGTGCCAAGATCGACCTTCATCAAACGAGCTTGATCCAGATAACGCTCCAAACCTTTTTGGTTGTTCTCGTTCATATACAGCAGCCCGATCTCGCTGTGGCCTTCTGCTACTTCTTCGATGACTTTGGCGGTGGTGGTCTCCATAATGCGGTATTCTTGGTAATAAGCGAAGCGTTCGATCAGCTGACCGATCACCGATCCTAAAAAGTCATAATGCTGGGAAGCGATGGAAAAACGTTCAGTCGGCTCTTTTTTCTGATAATGGGTCTCTAAGCGTTCCAACTGAACTAAAATTTTTTCCGCACGAGCGAGAAAATCTCGACCGTCTGCGGTCAATACCGCACCTTGGTTCGTCCGCACGAACAGTGTCAGACCTAATTCCTTTTCCAACTCTTTGATGCCGCTGGATAAACTTGGCTGGGTGATAAACATCTTTCTGGCAGCTTCGCGAAAACTGCCGTTGTTCGCTACCGCTACTACATATCGCAACTGTTGAAGATTCATGCTCTGCTACTCCTCAAAATAAAAAATCTTTCGTCCTAATTTTTCCTGTAAAGGCCGGTTGTTGTTTTCCAAGACCTCTTCACGAAATTCTTCGATAAATCTGCGGTCAATGACATTTACCTCATCAAAAACAAACCAATTGATCGGTCCGATAGTTGGCGGTGTGGTCAAAGAACCGATATAGTGAAAATGGCTTCTGGCCTGAGGCAGGAAAACCGTTGGATCAAAAATCTCCAAATGAGTTGAAAAATCCCAAATCCCTTCTTTGGTGAAATCCACTCCTTCTTCATTGATCCGAAACAAGACACCTACCACTAAACTGTTTCCCTGATCATCTGCATGGACCAGATGGAATTCTATTTCTTCCTGCTGCCCATCGATCCAGTGTTCGCTGGGCATATGGTAATGGATATCATTCAATAAATACTTGCTGCCGTCATAGCTGACGTAGCTGGAACAATCATAAGGAACGAAATGAATGGTATTTTTGAATTCTTTTTCAGTAAATCGTTCTTCTTGATAGTGAAAGATCAGTTTTTTTCCTGATTCTTTTTGCGCTTCGCTGTACTGCAGATGAATCGGTGATTGTAATGGGAACTTTGCTCCTTCTGCATACCAATCACATAAGGTATGCCAATATTCGGGCCCATTTTCTCCCTCGTAACTCCAAGGAACATCCATATTTCGTTTCAAAAAAAACGCCTCCTATGAATCTGCTGAATCGGTTGAATCGGTAAGAATAGTTTGGATCTCAGCTAAAAATTTCTGATCACCGTAAAAGCGATCACCTAATAAATCAGGGAAAATATTCTCAAAAAAATAAACAACACTTGGTCGATGTTGGAATTGCTTGATGGTTTGAACAGATTCCAAAAACATTTCCTCGAAGACCCGCTCCGTATTGTTCTTATTGATCTCTTCAAAAGATTCATACAGCAGATCTACTTTATCAGCGATCGCCAAGATCTCCCCTTCAATGGAATCATCTTTGCCTTCAGATAAACGGCGACGATAAATATCTTGAAATTCCACGGGGATCTCTTGATTAATGAATTCATCTGTCATTTTTTCTTCTACGTGCTGAAGCATCGCCCGTAGTTCCGGACTCGCGTATTTGACCGGTGTTTTGATATCACCGATAAAGCGTTCTGTATAGTCATGGTTCAGCGCTTTTTCATAGAGTGATTTCCAATTGATAGCGACACCCTTCAATTCCTCGATATCACCTAGGACTTGTGCAATAGACGTCACTCGATAGGAATGGGCCGCCACACTGTGCTCGTTAAATTTAAAGAATCCTGGTGCCCGATAGATTTTTTCTAAATTATTCAATCCTAATAAATATTCGTTCAGTCCCATAACTATCCCCGCTTTCTAGTGATTTGTTACCATCCTATCAAAAAAAATTCTGAAAATAAACAAAAAGAGACTAAATTTTATTCAGTCTCTTAATGAAGATCATTTTAGCCAGTTTTCCGGATCTTCTTTCCAGTCTTTTAAAAGTTTCATATCTTCTTGATTGATATAATCAGTCTCTAACGCGACTTCCAGCAATGCGCTGTAGTTAGTCAAAGTAACTAAAGGTGTTTTCGCTTCTTCAAAACGTGCTTTGCCTTTTGGCAGTTCGTACGTAAAGATCGCCGCAACACCTAAAACGTCCGCTCCCTCTCTTTTTGCCGCTTCGCACGCTTCAAGAACGCTGCCGCCGGTGGAGATCAAATCTTCGATCACTACCATTTTTTGTCCGTCAGTGATCCGACCTTCGATTTGATTGCCTTTGCCATGATCTTTGGCTTTGCTGCGGATATAGACCATCGGCAAATCAAGGATATCTGCTACCCAAGCCGCATGAGGGATACCAGCCGTCGCGGTCCCTGCGATCACTTCCACATCAGGATAATTTTCTTTGATTTTTTCTGCAAGACCCGCAGCGATCTCTTTACGAATAGCCGGATAGCTCATCGTGATCCGATTGTCGCAGTAAATGGGGCTTTTGATCCCGCTTGCCCAAGTAAAAGGTTCGTTAGGACTTAAAAAGACAGCTTCTATCTCTAAAAGATCTTTGGCGATCGTCATCTCTAATGTCATTGATTTTCTCCATTCCATTCGTTTTTGATTTTTGTATAAGCGGCATAAGGATCAGCGGCTTGCGTGATAGGTCGCCCCACAACGATGTAAGTAGAACCGACTTCGCGAGCTGTGCCCGGTGTTACGACACGTTTTTGATCACCGATTTCACTTCCAGTCGGGCGGATCCCAGGAGTCAAGCAGACAAAATCAGGTGTCGTTGCTTGTTTGATTTTGGCAACTTCCAATGCTGAAGAAACAACCCCGTCAAGTCCCGCTTTTTGCGCACATTTTGCATAATGGATCACGCTTTCTTCTAAGGAAACATCGATCAGCTGATCATCATGCATCTGCTGTTCTGTTGTAGAGGTCAGTTGGGTGATCGCCAATAACTTCGGACGTTCTTTGCCCATTGGTGTCCCTTCTTCTAATCCTCGTAATGCGGCTTCCATCATTTTGACGCCGCCGGCAGCATGGACACAAGTGATATCTACACCCAATCCTGCCAATCCCCGCATCGCTTTTTCAACGGTATTGGGAATATCATGGAGCTTCAGATCTAAAAAGACATCATGACCATTGCGTTTCAACCAGCGAACCGTCTCCGGTCCTTCTTGATAAAAAAGTTCCATGCCGATCTTAACGAACAGTGATTCATTTTTAGGAAATTTTTTGAAAAATAATTCTACTTCTCCGCGACTGGAAAAGTCTAATGCGATGATTGGACGTTGATTCATTTCCGTTCCTCCCGTACTTCTTTGATTAGCTGCTGCAGTGATTCGATGCCTAACTCCGCCATACGGATCGGCAGTTCTTCGATCAATTTTGGACAAATATATGGATCCGTGAAGTTCGCTGTTCCGACTGCTACGGCACTAGCACCGGCCATGAACATTTCCAGTACGTCGTCCACTGTCATTACGCCACCCATCCCGATGATGGGCAGATCGGAAACGCCGGCAACTTGATGGATCAGTCGGATAGCTACCGGTTTGATCGCAGGACCTGACAGTCCGCCTGTTTGATTGGCCAAGATGGGTTTGCGGGACTTTAGGTCGATCCGCATCCCCAGCAGTGTATTGATCATCGTAAATCCATCCGCCCCGCCTTTTTCGATAGCTTTTGCGATGGGAACGATATCAGTGACATTGGGGGACAATTTGACGTAGACGGGAACTTTCGCTACCGCTTTTACCGCTTTTGTCAATTCATAGGCTACTTGCGGATCCGTACCAAAAGCGATCCCGCCATGTTTGACATTCGGGCAGGAGATATTCAGCTCGATAGCATGGACATTCGGCGCTTCGCCGATCTTGCCGCACACTTCGACATAATCTTCTTCACAAGCACCTGCCACATTAGCGATGATCGGCAGATCAGGATATTTTTCTTGAAGTTCCGGCAGATAGGTATCCATGACAACTTCCATACCGGGATTTTGTAAACCGATCGCGTTCAGCATTCCGCTAGGAGTTTCTGCTACCCGGGGTGTTTCATTTCCAAAACGGGCTTTTGGAGTTGTGGCTTTGATCATGATGGAGCCTAATTGATTGAGGTCATAATATTCGCCGTATTCTTTACCAAATCCGAAACAGCCGCTTGCCGGCATAATTGGATTTTTTAATTTCAATCCCGGCAGATCGATAGACAGATCCATTATAAAACCACCTTTCCAGCTGGGAAGACTGGACCTTCGTCACAGACCTTCACGCTTTTTTCGCCTGTTTCATCTTCTTGGAGATGGCAGACACAAGCATAGCAAGCGCCGATCCCGCAAGCCATGCGGGATTCTAATGACAATTGCGTGTTGGGATGTTCATGAAACAATTGCTCGACGGTCTTTAATAATCCATTGCTTCCGCAGGCAAAGACCGCAGAAGGCACCGCTTTTTCAGTATCAGCTAACAGCAAATTACCGACATTGCCATGGACGCCATAGCTGCCGTCATCAGTTGCGATGCGAGTCTCGCCTAGATCCATGAATTTTTCTTGAT
Source organism: Enterococcus mediterraneensis (assembly GCF_900604485.1). Lineage (NCBI taxonomy): Bacteria > Bacillati > Bacillota > Bacilli > Lactobacillales > Enterococcaceae > Enterococcus > Enterococcus mediterraneensis. The sequence continues at coordinate 66,566 of NZ_UWOP01000001.1, forward strand.
AATACATCACTTCTTTCGAAGCAAAGCCTAGAAAATGGACTGGTGTCACTCCCATCGCTTTCAATTGCCGGGACAGCTCATAAAGAGGCGGAACACCGATACCGCCGCCAACGATATAGGCGGTATCTCCTGCCTGCAACCCTGAAAGATCGAATCCATTGCCTAATGGCCCCAATACATCTAAAGAGTCGCCTGACGTTAGTTCAGAAAAAACTTTCGTGCCATCACCTTCTGTTCGATAGATGATCCTGCAAGTCCCGTTTTCTCGATCAATCTGATTAAGACTGATCGGCCTTCTTAATAATAGATCCTGTCTAGGCACTCGGATATGCAGAAACTGACCTGGTGTGGTCATTTCTTGGACTAGTTCCCCTGAAAGGGTCATTTCATAGATTCGCGGCGCTAGATTTTTTTGCGATATGATCGTCATAAGTTCTTGTTTCATGAAATTCTCCCTTACTGGTTTTTAAATCGCTTGTGTGGTGAATGCTCGTGATTCCATCACTTTTAAGATCGCGGTGGCAGTGTCTAATGAAGTACATAATGGAACACCGTGTTCTACCGCTTCTCGGCGGATCATGAAGCCGTCTTGGGAAGTTCCTTGACGGTTTTTATCCATCGTGTTCACGACTAATTGCGCTTTTCCTCGTAAATATTCCAACGCATTTGGTGTTGTATGGTCTGAAATTTTCGCCACCGCTTTTGTCCGGATCCCCTGTTTCTGGAAGTATTCGGCTGTTCCGTTGGTAGCAACGATCGTAAAACCGATCGTTGAAAATCGTCTTGCCAGATTGACCGCTTCTTCTTTTGCGTCGTCCGCGACGGAAAACAGGACAGTGCCGAATTCATGGATATGCAGTCCTGCTGCTTCGAAGGCTTTATACAACGCTTTTTCCAATGTTTTATCAGAGCCCATTACTTCACCTGTAGATTTCATTTCCGGACCTAAGTGGGTTTCGACTTTTTGCAATTTCGTGAATGAAAAGACCGGCGCTTTGACATGGACGTCCTTGCTCTCTGGATAAAGTCCATTTTGATAGCCTTGATCGGCCAGTTTGTTGCCTAAAATAGCTTGGGTTGCCAGTTGAGCCATCGGGATGCCTGTGACTTTGCTTAAAAACGGCACGGTACGGCTGGCTCTCGGATTGACTTCGATAACATAAACTTGTTCATCGTGGATCACAAATTGGATATTCATCATCCCGATACAGTTCAAGCCTAATGCCAATTTTTCTGTATAGTCAGCGATCGTTTTCTTGATTTCTTCGGAAAGATACTGTGGCGGATAAACGGCCATCGAATCTCCTGAATGGATCCCTGCTCGTTCGATGTGTTCCATGATACCTGGAATCAACACGGTCTCGCCATCACAGATCGCGTCCACTTCGCATTCGCCGCCGATCAGATAACGATCGACAAGTACTGGATGTTCCGGTGAAGCTTTGACGGCATTTTCCATATAGTCTTCCAGGTCCTGTTGGTTCTCAACGATTTCCATCGCGCGGCCGCCTAAGACGTAACTTGGACGTACCAAGACTGGATATCCGATTCTTTGCGCGATCGTTACCGCTTCTTCTTTATTCGTCGCTGTATCGCCCGGTGGTTGCGGGATCCCTAGTTCTTTCAATGCTTGTTCGAAAAGATCGCGATTTTCCGCACGATCCAGATCCTCGATACTGGTTCCTAAAATCTTCGTGCCGCTTTTTGCCAACGGTTCTGCTAAATTGATGGCAGTTTGTCCGCCGAATTGCACGATCACGCCGATCGGTTGTTCCAGATCGATCACGTTTTGAACATCTTCCAGTGTCAATGGTTCAAAATACAGCTTGTCAGAGATGGAAAAGTCTGTCGATACTGTTTCCGGATTGCTGTTGATGATGATAGCCTCGTATCCTGCTGCTTGGATCGCTTTGACAGAATGGACTGTCGCATAATCGAATTCCACACCTTGACCGATACGGATCGGACCTGAGCCTAATACAAGGACGGAAGGTTTTTGGGTCACAACACTTTCATTTTCAAATTCATAACTGCTGTAAAAATATGGTGTCGTTGATTCGAATTCCGCCGAGCAAGTGTCCACCATTTTATAGACAGGCACCAACTGATTTTCTTTACGAAATTCTCGGATTTTTGCGGCTTCTGTTTGCCAAAGCTGAGCGATCTTCACATCAGAAAAACCGTTTTGCTTGGCTTTTTTCAATGTCGTTTTATCAAATGGCGCTGCTTTCAGCTGTTCTTCGATCTCGGTGATGTGCAGGAGTTTGTCTAAGAAAAACAGATCGATCTTAGTCATTTCCGCAATGTCTTGGATTGTATACCCGCGGCGAATCGCTTCGGTGACATAAAACAGACGATCGTCTTGTGCTTTGACCATTTTTTTCGTTAGTTCATTGTCAGAAAGCTGTTCAAGAACCGGCAGTTCAACGTGAGTCGCGCCCACCTCCAATGAACGGACAGCTTTCAGCAAAGCTTCTTCGATATTGCGGCCGATCGCCATGACTTCACCAGTGGCTTTCATCTGTGTTCCTAAGATCCGGTCGCCGTTTTCAAATTTATCAAATGGCCAACGCGGGATCTTTGCAACGACATAATCCAATGCCGGTTCGAATTCAGCATAGGTGGTTTCAGTCACGGGATTTTTCATTTCATCCAATGTAAGACCGACAGCGATTTTTGCGGCTAGTTTTGCGATCGGATAGCCTGTTGCTTTACTTGCTAAAGCGGAAGAACGTGAAACCCGCGGATTGACTTCGATGACATAATAGTTGAAGCTGTGTGGGTCAAGTGCCAGCTGTACATTACAGCCGCCCTCGATTTGAAGTGCGCGGATGATCCGCAAAGAAGCATCTCTTAACAACTGGTATTCGTGATCAGATAGTGTTTGACTTGGTGCGAAGACGATAGAATCGCCGGTATGGATGCCCACTGGATCAAAGTTTTCCATGTTGCAGACAACGATCGCGTTATCGGCGGAGTCTCGCATCACTTCGTATTCGATCTCTTTGAAACCGGCGATGCTTTTTTCGATCAAGCATTGAGTTGCCGGCGATAATTTAAGACCATTTTCAGCGATGGTCCGCAATTCTTCTTCATTGTCGCACATACCGCCGCCAGTACCGCCAAGTGTAAAGGCTGGACGTACGATAACTGGATAGCCGATTTGATCAGCAAAATCGATTGCTTCCTCAACGGTAGTGATGATGGCTGATTCTGGGATCGGCTGATCCAACTCTTCCATCAATTTTTTGAATAGATCCCGGTCTTCTGCCTGGTCGATGGCGGAAAGTTTGGTTCCCAGAAGTTCGATTCCTAATTCTGTTAAGATCCCTGATTCGGCTAATTCCATTGCCATATTCAGTCCGGTTTGACCGCCTAGTGTTGGTAACAGAGCATCAGGATGTTCCTTACGCAAGATTCGTGAAACAAATTCAAAGGTGATCGGTTCGATATAGACACGATCGGCGATTTCTTTGTCTGTCATGATCGTTGCGGGGTTGGAATTGACCAGAACGACTTCGTAGCCTTCTTCTTTCAATGCCAGACATGCTTGTGTTCCGGCATAGTCGAATTCAGCAGCCTGCCCGATGATAATGGGACCGGATCCGATCACCATGATTTTCTTTATATCTGTCCGTTTTGGCATATGTGCTGCTCCTTCCATGTATCCATCATATCTATAAATTCATCAAATAAGTGCACGGCATCGTGAGGTCCAGGCGCCGCATCCGGGTGAAACTGTACGCTGAATGCCGGATAGTTTTTATGACGTACCCCTTCGATGGTGCCATCGTTCACTTCAATATGAGTCACCATCAAAATATTCGGATCGATAGATTCTTCCGCTACGGCATAGCCGTGATTTTGCGAAGTAAAATCGATTCTTCCGGTGGCGATCTCCCGTACTGGGTGATTCAACCCCCGGTGTCCGAATTTCATCTTGTAAGTATCAGCGCCATTTGCCAGTGAAAATAATTGATGTCCTAAGCAGATTCCGAAAATCGGAACTTTTCCTTGAATCTCTCGAATCATCGCAATAGCTTCCGGTACATCTTTCGGATCTCCCGGTCCGTTCGTCAGCATCACGCCATCTGGAGAAAGTTCCAAGATCTTTTTCGCGCTGGTATCATACGGCAATACCGTCAAATTGCAGTGGCGTTTGGAAAGCTCCCGCAAAATACTGTGCTTCAAGCCAAAATCGATCACGACTACATTGTGTCCAGTGCCCGGGCTTGGATAAGGTTTCGCAGTGGAGACTTGTGCTACTTGATTGGTAGGCAAAACAGCGGCTTTCAATTGATCGTAAGCATGGGTAAAGTCTTCTTCTGCCACGATACTGGCTTTCATCGTGCCGTGCTGACGCAATTTTTTTGTTAGCGCGCGGGTATCGATCCCGGCGATTCCGGGGATACCTTTGCGTTTCAAAAATTCGTCTAATGTCATTTGATTGCGCCAATTGCTTGCTAGACGGGCATGTTCTTTAACGACTACCCCTTTACAAGTCGGTGCGATAGACTCATGATCGTCACGATTGATGCCGTAATTTCCCACCATAGGATACGTAAATGTGATGATCTGTCCGTTAAAACTTTGGTCGGTGATCGTTTCTTGATACCCAGTCATACTGGTAGTAAAAACGATCTCGCCGAAAACATTCGTTTCAGCGCCGAATCCTTCTCCTTCAAAATAAGTGCCATCTTCTAAAATCAACCAACGTTTCATTTTATTTCCCACCTTTTTGCCATACCGCATGACCATTGACAAAGGTATACAATGTATCGCCGTATACTTCCCACTTGTCAAATGGTGTGTTGACAGCTTTTGATTCGAATTGTTTTGAGTCGATCTGATAAGCATGCTGGATATCAAAGATTGCCAGATCTGCTTTTCCGCCGATCGTTAAGCGGCCAGTATCTAATCCGAAGATCGCTGCTGGTTTGACTGCCATCCAGTCAATTACTTGTTCTAATGTAAATTTGCCGGTTTTGACAAAATGCGTATAAATCAGTTGAAACGCGTATTCCGATCCCACAATCCCGAATGGTGCTTTTAAAAAACTTTGATTTTTTTCGTCAAAACCATGGGGAGCATGGTCGGTTGCGATACAATCGATGGTTCCGTCCAACAGACCTTCGATCAATGCTTCGCGGTCGTCTTTGCCTCTCAACGGCGGATTCATTTTCCAATAACCGAAATCTTCTGGGATATCTTCTTCGCATAAGATCAGGTGATGCGGCGAAACCTCGGCAGTGACGTGGACACCGGCTTTTTTCGCATCTCGGATCACTCGCACGCTCTCTTTGGTAGATACATGGCAGACATGATAATGACAGCCGGTTTCTTCTGCTAAAAGCAAATCTCTGGCGATCTGGGAAGATTCCGTTGCACTAAGAATGCCTGGAAGTCCTAATTCTTCTGCTTTTTTGCCGGCGTGCATCACACCGCCGAAAAGCAACGACTCGTCTTCTGTATGGGCAACCAGCGCCATATCATTGGCAGCCGCTTCTTTCATAGCCAGATACATGGTGCCGGCAGTCTGTACGCCGACGCCATCGTTAGTAAAGGCAAACGCCCCGGCTTTTTTTAATGCTTTTTGATCTGTCAGTACATCACTGCGGAGTTTTTCTGTGATCGGCGCGTATTGCAATACATTGACTACGGCATCTTTTTTGATCAAGTCGTAAACTTCTGTCAATTTTTCAGCTGTATCCGGTACCGGATCAAGATTCGGCATGGCACAAACGGTGGTAAATCCACCGCGAGCCGCTGCCATACTGCCGGTTTTGATCGTTTCTTTATAGGTGTATCCAGGTTCCCGCAAGTGGACATGGACATCTACCAAGCCTTGAGTGATCAGCTGTCCTTGGGCATCAAACACTTCATCAAAAACCGTATCAAAACCAGTTCCGATCGCTTTGATTTTGCCTTCTTCGATCCAGATTTCTGCCGGGATCGTTTGATTATCGTGAGAAATAATTTTACCGTTTTTAATGAGTGTTTTCATATGCTTCCTCCTGTTTTTACGCTTTACCTGATAATACTGCTTCTAAAATCGCCATCCGGACATAGACACCATTAGTCATTTGCTGGATGATCCGCGATTGCAGACTTTCTACTAATGAATCTGCCAACTCTACATCGCGGTTGACTGGTGCCGGGTGCATGATGATCGCGTGAGGCCGCATTTGTTTCGCCCGCTCCACAGTCAAGCCGTATTCATTGTGATAGCTTTCTTTTGAAAAACTTTCACTGCCGTCATGACGTTCGTGTTGGACACGCAGCATCATCATGACATCTACTTCGGAAACCAATTCGTCTAACGGCAGATAATGGCCGTAAACTTCAAACTCAGGATCATACCATTCTTCCGGTCCGGAGAAGAAGACTTTTGCGCCGAGACGTTTCAGCATTTGCATGTTGGATTTTGCTACCCGTGAATGGGTGATGTCTCCGACGATCGCTATTTTCAATCCTTCAAAGTAGCCGAACTCTTCATAGATCGTCATCAGATCCAGCAGACATTGTGTAGGATGCTGGCCGCTGCCGTCGCCACCGTTGATGATACTGCATTGGATCGTTTTGCTTTGGATCAATTCATCGTAATAGTTTTCGTCTCCATGGCGGATCACTGCTACGTCAACGCCAAGAGCCGACATCGTCAGCACTGTGTCATAAAGCGTCTCGCCTTTTTGGACAGAGCTGGTTGAAGAATCAAACTCGATCACTTCCAGTCCCAATTTCTTTTCAGCGACATCAAAACTTTTATGGGTTCGTGTACTATTCTCAAAGAAAAGATTAGTGGCGAAGTATTGGTCTTTTTCAGGTGTCCATTTTGCGCCGTTTTTAAATTCCTGTCCGCGGCGGATAAGTCCCATTACTTCTTGATCGGTCAATGCCTCAACGGTTAATAGATGTTTCAAACTGATTCTCTCTGACTGAATGATCATGTTTTGCTTCCTCCTGTTCGCTTCTTGAAGTTTCCGGTAAAACAAGGTTTAAGATGATTCCTAAAACAGTGGCTAGTGCCATAGCTGACAAAGTGAATGTTCCGAATTCAAAGACTAGTCCGCCGATACCGATCACTAGGATGACTGATGCGATCAGCAGATTTTTCTTTTTATCAAAGTCGATTTTGTTTTCGATCAAGATTTTCAATCCGCTTGCGGCGATTACTCCGAAGAGAATGAAACTGATTCCTGAAATGACTGGTCCTGGGATGCTGAGGATCAGTGCGCTCAATTTGCCGACAAATCCTAGTACGACTGCCAAGATGGCTGCTCCACCGATAACGAAAACGCTGTGAACTTTCGTGATCGCCAACACGCCGATGTTTTCGCCGTAGCTGGTTACTGGCGGTCCGCCGACAAAACCTGCGACGATCTGTGCCAATCCATCACCCATCAATGTTTTATGAAGGCCTGGTTCTTCAAAGAAGTTGCGTTTCGTCAATTTATTAAGGACCATCAAATGACCAATGTGTTCTGTCATTGTTACAAAAGCGATCGGCGCCATCGTCGTGATCGCGTTGAGATAAAGTTTTGGTGTGTACTGCACAAAAGGAATTTCGAAATTCGGTACAGCAAACCATGCTGCGTCAGCGATCGGTTGTGTATCCACGATCCCAAAGGCCAAAGCAATCAGATAACCACTGATGATTCCCAAAAGGATCGGGATCAGACCCAAGAAACCTTTCAGCCACATGTTGAAGATGATCGTAACCAGTAATGTCAAAAGTGCGACTGCGATATATTTGATATCGTATTTGTCTCCGTTGAACATGGCGTTGTTCGCGGCGTTTGCTGCTAGTCCCAAACCGATGACCATTACCACCGGACCGACAACGATCGGCGGCAAGATGCGGTTGAGCCAAGCTGAACCGATTTTTCTGACGATCAGTGAAACGATCAGGTAGACGATCCCGGTAGTGATTGCTCCTTGAGCGACCGCTGGATACCCGTCAGATTTCATCAGCATCTGCATCGCTGCAATAAATGCGAAGCTGCTGCCCAGATATGCCGGAATCTTGCCTTTCGTTGTGGTCAGATAAACGAGGGTTCCCAGACCGGAACTGACTAACGCGATCCCTGGGTTGATCCCTACTAAAATCGGTACCAGGACAGTTGCGCCAAACATCGTGAATAAGTGCTGTAAGCTTAGTCCTAACCATTGAAACGTTTTTGGTTTGTCATGGATATCTAATACTGCATCGTTATTGCGAAATTCTTTTGCCATTTTTTTCATCTCCTACTCGCCGGCTTTATCGATCAAGATCCGATCTTTGCCATCTGCTTCTTCCATCTCAACGATGATTTCTTCTGTTAAAGAAGTTGGAATATTTTTTCCGACATAATCTGCCCGGATCGGTAATTCCCGGTGACCGCGGTCCACCAAGACTGCCAATGAGATCTTGCGAGGACGTCCGTAGTCCATGATCGCGTCTAATGCCGCCCGGATCGTGCGTCCTGTGTAAAGTACGTCGTCAACAACGATGACTTCTCTGCCTTCCAGATTGACTGGGATCGTTGAAGAGTGAACTTCTGGATCTTCGTTTTTCGCTTTTTGATCGTCACGGTACAATGTAATATCCAATTCACCGACAGGAACTTCAATATCTTCCAGCTGTTTCAAACGTTCCGCGATCCGTCGGGCGATATAGATTCCTCGCGTTTTGATCCCTACCAAGACAAGATCTTCAAGTCCGCGATTTCTTTCGATGATTTCATAAGTGATACGTGTTAACGCTCGTTTCATTGTTACTGCATCTACGACTTCTTTAGTTGACATATTTTTTCCCTCCTATGATTGCACAAAAAAACTCCTGCCCGTTATCAGGCAGGAGGTATGTTTTCAGACTGTTGGTCGTATCCCTATAATGGTATCAGGGTATACGGATGTCATCCAGCAAGGTACATCGTCAGCGCACTGCGTGTACTTCTCGCTCATTTCCTTCTTAGCCTCACGGGACTACTCTTAAAGGATCACTATTAAATTTTTTGTTAAACAAACAATACACTTTCTGTTATAAAAAATCAATGCTTTTTCCGTAATTTTTTTAAAGTTTCTTCAAAAATTTCCGGCAGCGGTGCTTCAAAGACTAAATTCTCACCTGTTCGGGGATGTGTAAAGCCTAAAAGTTTGGCATGCAGGAACTGTCCATTGCCTTTAAGTGTCTTGCGAGGACCATAAACCGGATCACCTGCTAAAGGGTAGCCGATATATTGCATATGGACACGGATCTGGTGTGTCCGTCCGGTTTCCAATTGTAATTCCACTAATGTAAATTCATCAAAACGTTCTAAGACTGTAAAATGAGTGACCGCGGGACGGCCATCTTCAATAACTGCTTGTGTTTTACGGTTGGTTTTAGAACGGCCGATCGGTGCTTCAATCGTTCCCTTGTCATGTGGGATGACTCCATGGACTAGTGCCACATATTTTCTCAGAGAAGTTTTATCTTTCAACTGTTTCGCCAAAGACTCATGAGCAAAATCATTTTTAGCCACCATCAATAAACCGGAAGTATCTTTATCGATGCGGTGAACAATACCTGGACGGATCACATCATTGATAGAAGACAGATTTTTCAGTTGATACAGCAGTCCATTCACTAATGTGCCGTGAGTATGGCCGGCAGCCGGATGAACCACCATTCCCTGCGGTTTATTGACCACCGCCACGTCTTCATCTTCATACACGATCTCAAGATCCAATGATTCAGGTGTCAAATCCAATTCTTCGGGATCCGGGATCTCAATGATCAGCTGATCGCCAGACTTCACTTTATAGTTTGCTCTTACCGGCTCGCCATGAAGGGAAACATTTTGATTTTTCAGCCATTGTTGGATCTGAGAACGGCTGTATTCTTTCAGACGTTCCGCTAAAACTTTATCGATCCGCCCTTTTTCATCATGGATCACAAGATTAATTTGTTTTGGCATGCTGTTTCTCCTTTGTATGCTCATCCCAGATCGCGTAGATAAAGACCATGATCACACCGATGACTAAAGACATATCGGCGACATTGAAAATCGGGAAATTCATGAAGTCCGTTTGGAACATATCGACAACGTAGCCTAAACGAATACGATCGATAAAGTTCCCTAATGCTCCGGCAATAATCATTGTCAAACCGAATGTGAAAAATTTATTGTCATTGCGATGTTTCACTAAAAGATAGCCGCAGACCGAAACGGCGACAACTGTGACGATCGTAAAGAAAACAATCTGACCTTCCATGATGCTCCACGCCGCGCCGGTATTGCGGATATGAGTCAATGAAAGGATGTGAGGGATCAGCGGTTGGGTCTCACCTAACGCAAAGTTGGCGACAGTCCACCATTTGACCAGCTGATCGAGAACTAAAAGCAGGATACAAATTACTAAATAAACGATTAACAAAAAATTCAACTCTTTTCTGATTGGGTATAAATATCGCGGGGACGAATGATCCCTAATAAATTGCCGTTAGGATCGGCGTCTTGGGTGATCAGGATCGCTTCTAACATCCCGTCATCACCGTCGCTATGGAATAGTGTTTCGATCTCTGCGATAGTGGTATCAGCGGAAACAAACCGATAATTGGTCTTTTTCCCGTCAGAAATGATCAGCTCGCGGGCAGTACGCCCTTCCAGCTTGATTTCCCCTTTCAAGCTTTCTCTGGCAAACCAATACCCCAACGCACGCAACGTGATCAGTCCTTCAAATTTTCCCTTGCTGTAAAGAGGAAATTGAGAATGCTTTTTAGCGGCGATGGTTTTTAAAATCTCGGTGATAGGCATAGAGATCTCAAAGCCGGTAACATGCTTTTTGAATCTTGGCAAAACTTTTTCCGGCTCCAGCAGTTCATTTTCGATCTGTTGGATGCGATCGACAGTCCATTGATTCGGCTCAGCGATGACAAATCCTTCAGCGACTTGGTCGTGGACGATTGCATTGCGCAGCTGCGCCATCTGTAAGAGATCTTCCGAGTGACTTCTTACCGGCAGGTCTTTTCTTCTGCTTAAATGCCGGACCATTTCACTAAAGCCCATGTTTCGAGGATTACCTAATTTTTGGCGGAGCCATTTTTCGATTCGATTGAAGCTTATTAAAAAAGATTCAGCTTGTTGTCCCATGTCCATTCTCCTTTACGATATATGCTTGATGTAAAAATTTTAACAAAAATCCGATAAAAAGAACAATCAGCAAAATACTGACCGCAATACTTCTCAGCAATAAAGGCATCAGCAGCATGAATCCGAAAAGAATCAGATAGATCTGGATCATTTTTGGGTTCATCTGGATGATCAGATCCAGCGGCTCTTTTTGAGGTTGGAAGTGATATACCTTGCTTTTCAATAGGTAGAATGATACTTGAATGGAGCAAGTTTCTTCTGTTATAGTCAGAGTCTTTGATTGTTCATGATTCAGCATAAATGTCTTGTCGTTTAGGATGACTTTGATGGGACTGCCCATTCCGTAGAAACCGGTTTTGCGAGTCACACGAACTTCCATATAGAACCTCCTTATTATCAAGTAATCAGCGGGAAATTACAATAGAAATATAGGAATAAGTCTCTTCATTCAAAAATTTATTCTCTTTCTGTTGTTATCTTTAGTTTAGAGGAGGTTGTCAAAAAAAGCAAAAAAGACCGCTAACCGGTCCCTTTTGCTTTTTTATATTAGATAAATTTTTGTTATCAGCTTTCTTAAAACAACCCGATGGCGTTTCCTTGTTCATCGACATCCATATTGAGAGCCGCTGGTTTTTTCGGCAGTCCCGGCATCGTCATGACATCGCCCGTCAAAGCAACGATAAAACCAGAACCTAATTTCGGAATAAACTCGCGAATCGTCAGTGTGAATCCTTCTGGTGCTCCAAGTTTTTGCGGATCATCAGAGAAAGAATATTGGGTTTTCGCCATACAGATCGGCAGTTTATCCCAGCCTTCTTTGACAAAAGTCGCGATTTGATTCTTCGCTTTTTGGGTGAACTGGACAGCCGCACCACCATAAATCTGAGTTACGATCGTTTGTGTTTTCTCCTCGATCGACGCGTCTGTTTCATATAGCGGTTGGAAATCTGGTGTACTTTCTTGGATCGTTTCAACGACTGCTTTGGCTAAATCAAGTCCACCGGCTCCGCCATGCTCCCAGACACTTGCTCGCTGAACGTTGACACCGGATTCCCGGCATTTTTCTTCCAGTATTTCTCGTTCAGCTTCGGTATCTGTCGCAAATTCATTGATCGCAACAACCACCGGCACACCATATCGGCGCATATTTTTTATATGCCGATCAAGATTGGCAAAACCGTGAGCGACAGCGGAAATATTTTCTTCTGCCAACTGATCCTTCGCCACACCTCCGTGCATCTTCAACGCTCGGATCGTCGCAACGATCACGATAGCATCCGGTGTTTTTCCAAGAGTCGGTACTTTGATATCTAAAAATTTCTCAGCCCCCAGATCCGCACCAAAGCCGGCTTCAGTCACCGTGTAATCGCCTAGTTTTAAGGCCATCTTGGTGGCCATGATACTGTTGCAGCCGTGAGCGATATTGGCAAAAGGTCCTCCGTGAACAAATGCCGGTGTACCTTCGATGGTTTGAACAAGATTCGGTTTCAACGCGTCTTTTAGAAGCAGCGTCAACGCACCTTCCACATTCAGATCAGCAACAGTCACTGGTGTTCGATCAAAGGTATATCCGATCACAATTCTGCTCAATCGTGCTTTCAGATCTTTCAGATCAGTCGCTAAACATAAAATCGCCATGATCTCGCTGGCAACAGTGATATCAAAACCGTCTTCTCTCGGCACCCCTTGGATAGGACCTCCTAGACCAATGATGACATTGCGCAATGCCCGATCATTCAAATCAACGACCCGTTTCCAAATCACCCGACGAGCGTCAATGTTCAATTGATTTCCTTGATGAATATGGTTGTCGATCAATGCGGACAACGCATTGTTTGCGGTAGTGATCGCATGCATGTCTCCGGTAAAATGCAGATTGATCTCTTCCATTGGTAAGACTTGTGCTTTGCCGCCGCCTGCCGCGCCCCCTTTGATCCCCATAACTGGTCCTAAAGAAGGTTCCCGCAAAGCGATGACAGTTTTTTTGCCTAATTGGTTCAATGCATCCGCCAGGCCGATGGTCACAGTCGATTTTCCTTCGCCGGCTGGTGTTGGATTGATGGAAGTAACTAAAATCAATTTGCCCTCTGTCTTTTGTTCCAGACGTTGGATCGCCGGCCAATCGATCTTTGCTTTGTATTTGCCGTAAAGTTCCAGATCATCTTCTGTCAAACCGACTTTTTCTGCGATCTCTTTGATAGGTTTTAAGGTTGCCTCTTGTGCGATTTCAATATCAGATTTCATGCAAAAACTCCTTTTTACGAACTATTTCATATGAATAACCAAAGTTCGTTCAGTTATTTTCTATTATAATCAATTCTTGTCGAGAATTCCACTGAAATCTCAAAGGAAATGATTTCTGAGAGTTTTTACAGAAACTATAGTACTTCCTTGATCGATAAAAAAGCTCTTAGAAATCAAATTGCGCAGCGATCACTTATCCAGAAGCAAGTCGCTTATCACATTCGAGGATATAAAAAAGCTGACATCTTTGATCTTCATTGATCAGAAACGTCAGCTTTTAAGGTGTGTTGTTGCTTATTTCAGGTTTTGCTTTTTTCAGATAAGATCGAAACCGGGAAATGATGAGCTAAGTCTGTCAAAAAGCTCTCGCAAGTTTTTTTTCTCATCAAAAAATGGTATTCTTTGCCTTGATAAGTAAACTCAATGCCATTGGACAGTCGACAGATTGCTTGGATGTTTTTATAGTAAAATTTTTCCTTTTTCCAAAAGCGCGCGTAACGGACTAAAAGATGATCCTCTTTAACAAAGATCCATCGTAAAAAGCCGATATAAACAAAAATGAAAAACATAACTAAAACAAGATTGCTTTTCCAATAAGGTCGCGTATTTTCTAATGCAAGTGTTAAACTATAAAAAAGAATCATCAAAGTGACTGACCAATAAATAATCGACGTAGCCACTTCTGGCTGCCAATGATATTTTTTTGATTTCATCTACAAGTCCTTTCAATCTAAGTTATATAATTATTCTATCACAAAAAAAGAAAAGGTGGTCAAATGATCAAATCATATATCGATGCCGCGACAAAAGGCAACCCGGGAATCAGCGGCGGCGGCATTCTGCTTGTCGGTGAAGGAATCCATGAACAACATGCCTTCCCATTGCCGACTTTGACAAATCATCAAGCAGAATTTGCAACTTTCTTAGCGTTATTAGAGCTGCTATTGGACAAAAATTATCATGAAGAAACGATCATGGTGTATTCTGACAGCAAAATCTTGGTGCAAACAGTCGATAAAAACTTTACCGGCAATCCTGATTTTCTGCCTTTTTTCCAGGAGATCCAGCAACTGCTGCCGCATTTTTCATTATTGATCCTGCAATGGATACCAGAAAATCAAAATAAAGGCGCCGATAATCTTGCTCGGCAAGGACTGCAAAAAGCTCTCAAAAAATCACAAAATCGGTGATAAAAGCCGAGAAAAGTTTTGCTTGAATCTTAACCATCGTCCTTGATTTTCAATAATCTCATCTGTCAAGAGTGTGCAGTTTTTCATGTCTGCTTCAAAAATCTGCTGCATTTCTTTCGTAACTTCTTCATCATACACGAACGCGCTCACCTCAAAATTCAGAGAATAGCTGCGGATATCTTGGTTCGTGGATCCAAACGAAGAAATCAGATCATCCATGACGATCGTTTTAGAATGTAAGAAGCCGTTATTATAAGAATAGATTTTAACGCCTCTTTTATGCAGATAATTAGCGTAATGCTGTGTGGCTCTGAAAATAAAGGCGTGATCCGGCATATCCGGAATCATGATCCGAACATCTACCCCTGAACGGACAGCGATCAATAATGCGTTGATCATGGTATCATCCGGAATCAGATAAGGGGTTTGGATCCAGAGTTTTTCTTCAGCGGCTAAAATCATCTTGACGAAACCGCTCTTTAAGATCTCTTCTTCACTTTCCGGGCCGTCTGAGACGATCTGCATGCTGACATTGCCGCATTCTTCTTCCGGCATCATAAAGTAGCGTTCTTCATACTCTAGCTGGTCTTCTTCGTTTTGCACAGAGGCATTCCAGTCTTTGATAAAGATTTCTTGCAATGTAAAACTCGCTGTACCAACGATACGTCCGTGAGTATCCCGCCAGTAGCCGAATTTCTTACTGCGGCCTAAATACTGGTCGCCAACGTTGAAACCGCCCGTCCAGCCGATCAAACCGTCGATCACGACGATCTTCCGGTGCAAGTGATAGTTGAGACGGGTCTTGCGGATCAGATCTCGTGAAGTAATAAAGGCAGTCGCTTTTCCTCCTGCGGCTACTAATGGATCGAAAAATTTAGGTTTTGAACCCTTCGCTCCCCAGGGATCAAAGATCACGCGAACCTCGACACCTTCTTTGGCTTTTTCTACTAACAGATCTAAAAATTCGTTTCCGATCTGATCATCAAAAAACGCGTAATATTCTACATGGATATTGTTTTTTGCTTGTCGGATGTCTTCAAACAACGCTGCAAATTTTTCTTTGCCGTCCGTATAAAAGGAAACTGCATTTCCCTTTGCTAAAGGCGATTCCTCTACATTCCGCAAATATTTTTCTAATAATTCCGAACCGGAAGTTTTGACTGTCCGATGGAATTTTTTATTGTTTTGATGGATCAGTCCGTTGATCTCGGTGATCCGACTGATATGTTCTTGCTTGAAACGGTACATCGTTTCCCCGTCGATCCCACGTCCGCAAAAAAGATAAATCAAAAAGCCCAAGACAGGGAAAAAGATCAACGTCAACAACCATGCCAAGACACTAGTGATAGATCGCGGTCTGCGAAAGACAGTGACGATAGCACCAACGGTATTGACAAGAATCAAACCAAAAAATACCCAATTTATAATCGCCATTTCCATTTCAAAATTCATTTTTTCCCCCTACTCCATTTATAACAAATAGTTATGATCAAATGTGACTTCCAGCTGATAATTACCCAGCGCATACGAGATTTTCTGTTGTAATTGTTCGCGGATATCTTCGTCTGACAATGCCGTATGCTGCGGAACGACGATATCAAAAGATAATGTCGAACCTTCTATTCGAAAATCATGGATCCGCAAGTTGGGATCGATACGAAAAAGGATCTCTTTTAAAAGCAGCAGTTTTCTTTGATACTCTTCATCATTGATTGCTACCGGGTCCAAATGACAGACCAGAGCTACATGAAGGTTGGTCCAAAAATCTTTTTCGATCGTATC
This sequence comes from Enterococcus mediterraneensis, assembly GCF_900604485.1. NCBI lineage: Bacteria > Bacillati > Bacillota > Bacilli > Lactobacillales > Enterococcaceae > Enterococcus > Enterococcus mediterraneensis. Next base: position 82,896 of record NZ_UWOP01000001.1, read on the forward strand.
AGTGATCTCGTGGGCATAATTCAGATCATAGGTCTCATCGACTTCAATGTGGACGGATGCGAATTGCTTTTTCGGTCCGTAACTATGCACCAAAAGATCGTGGTATCCTAAAATCGATTGATAGCTGTCCAGTCTTTTTTCCATCTCAATGATCTCTTTATCTGTCGGACGGCTGCCCAATAGTTCATTGACAAACCCTTTAACCATCGAAATCCCGTTATACAAGATATACAGCGCGATCAGCGTTCCTACATAGCCATCGACACGCCAGCCAGTCAGCCATTCCACACCGGCTGAAACCAAGACTGCCACAGTCGTCAAAACGTCGTTCATGCTGTCTTGGGCACTTGCTTTCAACGTACCTGATTTGATTTTTTTAGCGATGTTCGAATACATTCGACTTTGCCAAAACTTGATACAAACGGAAAGAAGCAAGATGATAAAAACCCACAAAGACAGTTTGATATTTGCTGGGTTAATGATCCGTTTGACTGAACTTGTCAAAAATTGGAAACCCACCACGGTGATCAGGATCGAGATCACAAAACCGCTGATATATTCGAACCGTTCATGACCATAAGGATGCTCGCTGTCAGCGGGTTTGGCCGCCACCCGAAAGCCGAATAACGTCACGATGGAAGACGCTGTATCCGTCAAGTTGTTGATCGCGTCTGCTAAAATAGAAACACTATGGGCGCTGATACCGATCACAAATTTCATCACAAACAGTAAAAGATTAGAAAAAAGTCCCAGTATCCCGGATAAGATCCCGTAATTTGTCCGCAGATCTTTATTTGATTTTTTTTGAATATACGACATTAAAAATTTCAACATAGCATTTCCTTCTAACTTATTTCAAAAGCTTACTTTATTCTACTCTGAAATCACCTCAAGAACCAACTAAATAACTTGAAATGATCGATTTAATAGACAGATGCTTGATTTTGTCGGTGGCTTTCAGCAATAAAATAATGGGAACAGCAGACATTTTCCAACAAGGACGAAAGATAAGTCTCATTAATCAGAAATACCCGAACTATATAAACCCTCCTTCGCAAAACAGCTTGGTTTGCGATGAAGGCATGTATCTGAGTGATACATATATAGTTCGGATATCGATAATTGTCAGACCTTTGTTAACGTCCTTGCTGGGTGTAATGACTTACTGTCCCTAGTTTTATTGTTTATTTAGACAACCAAGCGTCAACTTCAGTCAAAGCGTCATTGATGCCCGCCGGATTTTTCCCGCCGGCTTGTGCCATATCAGGACGACCGCCGCCGCCACCGCCGACTTTCGGCGCGATTGCTTTGATCAGATCGCCTGCTTTCAATCCTTTTTGATTTGCTTCAGGTGTCATAGCTGCCAACAAGTTGACTTTGCCGTCATTTGCCGTAGCCAGAACTAAGACATCAGAAGCCGCTTTTTGTTTCCATTGATCGGCTAATTGACGTAATTGATTCATATCTTTGACACTGACTTGTGAAGCGATATAAGAGATACCATTGGCAGATTTGACATCTTTAAAGACATCTTCTGCTTGTTGGTTAGCTAATTTACTTGCCAACGCATCGTTTTCTTTTTGCAGATCCCGCAATTGTTGTTGCAGCTGTTCTGTTTTGGAAACAACTTCTTTGATCTGCGGTGATTTGACGATCGCTGCGATTTCTTTCAATTGTTGTTCTTCACTATAAAGAAGTTCGTATGCTTCTTTGCTGGTCACCGCTTCGATCCGGCGTACGCCAGCACCGATCCCGGATTCTGCCACGATCTTAAAGATCCCGATATCTTCAGTATTAGCGACATGCGTTCCCCCGCATAGTTCAATAGACCAGTCTGCGACATTGACTACGCGTACATCGTGTCCGTATTTTTCACCAAATAGCGCCATTGCACCCATGCCTTTAGCAGTATCGATATCTGTTTCGATAGTAACTACTGGCAATGCTGCCCAAATTTTTTCGTTGACGATGGCTTCCATTTGTTGCAATTCTTCTGCAGTCACTTGTCCAAAGTGGGTAAAGTCAAAACGCAAATGACCAGGAGCAACTAAAGAACCGGCTTGGTTGGCGTGATTGCCTAATACTTCTTTCAATGCTTTATGCAGCAAGTGAGTCGCAGTGTGGTTTTTGATGATCCGGTTGCGGCGTTGAGTGTTGACTTGCAAGAAGTATTTCTTGCCCTCTTCCAGTGTTCCTTCAACCGTTGCTTTATGCAGGAATTGTCCGTTTGGCGCTTTTTGCACGTCATGGACTGTTGCTACTAAATTGCCGTTTTCATCAGCGATGATCCCTTCATCCGCTACTTGTCCGCCCATTTCAGCATAAAATGGTGTTTCGGCAAAGATCAGTTGTGCTTCACCTTCACGAACGGTGTCAACCAAGTCTTCTTCTTGAATGATCACCAGCAATTCGCTTTCAGATTCCAAATGGTCATATCCTACAAAGCGGCTGTCTACTTTGATATCTGTCAGCAATGCGGATTGCACGCCCATTGAAGCTTCTGTACTGCGGGCAGCACGTGCACGATCTCTTTGAGCCTGCATTTCTTTTTCAAAACCGGCATGATCGACTTTCAATCCTTCATCTTCAGCGACTTCTTCTGTCAATTCAACAGGGAATCCGTAAGTATCATAAAGTTTGAAGATGTCTTTTCCGTTCAATGTATCTTCATTTTTGCCTTTGACGTCTTGGATGACTTGAGTCAAGATTTCTAAACCTTCATTGATGGTTTCGTGGAAACGTTCTTCTTCCATGCGAACGACTTTTTCGATAAATTCTTTTTGTTGCAATACTTCAGGATAGTAGCTTTCCATGATTTTGCCTACTACTGGGACTAATTTGTATAAGAATGCTTCATCGATCCCTAATTTTTTCCCATGCATGACTGCGCGGCGCAACAAGCGGCGCAATACATAGCCTCGTCCCTCGTTTGATGGCAATGCACCGTCTCCGATAGCAAAAGATAACGCGCGAATATGGTCAGCGATGACTTTGAAAGAAATATCTGTTTGCGGTGCTGCCCCATATTTGAATTTACCGCTCAACGCTTCTGTTTCATGGATGATCGGTAAGAACAAGTCTGTTTCAAAGTTGGTTGGCGCGTCTTGAACGATAGAAACGATCCGTTCCAATCCCATCCCCGTATCAATGTTTTTATGAGGCAGTGGTTCGTAAGTGTCGTCAGGTTTATGGTTGAATTCTGAGAATACCAAGTTCCAGATTTCAAGATAACGTTCATTTTCACCGCCAGGATAGTTTTCAGGATCATCTTCGGCTACATCATTGTAAGCTTCACCGCGGTCATAAAAGATCTCAGTATCAGGACCGCTTGGACCCGCACCGATATCCCAAAAATTATCTTCGATCTCAACGATGTGATCCAATGGTAAGCCGACTTCTTCATGCCAGATCCGTTTTGCTTCAGTATCTTTTGGATAAACAGTCACATATAATTTTTCAGGATCGAATGCCAACCACTTGTCATCAGTCAGAAATTCCCATGCCCAGTGGATCGCTTCATTTTTGAAGTAATCGCCGATCGAGAAGTTTCCCAGCATTTCAAACATTGTATGGTGGCGGGCTGTTTTACCGACATTTTCGATATCATTGGTCCGAATCGATTTTTGTGCGTTTGTGATCCGGGGATTTTCAGGAACGACAGTACCGTCGAAATATTTTTTCAGTGTCGCAACACCGGAGTTGATCCATAACAATGTCGGGTCATTTACCGGCACTAAAGACGCGCTAGGTTCAACCGTGTGGCCTTTTGATTTAAAGAAATCTAAAAACATTTGGCGGACTTCCGCACTCGTTAACTTTTTCATTTCTTTTCCTACTTTCTTTATTCTTTAAAGACGCAATACAAAAAACACCATTGCAAGTCAAGGACGTGAACACGCGGTACCACCTTGATTGCAATGATGTTTGAATCATTACCTCTTCAGCTCTTTAACGCAGAGTCGCGTTGGTATTTCTACCAATAAACGATAAGGGAGCGATAAAAAGGGCTCTTGCTTTTCTCTCAGCAATGAAAAGCTTTCTGTAAAGAGCGGGACTTGTTACCATGTCCTTATTACCCTAAAAGTATAGGACATCCCTAATTGAATGTCAACGTCTTATTTTTTGATCAAGATCGTTTTACGGTATAAAAATTCCCGCGGATTCAATTCGTCTTCCGGCAACAACTTGCGAGGAGAACGATAATATGTCGCAAGCGGCAGCAGATCTAATAACGGGATCCCCGAATTGTCCCAGTGATCCATTTTCAACGTCATCGTATCAGTCAATTCATAACGATCCAATGCGGTCGAGATAGTCAATCCAAACATATTGGGGGATTTCATCTGTTGTTTCACTTGCCGTCCCCAGTACGAATCGTCCGTATCTACATCGTTGCCCCAACGGAACAAACGGCGTGTCCCGCCGCCTACTGCATATTCCCATTGATCCTCCGTCATCAGATCGAATCCATTACGGCGGACGATTTTTCGCAGCTGTTCATGAGTACAGCTGAAATGCTCGAAGATGTAATAATCATCGCTGTCTTTGGCGGCCTCTAAGTAATATTTGCCTTTTTCCAAATGGTTCTCAGGAAGCGACCATGTCAAACTAGCTTCAAAAGATTGCGGCGGCATAAAAAGTTTGCGAATCGATTCTTCCAGCGGCTCGAATCGTTCTACTTCGCCGGTAATTTCACCAGTTACACTATTCAACCTTCCCAAATATGTTGTCCCTGCCGGTAACGCCGTCTGCTGCACCAGCATTGGCGGAATCGCCGATTTTCGCAGTTCTGATGTATAAAGATTGACGAATTCACTCCATTGTTCTTGTGTATTCAATTGATAATCTTTGATGAGTGCCGCGAATTTATCCGGAAAACTGTTGGGATGATGTTTGTCCCAAGCAGGTGTCGGCAGACCTTGAACACCTAGTTCCCACCCTAAAATGGCTTCTTGATTTCCAGGCACAAAGACAAATGTTTCGTTGTCGATCTTGATCTCAAATGTCCGGCATTTCAAGCCCGCCAGTTGGAAATCCACCAATTTTACTTCGTTGATTTTCCGCAAAGGACTGACAAAGTACATCAATACTTGCCGAAATTGCTGACTCTTTACCTCATCGCTTAAATTTTTCCAATTGCTCCATTCCAATGAATCAAAAAAATCCATAACTAACCCTCTTTTCCAGCTGCCTCTTTCTTGTTATGCTAAGTATAGCATAAAAAAAGACAGATTTTGCCAGCGTTTCCATTCAAAAACAAAAAGGAGTATATTCTATGGACTCGATCACTTTGGGCTCTGAACCTTGGCTGCAAGCCGCCGCCTTTTCTTTACGTTATGAAGTTTTTGTTCTTGAACAAGGGATTTCTCCTGAAGATGAATTTGATTGGCGGGATACGAGAGGACAAATGTATTTTGTCGCCTTTGCAGATAATCAGCCAGCAGGAACCCTCCGCTATCAAAAAAGCGATCCTCAAACCCTCCAGCCTGACCGCTTTTGTATCCAAAAAGTGTTTCGCGGACAAGGCATCGGCAGAAAGCTTTTAGCTGCTTGCGAAACCCAAGGAAAACAAGACGGCTGTCGCATTTCTCGTTTGTCCGCTGAAATGACTGCTAAAAGTTTTTACCAAAAAAATGGCTATCAAGTCGTTTCGGAGCCTTTTTGGGAAGACGGTGTTCTTTGCGTCACCATGGAAAAAGTCCTTTAAAAGAACTATACGGTGAATGCGCTGAAAGTCATTATAAAAACTTTGGCTCATTTCCCCGTCCGTCATAGTGGTCGATCATTATATTTTATAGGCTTATATTTTTAAATCGAATGCTTTGAATCAGTTTTTTATCTTACAAAACCTTATGGGAATACATTTATAAAAACGATTCAGTATTATCTTTGTCTCCCGTCATTTTTTGCCCGCAACGCGCTTAAGATCGAGACGGTATCCACCACTTCTTGCAGCATGGCACCGATCAATGCTGGAATAACACCGGTACTTGCAACAAGCATCAATCCCACACAAATGAAGATCCCGATCAAAACAGATTGTCGCGCGATTTTCATCGTATCTTGCGACACCTTGACGGCGATCGCCACCCGACTTAGATCATCTTTCAAAATAACCGCATCGGCACTTTCTGAGGCAGCGGAAGAACCATGAGCCCCCATGGCGATACCTACATCGGCGATCGCTAACGCCGGAGCATCATTGATACCGTCTCCTATCATTACCAAAGGCCGTTCTTCTTCTGGGACACTTTTTAAGACAGTGATTTTATCTTGGGGCAGACATTCTGCATGAACTTCACGAATACCGACTTTTTCAGCTATTGATTCCGCTACTCCTTTGCGATCGCCCGTAAGCATGATCTCTCTTGTGATACCTAAACCTTGTAATTGTGTGATCGTTGCTTTTGCTTCTTTACGTACTTCATCTGTAAACGTCACACTACCAATATATCGATCATCCAATGAAGCAAAGATCATCGTGGACTCACCAGCTTTTACCTCCGCGTGGGCAAATTCCGCACGTCCGATCTTGATCAGCTTTCCATCGATTTCTCCTTGTACTCCCGACCCTACGACTTCTTCCAAATTGCTGACAGGTAAAAGATCGACTCTTTTTTCAGCATAAGAAACAAGTGAACGAGCGAGGATGTGCAAAGATTCTTGTTCCACACTGGCCAAATAACTCAAAAACTTGTCTTTCGAAAGACCAGGAACTGGATCGATTTCTGCCACTGTCAGTTGTCCTTTAGTGATCGTTCCGGTCTTATCAAAAGCAATGGTTTTAGCCCCCGCTAATTTTTCGATCGTCGTCCCGGTTTTTACAACAATCCCGTTACGGCTGGAACGGCTCATACCAGCCACTAAAGCTACGGGAGCTGCCAGAATCAATGGACACGGAGAAGCAACTACCAGAACCTCGGCAAACCGTACCGGATTTTTGGTGATAAACCATGCGATCCCTCCGATCAGATAAGCCACAGCAGTAAACGGAACAGCGTAACGATCCGCCATCCGGACAAAATGAGCAGGCTTTTCCTGAGATTCTTTTACCAGCTTCACGATTTTCTGGTATTGGGAATCTTCCGCCAGCGAAGTTACTTTATAGATCAAACTGCCTTCTCCGTTGATCGCGCCGGACATGATCTCATCGCCGACTTTTTTATCTACTGGTCGTGATTCGCCAGTCAGAGAGGACTCATCTACACTGCCCGCTTCTAACGCTTCACCGTCAACCGGAACGATCTCATGAGGTTTGACCACCAAAATATCACCGACTTTTACCTGATCCAGTGTCAGATCTTCCAAACGATCTCCCTGTTTGCGATGGGCGATCTGGGGTGAATTATCCAATAAGGATTGTAATTCGCGTCCTGCTTGACGACTAGCATAATCTTCCAAACTATCCCCGCCTGTCAGCATGATCAAGATCATCAAACTGGCCCAATACTCACCAACCGCCAACGTTGCTACAATGGCTGTGATGGCCAAAATATCTACGCCATATCTACCGGAGCGTAACGTTTTGATCATCTCTACCAGCAAAGTAAAAGTGATCACACCCCCCATAATAGCGACTAAGAGATATGCCCATTGGGATTGATTAAAAACAAACTCAAGAAGGCAAGCCAACGCTCCTATCAATAATGTTGAGAAAAATTTTTTAAAATGACTCATGTTCATCCCCACTTCCACAACTTGAATCCTTCAAGTTTCAAATAAAGCATAGTCTTATTCCTAAAAAATGAAAATGAAAATGAACTAAATGAAAAAAATAATCATTTACAATTAGACAGATTCCAAAAGTAACTATGGGGATCTGATTTTGTACTTTGTCTTATGGAAAAAACGCAAAAAAATATCCAAACGACAAGCAAAACCAGACTTGAAGATTGGAACAAAAGCCAATTTTCAAACCAGTTCTATGATTGCTGTCATTCAGATATTAATTTTGCTCTCTATCAAATAAGCCAGATAAGCCAGATAAGCTGTTTATTGATGAGAATTTTTCTTGTTTTTGCGCGCTGTACGAGTTTGTTGACGGCGTTCGACTTTGCGTTTTTGTTTGTTGCTTTTATCAACAGCCCATTGGATCTTTTTCTTATAACCGGGCTTGATTTTTTTCTTCTTCTTTTTCACCAAACCGATCAATGTTGGATCAAGCTCATCCCGCGTCTTTTCCCGTTTTTGACGACGATTGCGGTCATAGCTGTCCACGATCTCGCCGTTTTTGATCTCTTTTGGTTCAAAAGTCACACCGATATTTTCAATGGCCGCGATCATTTTTTCATCAGCCGGATCATACAATGTGATGGCGATCCCGCTCAAATTGTTTCTGCCGGTCCGTCCGACACGGTGGATGAAGAAATCAAGATCATCGGGGATCTCCGCATTGATCACGTGAGAAACACCCTCGATATCGATCCCTCTGGCAGCAAGATCCGTCGCTACGACGTATTGATACTCGAGATTTTGAACTTGGCGCATCACCCGCTTGCGTTCCCGCGGTGTTACATCGCCATGAATTTTCGCAACCTTCAAGCCTTTTCCTTTTAGATAATCAGTGATCTCATCGACCCGTTGTTTCGTATTGGCAAAAACGATCGCTAGATAAGGATGTCCTTGCGTCAATAATTGATAGATCAGTTGATTTTTATTTTTTCCTTTGGTAGAGATCAACCAGTTGTCGATAGTTTCTGAAATCACCGCTTTTGCTTTGATTTCTTCGATCAAAGGATTTTGCATATATTTCTTTAAAAACGGCCGCAATTTTTCAGGGATCGTTGCGGAGAAGACCAGCATTTGCAATTTTTCTGGTAAACGTCCGGCGATTTGATCGACTTCTGCCAAAAAGCCCATGTCTAATGTCATATCGGCTTCATCCACGACAAAAGCTTGCGCGGTGTGGACTGCCAGCGCCTGTTCATTCATCATATCCAAGATTCTTCCTGGTGTACCAATGACCACATGAGGTTGTTGGTGTTTCAAGCGGTCCAATTGCCGCTGCTTGTCTGTTCCTCCGACAAAATTGGTCACCCGGATCTCCGGATCGGAAAATTGCGCGATTTGTTTTGCTGCTTGATAGATTTGTCCAGCTAGTTCACGACTAGGGGCCGTGATCACGACTTGGACTTTATCACTTTCAGGATCGATTTTATCAAATAGCGGAAGTAAGAATGTATGGGTCTTCCCGCTGCCTGTTTGCGATTGTCCGACGACACTTCGGCCTTTTTGAATGACAGGGATCAGTTTTTCTTGAACTTCGGTAGGCTCATTAAAGCCTTTGTCTTCTAATGCTTCATAAATAAATGGTTGAAATTTGAATTTTTCAAAACTCATCTAAGCACCTTCTTTCTTTGAGGATTCCTTGCGCATTATAGCACAATTTTTGCATTTCACCTATTTTTCTTTTATTGGGATCGTACTGATCGTATAAGTATGACTTTGTTTTTCATAGAATAGCTGCCGACGCTTTTTGAAAAATGACCAGCCGATAGTGAGAAAGAATACGACTTGTAAAACACCTCCGCAGAGAGACAAAAATACGGAAATAGCTACGATAAAATGATTGCGGCTTTGAACCAAAGGCGCTAGTAACGCAGTCAGCTGACCGATACCGCCATAAAAGAAGTACAAGATTCCATAGCGTTTCAACAATGCGGAGAAACGGATTTTTTCCCGTTGCTCCTCCACTACACGAATGCGGACCGCTTTTTTCCCGAGGGTCTGACCATTGAAAAGATACGCGAAACAAACGAAATAAAGAAACACCCCGCCAAAAAACCACCAGATATTATCGACAAAGTTCGCTTGGTAATCTTTCGTGATCAAGCGATACACGATTGTCGCTGCAAACGCGACTAGATAGAGAACGATCCAGTCAATGACAAATGCCGCAAGCCGGCGGAAAAATGTCACCTCTTGCCCTCTTGCATAAGCTTCTTCATCGATTTCCTTACGTGTCGGCAAGACAAATGTCAGTAATGGCTCGATCGCAAAACCCAGCATGCCGCCTAACGTGTTATTCAGCAAATCGTTGACATCTGCTAACCGGTACGGACGTGGATAAATGAATAACAGTCCAGTATATTGCAAAGTTTCAAAAGAAAGCGACAGTAGAAAACTCCATAGGATCGTCTTTATAAATGAAACTTTGAAATAATAGCGCAGATAAACCCCAAACGGAACCACTAAAAGGATATTGAACATCGGCTCTAAAAAAACATTTTGTTTCATTGCCGGCAAATACGTGCTGGGATCTTTGATATTTAAAACAGTCTGCTGTAAAAAATGTTGTAATGACGCTCCTAAGTGCAACTCGATAGTTGGTGACGTATAGTGAGCGACTTCGCTGATCGGCGGCAGCGGCAGGACCACTAAAAAGTAGGCACATAACAGATAAAAAATAAATGAATATAAAATAATCGCTCGCGTAAAAACAAATGTGCCGTATTTTCGATACTCATAGATCAGGAAAAATCCTGATAGAAAAAGTGCTAAAAACGGAAAAATCAATAATGCGGTCTTAATAGGAATGATGTAGGCTGACATCAGGTCCCTCCTTTTTTTTAGAAGATCACAATCGACTCTATTTCCAAAAATCAACTATTTGAAGTATGATAGAAATAGGAGGTGATTGGATGTTAAATGTTTATTTTGCGTTTGGCGTACCGCTATTTTTGCTCTTATTGTATTTTGCAGTAACCATTTTTCGTAAGAAAACAAGCGTCCCATATCTGGGTTTTGTCAATTTTATCATCGCCGGCTTCTTGACGGCGTTCAGCTTCCAAGTCTTACAATTTGCCTTGCATCAAGCTGGCAATAGTTCAAGACTTCAAGTAGAAGAAGAAATAGGTTATCCATTGATGGTGTTAGGTTTGCCGCTGATCATCGGTGCAATCTTGGTCATCATCAATATCTATGGTGCTTATTTGCGGGTCCGCAAAACAAAAAAGTGAAAAATAGCTTTGTTACACTATATCCCAACGATCCTAACAATGAAATATCCGAATGACAGCATTCCGCTGCCCTTCGGATATTTTTTGTGTTTATTGTGTGGATAGGAGCTGCTAGTCCAATTCGACTGTGTCGGAAAGAAACTGCGCTTTTTCCTCATCGTCTAGTTTGCTGAGCAAATAATCAAAATCTCCTAACGAGATCACTACAGCGTCGACGTTGTTGTTTTCATCGATCATTTCCAATGCAGTATAATCATCACCGACATTTTGCAGTAGATCGATCAAATTTTGATCTTTCAGAGTGATATATTCGGTTTTTTTCATATGATCACATCCTAATCACTAAATTCATAATATTGGATATCTAATTTTGTTTCATCTATCCCCATTTTAACGAATGTTGAAAGATCCAGCAAAATAAATCCCTCATCAATGATTGCATATAGATTATCTTCTAACGCTTCTTCGATATAAGGCAAGATTTCATCTTCATTTCCCCGAGGATTATCTTTGACGGCTTCCATACAAGAAAATAAATGGGTATCTTTCAATAGGAAATATTCATTATCATATTTATAAACAGTTGCTCGAAAACAACGATTCGGCAGTTGGGCCTGGATCATAAAAAAACTTTCTCTGACGTTTCCACACATTAAAATATTTGCTAATTCTTGTGGTTTTAATGCTTGTTGATAAAACATGTTTATCCTCCCTTATACCTTGATTATAGGAGAGGTAGAGGGAAAAACAAAATAAACGGTTTTTCGTTTAGAAAAAATTAAACGCCGGATTTTTATCAACATTTCAACCTCTAGATTGCATTATTTTCCATGCCATTCTTGATAGAATTCTTCTAAGAAACTTTCCATGAATTCTTTACGTCGCAAGGCTTCTTTTCTGCCAAACTCTGTATTCATCCCGTCGGCCAAGACAAACAGTTTTTCATAAAAATGATTAACGACAGTAGAGCCTTTACGGTAATCTTTTTTGCTGGTATAAGTCACAGGTTCCACTGTCTCATCATACATCACATCTCCATGAGCTCCGCCAAAATAGGCGGTCCTCAAAACGCCGATCGCTCCCAAAGCATCTAAACGATCTGCATCTTGGACAATTTGTCCTTCTAATGAAAGATCTGCTTTTCCATGCTCGATTTCTTGCGAAAAAGATAAGTGAGTAATGATATATAGGATCTCTTGAATCTGTTTTTCTTGCAATCCTAATGAATGAAGAAAATCTTCAACCTCCTGCAAGGCCTTCTCTGGATCAGGTACGACCTTATCATCTATTGTGTCGTGCAGGTATGCAGAAGTTAGGATGATCGTTTTGTCACAGAAAATTTTATCTTCGTCCTTTAAAATCGATTCTGCCAATCTAGCCACTCTTTGGGCATGGGCAAAATCGTGTCCTGTTCGATCATCTTGCAAGCGTTCTTTAGCAAATGCAATGATCTGTTCCAGTTGTTCTTTCACTGTTCAACCTCTTTTTAAGTTATTGACGTCTCATTATCCTTGGACGTTATAGACAGAAAAATAGATCTCTCTCAAGTAATCGATCAAATACTGCGGATTCAACGCTTCCCCTGTTGCGTCTTTGACCAATTGGTTTGGTTTTCTTGAAGCCCCATATTGATGGATATGTTTGCACAACCATTCTTTGATAAGAGTGTAATCGTTAGAAGCCAACACTTCATCAAGATCCACTTCTTTTGCCATCGCGTGGCGCAATTGTGCCGCGTACATATATCCTAGAGCATACGATGGGAAGTAGCCAAAACTTGCTCCTGACCAGTGTACATCTTGTAAGATCCCTTCCAAATCATTTTCCGGACGGATCCCCAGATACTCTTCATACTTTTGATTCCAAAGTTCCGGCAATTCGTCAACGCTGGCTTGCCCATTGAAAATCAATTTTTCCAATTCATAACGAATGATGATGTGTAACGGATAAGTCAGACTATCCGCTTCGATCCGGATCAAGCTGGCTTGTGTCCGTTTCAATGAAGCGTAAAAATCATCAAAGGAAACATCATCAAAGGTCCCTTCTGCACATTCTTGGAAGAATGGATATTGTTTTTCCCAAAAAGCGCGATTGCTTCCGATAATAATCTCATTGAACAATGATTGCGATTCATGGATCCCCATTGATGCTCCTTGATGAACCGGTGTGTATGCATATTTTGCGTCGATATCTTGTTCATACATTCCGTGTCCTGCTTCATGGATCACGCCAAAGACTGCCATTGAAAAATCATGCTCGTTCCAACGAGTTGTTAATCGAACATCATTGTGATTGATCCCTGTCGCAAATGGATGGATCGTATCATCCAAACGCCCACGCGAGAAATCGTATCCCAACTCTTCCACCACTTTGGTAATGAAGCGTTTTTGTTGTTCTTTTGTCATCTTTCGAGTCAAGAATTCAGTGTTGGGCTCAGTGCCTTTCTCCGCTAAAGTTTTCCGGATCTCAATGATCCCATCCCGCAATTGAGCAAAGACTTTATCTAAAACCTCCACCGTCATATCCGGTTCATATTGATTTAGTAAAACATCGTAATCGGTGGCTTCTTTTTTCTTCCAATAAGGGATCAACTCTTTTGTCAATCGGATATTTTCAGATAAAGCGTCGCGGAAATCAGCGAAATCTTTGCTTTTCCGAGATTGTTGCCAAGCAGTGTGGGCTTTTGACATAGCAGCAGAATATTCCACCATTTTTTCTTGAGGCACCGACTGATTCAATTCATAATCTTTTTTAACTACTTCATAAGCAGCCTTGCCGACTTCTGAAAGCTCATCCGGATGTTCGCCAAAATAGTCCACTGCTTCTTTGATTTTTGGTCCGATCAATTTATTGAAATAAAGACCATAAAGATAACTGTCGACTTCGCTGCGTTCCTCGCTGGCTTTTTCCGGCATCCCGGTCTGAGAATCCCAACCCAGGATTCCCATCGCCTGCATCAATAGATTCATTTCCTTCAATTCTTGTAAAAATTCTTGTTCCCTCATCTATTATTCCATCCCCTTGTTTTTCGGAGGACGCTGCCCCCAATATTGAAACAAATCGGTACGCAATGCACCGTTATATAGTTTCCGTTTTTTAGTCGCTTTCTCCCCGTAATATTCTTCAAAAGTCAGATCGCTGGTCAATATATATTTGCTCCATGTCTTCAACGGTCGGAAAACCTGCCCCATCTCACCGTAAAGCTTCCGGACACTTTCTTCTTCTCCTAGACGTTCACCGTAAGGAGGGTTCGCCACGATCACACCGTATTCTTTTTCCGTTTTGAAATCTTTGACCGCTTGCTGTTTGAAAGTGATGGAATCACCCAATCCGATCTCTTCGGCGTTGGCTTGCGCGATCTCGATCATTTTTCCGTTGATGTCTGTTCCTGTGATATCTAACGGATAATCATAATCGGCTTGCTCCTCAGCATCTGCCCGAACTGTTTCAAAAACTTCTTCTGAAAACCAATCCCAAGCTTCACAAGCAAACTCCCGGTTGAAACCAGGGGCGATATTATGGCCGATCAATGCTGCTTCGATACAAATCGTACCAGAACCGCAAACAGGATCAACAAACGGACGGTCTTTGCGCCAATTTGTCAGCATCACTAGTGCCGCCGCCATATTTTCTTTTAAAGGCGCGCCGCCTTTTTCCAAGCGATAGCCCCGCTTGAATAGACTTGGGCCAGTCGTATCCAATGTCACTACTACATGATCTTTCAATAATGCGACTTCTAACTGGAACAATGCACCTGTTTCCGCTAAAGGAACTGTCGCTGGACGGTGGTAAAATTCCCGCAACCGATTGACGATCGCTTTTTTAGTGATCGCTTGGCAATCCGGCACACTGTATAATTTTGACTTGATAGATCTGCCGGCTACTGGGAAATTCGCGTCTAACGGCAAAAAATCTTCCCACGGCAATGCTTTGACTTTTTCAAATAGTTCATCAAAACTATACGCATCAAATTCACCAACGACGATTTTTACCCGGTCAGCGGTCCGCAGCCACAAATTTGCTTTGGCGATCGTTTCCATGGTTCCTTTGAAGCGGGCTCTGCCGTTTTCTACCTGACAATCGATCCCTAGATCCCGTAATTCTTTTCCAACTAATGCTTCTAGACCGCTGGCAGCAGTCGCAAGCAAATCAAATTCTTGATTTTTATCCATATTTGCTCTCCTTAATTATAAAAAAAACCTCCCATTTATTGGAAGGATTCCCTGAATACCTGTGATTTTCTGTAAGCCATGTTCTGTCCTCATACTTCTCAGGGAGTAAATATGAGGGGTAATCATCTATCTGCAAAAATTTGCCCTCTTGTCCGTTCATTTCCGTCCAAGAAGCGCCCCTACCATCGTTTGGGTTGCTCGCTCGAGGGGTTTACCGCGTTCCACCAACTGAGTTTCCTCAAGTTGCTTCGTCACTGTGGCACTTTCAAGGATACTAAAGCATAGCCGAGGCCTTAGCTTGTTTTCCTGCCGTTACATTCTCATGTACCCTGGCTTATTTTTTCGCCAGGCACGAACACTACAGACATCGCAGTCTGTGCGAGCATGGACTTTCCTCAGCTTGATCTAGTCAAACCGCGATTACCCGAAAATCACAGAAATTATTCATATTTGTTCAAAAATTAAAATTGACGTGTTTTTTCATTGTCATCACTATTGTCAGCGTTAGAATAATTTTTGCTGAAGTTTTGTGAAGAACGTGTAGCTTCGTTGTTATTGTAAGTATCTTGATCAAGCTTTTTACCAAATACTTCTTTTTCAAGATTTGACAAACGTTTCAAAATATCAAAGTTCGTTACAGTTTGACTCTTAGGAGCTTCTGTTTGAACACGAGAAGTAGTAGCTTGCGTTTTTGATAATTGAGCAACTTTCGCGTTCAAGCGATCGTTTTCTTCTTGCAAAGCCAACAATTCTTTATTATAACTTTCATAATCTTTGATGATATTGTCCAAAAATTCATCTACTTCTACTGGATCATATCCCCGCATCTTTGTTTTGAATTCTTGTTGCAGAATATCTTTTGGACTGTAAATTAAATTTGCCATTCTTACACCTCATTAGTTTTCATCTATTCATTCATAGCCTTCTCAATTATTTTATCAAAAAATAGCGAGAAATCAAACAGAATCATTCATTTATTACATTTTGCAAGTCATCCATCGTAATTTTATCGATCAGATACTCATGTGTTTCAGAAAAATCCTGCGCTTCTTTTAAAAAATATTGATTTTTTCCTGGAAATTCTTCGTCATACACCATGACCACGCCTCCCGAGTGCTCCAGCAAAAAACGAGTATGGTTTTTCAGCTGACTGGGATTTTTATACGCTTCATGACTGACAGCATCGACATAGTCTGCTTGGCTCTTGATCAGACTTAATTTTTCCTGATTTTTCTCATTCCATTGACTGCCAAAATCCGCAAAAGGGAAAATCACTCCCAGTTTCAATTCAGGATACTCTTTTTGCAGTGAAAATACCACTTCTGCCCCCCATAATTCCACTCCAAGATTGCCGCTGATCAAAATCCACTCTAATCCTTCTTCTAAATAACGGATCAGCGTATTTTTTATACTTTTCTTAATGATTTCGATTTTTGGGTCTTTCTCTTGAAAAACGCCTAATTCGTAGCTGCGATATCCGGTCAATATCATGGTTTTGAGGGTTTCCATCATCCATCCCTTTTCTTTCTAATTGGCTTTTTGGTATAATGGCTCGGTAGGAGTGTGAAAAACATGGTAATACGCTATCCAAATGGACAAATCTATTCCCAAAATCAATCACAAGCTAAGCATACACAAAGTTCAAAAGAAAAACAACGCCTAGCTGTCGATTTCAGCAATCGCGGCATGCGATTTGAAGAAGCGATCAATATCAGCAATGATTATTACCTCAATCACCAGCTGGCAGTCGTCCACAAAAAACCGACTCCCATCCAGATCGTCAAAGTGGATTATCCCAGAAGGAGCGCTGCGGTGATCAAAGAAGCCTATTTCAAGGAAGCCTCCACCACCGACTATAACGGTGTCTATAAGGGCTTTTATCTGGACTTTGAAGCAAAAGAAACACAAAATAAAACCTCGTTTCCTTTTAAAAATTTTCACTCCCACCAAATCGAACACATGAAAAGCTGCCTCGCACAATCAGGGATTTGTTTTGTATTGCTCTGGTTTTCAAGTTTGAATCGCTGTTTCTTTTTAGACAGCGCCCACTTGATCACTCACTGGGATCTGCAAAAAAGTACGGGGAAAAAGTCCCTTTCCCTTTCATTGATAGAAGAAATCGGAATCGAGATCGTTCCAGGGATCGCTCCAAGAATCCCTTATCTTGAAGCTGTCCAAAAATATTTAGAAGACAAAGGAGTTTTGTAAACTATGCCTAATGATACTCAGTCGCGCATGGCAAAGCGCAGCACCCCAAATAAAAAGGGACAAAAAAATAAGCCGGCAAAAAAACGCTCGGCAGGATCATTGATCCTAAAAATCATTGGTGGTCTTGTGATCGCCGGCTGTATCGCCTTTTTATCTGGTCTTGCATTATTTGCCTTTTATGCCAAAGATGCCCCAGAGTTATCCGAAAAAAAATTGGACGCGCCGGCATCAACGAAATTTTTTGCCAGTAACGGAGACCTGATAATGGATTTGGGCGCTGAAAATCGTGAAAAGATCGCGCCGCAAGATGTACCGCAATTATTGGAAGACGCGATCGTATCTGTAGAAGACAGACGGTTTTATAAGCATATCGGGGTCGACCCTATCCGTATCATCGGTTCCGCTCTTTCCAATGTCACTTCCGGCGGATTACAAGGCGGGAGTACACTGACTCAGCAATTGATCAAGCTCTCTTTTTTCTCTACCAAAGCTTCTGATCAGACACTGAGACGGAAAGCGCAAGAAGCATGGTTGGCACTGAAGTTGGAACAGCAGAAATCAAAACAAGAGATACTGACTTATTACATCAACAAAGTATATCTTTCCAACGGGATCTATGGAATGCAGACGGCTGCCAAAACTTATTATGGGAAAGAACTAAAAGATCTTTCCTTAGCACAAACAGCCTTGATCGCCGGTCTGCCGCAAGCACCAAGTTATTATGATCCTTATCAAAATCCCGAACAGGCAAAAGAACGTCGAGACACCGTTCTTTATACAATGTTAAACAACAAGAAGATCACCGAATCTGAATATAAAAAAGCAAAAGATACAAAAATCGATGATGGCCTAGTCAGCTTCGACAACCTCAAGAAAAAAGCTGTGAATTCAAAAATCGCCGATAACTATATCAAAGAAGCGATTGTTGAAGTTTCAGAAAAAACCGGTAAAGATGTCTATACGGATGGCTTAGAAGTTCATTTGAATATTGATATGGCTGCACAAGAACGTCTGTACAAGATCGTCAATACCGACGATTATGTCAATTACCCTGATAAAGATATGCAAGTTGCCAGCACGTTGGTGGATACCAACACCGGCAAAGTCCTCGCTCAAATCGGCGGACGAAATATTGCAGACGATGTCGTTTTCGGGAACAATCTGGCTGTAAGTACTGCTCGAGACTTCGGTTCAACAATGAAGCCGGTCACTGATTATGGTCCAGCATTCCAAGAATTACAGTATTCACCTGGCAGACGAATCGCTGATGAACCTTATCAATACACAGGAACAGATATCGATGTCAAAAACTGGGATAACCAGTATATGGGCAATATCACGTTACGGACCGCTCTTTATGAATCACGGAATGTCCCAGCGACAAAACTTTTTGATGAAGTCGGCGCTGATAAGGTCGCTGCCTTTCTGAAAGGTTTAGGCATCAGCTATAAATCGATCGTTCAGTCAAATGCGATCTCTAGCAACACCGATACGCAAGACGGCACAAAATACGGTGCTTCTTCCTTAAAAATGGCTGCAGCTTATGCCGCATTCGCAAACGGCGGTACTTATTACAAACCGCAATATGTCAGCAAGATCGTTTACCAAGACGGATCAACAGATGAATTCAAACCAGAAGGACAAAAAGCGATGGATAAAGGAACTGCTTATATGGTCACGGATGTTTTGAAAGATGTGATCACCAAAGGTACCGGGACCAACGCGTTGATTGACGGATTATATCAAGCCGGCAAAACCGGGACATCAAACTATACTGACGATGAATTAGAAAAGATTGGTCAGACGCAAGGCGTCTATCCGGACATCACCTTTGTTGGTTATACACCGCAATACGCGTTGTCTGTTTGGACAGGATATAACAAAAAACTGACACCAATTACTGACGCATCCACCCATGTGGCTTCTGACGTTTATCGCGAATTGATGCAATATGTTTCAGCTGATTCCGACAATCAAGATTGGACCATTCCTAATGATCTGATTCGCATTGACGGGGAACTTTACTGGAAAGACAATTATCAGACCCAAGTAGCACCTTCATCCAGTTCAGCGCCAGCGTCTTCGGTACTTCCTAGCTCAAGCAGCTCTAGCAGTACAAGCAGTACCACCAGCGAGACGACTGAATCTTCTTCGTCAGAAGAACCTGTATCATCCAGCACTTCCCAGCCAGAAAGTGTACCGTCTTCCAGCAGTGAGTCATCAGCGGAGACACAGCCTAGCTCAAGCTCTTCGGCGCCCCCTGACGGAGAAAACAATACAGGGAACAACGGGAATAACGGCAATAACGGAAACGAAAATAATGAGAATAACGGCAATAATGCTGACAACGGCGACAACGAAAACGATCAGCAATAAAAATGTTATTGAAATTTATCTGAACAACTTCGACAATCAAAAAGGAACAGTTCAGAAATCGTGATTTCTGAACTGTTCCTTTTTTTATTTTCCTTGTCTTGCCCGCATGCGCTCTTTGCCATCCTGACACAAAGACAATAACGGACAACTCTCGCATTTTGGTGCTCGTGCAGTACAGTGATAACGTCCGAAAAAAATCATCGTATGATGTGTATCCACCCACGTTTCCTCCGGTAATTTACGCATCAGTGTTTCTTCTACTTCCAATACGTTGGCGTTCAGTTTACAGATTCTGAGGCGTTTTGATACCCGTTCTACGTGTGTATCTACCGCGATCGCCGGAACACCAAAGGCATCTCCCATCACGACATTCGCTGTTTTACGCCCCACACCCGGCAGACGCATCAACTCTTCTCTGGTTTTGGGAACCTCGCCGGCAAAATCATCTAACAGCATTTGCGCGCAGGCTTTGATATTCTTTGCCTTATTTCGATAAAGCCCGATCGTACGGATCTTGTCGATGATCGCTTCTAAGGGTGCTTCTGCTAATGCTTCCGGTGTCGGAAAAGCTTGAAATAAACCGGGTGTCGCTTTATTGACTGATACATCTGTTGCCTGCGCACTCAAGATAACGGCGATCAGTAATTGAAAGGCGTTTTCGTGTACCAATTCACCGTGAGCATCAGGAAACATTTCCGCCATCAGCCGAATAGCTTCTCGTGTTTTTTCTTTGCTTAGCATTACTCCTCACCTTCCAACCAGTTATATAGAGAGATCTCAGGAAGTTTTTTGGTTTGGGGTGCTTCTTTTTGCATCTGATGTCTTTTGCGGCGCTTGCGTTCAGCATCGACTTGTTCTTTTGTATTTATCTGGTTCTTTTCCCAGTTCAACAAAATTGCATCGATATAATTGAAATTATACTTTTGATTCAGGACTGCTTCTTTTAGCGCCAGCAGAATCAATTCAGGACTGTATCGGTCTTCTTCCAGCCATTGACCGATTCGCTGATATTGAATAGGTGATAAGGTACGGCCAAATTCTTCCTCAAACGTGCGGTAAAGAGTCGCTACTTTGTCCTCTTGTTCTTTTTTCACAACTTTCTTTTGTTGCTGTTCCATCAATTGTTCCAATTTATCAAAAATCGGCTCAAAATTATAACGGTCATTCTTCTTGCCGAATGCATCTGTTAATGTTTCGATCTCGATCACCTGTTTTTGTACCAGCTGATTCAAAAGCGCAAAAATCTCCTGCTGCTCCATCTCAAGATCTTTTGCGATGATCGATAGATCAGGAAAGTCATTGCCGGATTGATGATGACGATACAGTTGCAGCCAAAATAAGAACTCCTCATTCGTCATACCGATCCGACGATAATTGGCTAAAACGATATTAGAAAGGACAGTTTGTCCGCTGTTTAAATACTCTTTTAAAGATATCATCTGTTACTCCCTTCTTTTCTAGTATACTTTATCTTCTATGTTTTCACTACCTCAAACCGATTTTTCAAAAAGCAGCTGACACCTTTGCTGTATTCAAAAAGACCGCTGTTACGAGGAACAGCGATCCGTCTACAAAGTTTTTAAAAAGACTTTTAAAAAACGATTTATATTTACCTATCTGAACTTACTTTTCAGGAACTGAAGCGATGATCTCTATTTCTACTAAAGCGTCTTTAGGTAAACGAGCTTCTACCGCTGAACGAGCCGGCAGTACATCGCCAGTAAAAAATTCTCCATAGATTTCATTGAATGCTGTAAAGTCCGCCATATTTTTTAAAAAGCAGGTCGTTTTTACCACATTCTCTTTATTTGTGCCCGCCGCAGTTAAGATTGCTTCGACATTTTTCAGTACTTGACGAGTTTGTTCTTGGATCGTTTTTCCTATTAATTCACCGCTTTTTAGATCTAGCGCGATCTGACCGGAAGCGAATAAAAAACCGTTCACGACCTTTCCTTGCGCGTAGGGACCGATTGCTTTAGGAGCCTCATTTGTTCGTATTGTTTTCATATTGTTCCTCCTTACATTGTGAACATAGTCCATAAACTTCTAAACGATGCTCATTGATTTCAAAACCCGTCAATTTGCTCGCTGCCATCTCTACATCTTCCAAGCCGGGATAATAAAAATCAACGATCTTCCCGCAATTTTGACAAATCGCATGATAGTGAGGCTTTGAAGAAAAATCAAAGCGGCTGGAAGCATCGCCGTATTTCATCTCTGTAACAAACCCGATTTCTGTAAACAAACGTAAATTATTATAGACAGTCGCTACACTCATATTCGGAAAATCAGCAGCGATCGCATGATAGATTTCATCTGCAGTAGGATGGGAATGGTGTTGAACTAAATATTGCAGTACGGCATATCGTTGCGGCGTGATGCGCACGTTGTCTTTTTTCAACCGTTCGACTGCGTGTTCTAACGTTGAACTTTCCATCTGCATCTTCCCTTTTCTTATTTTTAGTATCTTTATCATACTATTTTCACGACAAAAATTCTAGTTGCAATCAAAAAAATCGACCAAAGGAATAAGACATCAGTCACATTTCTTTGGTCGATCAAAATTGTCTGAATAAAAATCTCGCCACTACCTTATTTTATTACTCTTCAAATTGATAAAGCGCTGTTGATAAGTATCTTTCACCATTATCTGGGACGATTGCTAAGACCTTTTTGCCTGCACCTAATTCTTTGGCCACTCTTAATGCAGCATTGATTGCCGCACCCGCTGAGATCCCTACAAGGATACCTTCTTTGGCTCCTACTTCTCTAGCTGTGGCCATTGCTTCGTCGCTAGCTACCGAAAGGACTTGATCATAAACATTCGTATCAAGTGTATTCGGGATAAAACCGGTACCGATTCCTTGGATTTTATGGGGACCAGGTTCGCCGCCTTCCAACACTGCGGATTCTGCAGGCTCGACCCCATATACTTTGATTTTCGGATAAACGCGTTTCAGCTCATGTCCAGCTCCGGTGATGGTTCCGCCAGTACCGATCCCCGCAACAAAAGCGTCTAATCCTTGCACACCGAAATCTTCCTGAATCTCTTTACCTGTAGTTTTTTCGTGGACTTCAGGATTGGCAGGGTTTTCAAATTGCAGCGGCAAGAAATACCCATGCTCTTTAGCTAATTCCGTCGCTTTTGTGATCGATCCTTTGATTCCTTCCGATCCTGGTGTCAAAATCAATTCTGCGCCGTACGCTTGCATCAATTTACGCCGTTCGATACTCATTGTTTCAGGCATAACAACGATGACATGGTATCCTTTTGCAGCTCCTACCATTGCCAATCCGATTCCTGTATTTCCTGAAGTCGGCTCGATGATCGTATCTCCAGGGTGCAGTTGTCCCTCTATTTCGGCTTTTTCGATCATGCTCAATGCGATGCGATCCTTCACACTACTGCCGGGATTGAAAAATTCCAATTTTACATAAACATCTGCGGACCCTTCAGGAACTATCTGATTCAATTTGACGATTGGTGTATGACCGATCAGTTCAGTGATCGATTGATAGATCTTTGACATATAGACTCCTCCTTTTTACTAACTTCATCATAACGAATGTCTACTGATCTTGCGAATAATTTGCATTAAAAAAGAGCTGTGACATCTGTCACAGCTCACTGATCTATAATTGTATTCGTGACAGATCACACTGTCAATTGTTGCCCAACCATAAGGGTATCGCTGCTCAATCCATTCATAGACATCAATTGATCGACTGAAAGACCATGAGCCGCTGCGATATCCCACAACGTATCACCGGAAACAACGGTGTAAGTTCCAGATCCTGTACTTGTTGTCTGTGTTGTTTGAGTTGTTTGTGTTTGAGTCTGAGTTGTTTGTGTTGTTACTGTTTGACTGGTAGTCGTTTGTGTCGTTGTACCGTTTGCCGGTGTATCGAAACGAGTCAGATTATACGACTGGATCAGCCAATTCAATTTTTGTGTATACCCAGGGTCTGTAGCATAACGCCCTGTCAAATAAGCTGTTGCATCCATATAACTGGATGTATTGCTTTTCCACGTTCCTGAGTAATGAGCGGTACCAGTTGAAAAACTGGTGCTTCTCAATACATTCGCATGATCTTGGAATGATTCCCAATATGAATTATATTGACGAAACGGTTCATTCATGGTGACCCATTGACCGTTCAGATATTCTTGAGTAGGTAAATAAACAGATTGACCGTTATAAGAGCCTTTTACGCCAAAAAGATTATAATAAGGAGCACTGCCCAGCAATGAAGTCCCATTGCCGCTTTCCAGCAAAGCTTGTGCGATCATTACGGAAGCGTATAAATCGTTGGCATTGGCAACTTCTGAGGCAACCCAACCGATTTGATCGATAAATGCAGATACTTCGTCTGCCGTTTGATATTCTGCCGCACTAGCTTGTGCCGGCATCAAAGCCATAGCGCTAGGAGTTACTAATAGACCGGCTCCAACAACTGACACTAATGCTGTTTTATTAAATTTGACAGCAGGTTTCGCCTGATGTCTTTGACTGCGTGTTTGATATTGATTCATGCCCAACCTCCATAAGCCTTTAGAGAAACTTTTCCTTTTCTTAACTTTTTCATTATAAATCCTTTCTGAAGAAACAACAATTAAAATACGGCATGTAATCTTTTTTTAATATAACTCATCTTATTGAAACATTCATTTTTAAAGAAAATCCGCTTGATCAAAATTCGTTCAAAAAATTCCCCAGCTATATGTAAAGACTGGGGAATAATTCAAGAAATTTTTTCGTTAACTCGCAAATTGACTGTTGTAAAGATTGGCATAAAAACTGCCTTTTTCCATCAAACTGTGATGACTGCCTTTTTCAATGATGGTTCCGTCTTTCATTACTAAGATCAAATCAGCATTCTTGATCGTCGACAAGCGATGGGCGATTACAAAGCTGGTTCGTTTCGCAGTCAATTTGTCCATCGCTTGCTGGATCATCCCTTCCGTCCGTGTATCAACACTAGACGTCGCTTCATCCAAGATCAACAGCTGAGGATCGGCAAGGATCGCTCTGGCAATCGTCAGCAACTGCTGTTGTCCTTGGGAGATCTGACTGCCATCGGTTGAAATAATGGTCTCATATCCTTCCGGCAGTGTTTGGATAAAATGGTGACATTGAGCATCCTTAGCCGCTTGAATGATCTCTTCTCTAGTAGCGTCAGGGCGTCCATAGGCAATGTTATCAGCCACAGTCCCTTCAAACAGCCATGTATCTTGCAATACCATACCGAACTTTTGCCGGATTTCCGCACGAGAAAAGCGGCTGATATTTTTCCCGTCGACTTCGATCTGTCCTTTTGCTACATCATAAAAACGCATCAATAAGTTGATCATCGTGGTTTTCCCAGCACCAGTTGGTCCTACGATCGCCACCATTTGTTTTGGCTTCACTTGAAAATTGACATCTTCCATCAAAAGCTGTCCTTTTTGATAACCAAACGCCACGTGTTTAAAGGCTACTTCTCCTTTTAATTTTTCCGGCACCGGCAGATTCAATGTATTTTCTTTTTCTTCTGGTAAATCTAAGATCTCAAAAATACGTTCCAATGCGGCAAAAGCGCTTTGCAGACTATTGATAACATAAGATACTTGTGTGATAGGTTCAGAAACTTGATTGACATATTGCAGATAGGCTTGGACTAAACCAATAGACAATTGTCCATTGATAACCATGATCCCGCCCACCACAGCACTAGTCACAAACCCCAGCTGATTGATCAATCGGATCAATGGATTGATAGCAAAACTTACGAATTGCGCTTTTTTAAATGCTTGAAATTGCGCTTCATTTAGTTTGTCTAATTCTGCTTCTGTTTCCTGCTGCCGATTGTAAGCCTTAATCAGAAGATTACCGGAATAATCTTCTTCAGCTTTCGTTCCGACAGCACCTAATGCCGCTTGATTCTCTGAAAAATACACTTGATTTTTTTTAGCCAAAACGTTTGTTAAAAACAGACTGATCAATAAAATCACAACGATCCCTACTGTAAGGAGAGGACTCAAATAAATCATCAATCCTAGTCCGATCACGATGGATAAAATCGCGGAAATCAGCTTCATCAATCCCACTTGCAAAACCTCTGATACTTTGTCCAAATCAAGGGTTGCTCGTGCTAAAATGTCGCCGGTTTTATATTGATCATAAAACTTCATCGGCAAATGGTTCAATTTATCAGTCATTGTTTTTCTAAGACGTAATGTCAATGTCTCAGCGACACTGGCCATTGTATATTCCTGCAAAAGCGAAAACAAAGAAACACCGCCCCAAGCCAGAAAAAGCAGCAGTACTGGCCGCAATAATACAGCAAATAAATTATTTCCTGTAACATCGCCTTGTTGTACTAGGGAAATAATGGCGTCTAATCCCCATCCTAAAATCAAGGGAATAACCGCCATCAACACTGCAAAGCAAATGGCTGAAGCTATGATGATCGCAAAACGGCCTTTTTGTTCTGCCAATAATTTAAAAAGACGCAGACCGGTTTTTTTAAATTCTTTTGGTGTTTCTGTATCTTTTTCTTTAAACTGCTTTGTGCTCATACCTTTCCTCCATTCCTTGTGATTTGGCAAACTCTTGATAGACCCGGCATGAAGCAAGGAGACTCTCATGAGTGCCGATACCGACAATCTTCCCTTCTTCTAAAACGATGATCTGATCAGCGTCTTTGATGGTAGAAAGCCGTTGGGCAACGATCACGATCGCGGCATCTTTTAGATAAGTCTTCAATGCTTTTCGGAGCTTGGCATCAGTTTGATAGTCTAAAGCCGAAAAGCTGTCATCAAAGAAATACAGATGTGCCGGCTTGATCAACGCCCGCGCGATACTCAAGCGCTGTTTTTGACCGCCGGAAAAGTTGTTGCCTTTTTGAGCGACGACTGCTTCGAATCTCTGTTCCAATGAATCGATAAATTCAGCTGCCTGCGCTACTTTTGCCACTTCATTCATTTCTTCTTCCGTAGCCGCTGGATTTCCAAAAAGAAAATTGTCGCGGATCGTTCCACTAAACAAGAAGGCTTTCTGGGGAACATAGCTGATTTTTTCCCGCAACGCTGTTTGATCCACGTTTTGGATCGGCTCACCGCCAAAATAAATCGTTCCGTTTGTGGTGTCTTTGAATCGCAATAGCGCTTTGGCGATCGTACTTTTTCCAGATCCGGTACCGCCTACGATAGCCATTACTCCTTTAGGGATCGTAAAAGAAATATTGGACAAAACCGGCTCTTCTGCTCCGCTGTAAGAAAAATCTACTTGATCAAAAACTGCGATCGGCGCATTTTCCTGCATCTCCAAAGTTGATTTCTCGCCGTTGCTGATTTCTGGTGTTTTCGCTAAAACTTCTGCGATCCTTTCCAAAGAAGCCAGGGCTTTAGGGATCATCACGATGACCATTGCCGCCATCGTCAAAAACCAGAGACTCAAAACAGTATATTCACTGATAGCAGTCAAACTGCCGATCGGTACTGTTCGTTGCACCGCAAGCGTTCCGCCAAATGCTAATACCGCTGTCATACTCAATCCCATCACTAGATTGACAGTCGGATTTAAAATGGCAAAAAGTTTATTGACCCGGATCATGACCGCCGCGTAGTTATTGAAGGTTTTGTCTGTTCGTTCTTTCTCAAAACCTGTCTTATTGAACGCCCGGATCACTCGGACACCAGTGTAGAATTCTCGTAAGATCTGCACCATCTTGTCCATTCTCCGCTGCATCACATCCGCTAAAGGAATCGCTTTTTTGATGATCAATAACGAAACTACTGAAAATAAAACGATAGATACGATAGGGATCCAGACAAATTGCCAAGAAATCATTCCCGTCAATATGATGGAAGCAAGACAAATCAGCGGTGCCGGAATGATCATCTGCAGGACCATCATCATGATTTGCTGAATATTGGTGATATCACTTGTTGTTCTAGCAAGCAAGGTCGGCGTACCAAAATCATCCATATCAGAAATCGACAGCTGCTGGGTTTTAGCGATCAGCTTTTTACGCAGAAAATAGCCAAAACGCCCAGATAAAACCGCCGAATAATAACTGGCGATGACAGCGAAAATCCCTGTTATGCCTGCGATCGCCAGCATGAATCCGCCGTTTTTCCAAATAGCCTCCTGATTTTGCGTTAAAATACCCTCATCAATAATTTCAGCAACATAGTAAGGAACCAAAAGTGTCCCAACAGCTTGCACGATCATTAGGATGAAGGTGATAAAGAACATTTTACGATACTCTTTAAAAAAGACTTTTAATAATTTCATCTTTTTCCCTCCTTCTCTTATGGTAGAATAAAGTGTAACGTAACGTTACAGTCAATAGAGAAAGGAACATTTTGATGAAAAAATTTTTGACTATCAGCGAAATGGCTAATTATGCCGGTATCAGCCGCCGTACGTTGATTTATTACGACCAGATCGGTTTGTTCAAGCCCGTGAAAATAGGCGAAAACGGTTATCGCTATTATAGTATCGAGCAATATTTTGAACTGGATGTCATTTTACTTTTAAAAAATCTTGATGTTCCCTTGGAAGAAATCCAGACATTTTTAAAAAATCGCAATGTTTCTTATGTATTGGAAGGATTTATGAAGCAAAAAGAGCGGATCGATGAGGAAATCGCTAAGTTGAAAAATATCCGTCAGTCGTTGGATAATTACATTGACCGTTATACGACTTTAAAAAACTTTGACTTAGAATCCATCACTTATTCCTATCGTGAAGCTGAATATTTTGTGGCTTCTGAAGTCATCGAAAATTTTTACGATATCAATTCCCTGCAAGTTTACGGCAGATTTTATTCTTCCATTGACAGCAGTGACTTGTTCAGCGGCCACCCCATCGGCTTTTTAGTGGAAGGTGGCGCGTTTTATGAAGAAAATTTCCACGATGCACCTTATCGCGCACTGGTCAAGATCCCTTCAGAACGTCTGCATCTTTACAAAGACCAACAGATCCTTCAGCGCCCTGCCGGATATTATGTCTCTGGATTTATGAAAGATGAGATCCATCACATCAATATTTTCAACAATCGTTTCCGCAATTACTTGAAAGAACATGGTTACCAATTGAATGGCGATATTTGGGAGCTCTTGTGGCAGGACGAAACGACCTCTGAAAATCCTGAAGACCAGATTTTCGAGGTCTTGATCCCAGTAATCAAAAATACAGCACCCGCAGAGTAAGGGTGCTGTATTTTTGATTACTATTTTATTTGGTGGTTACAGACAATTATCGTTAAAATCCATACACATCTTTTATGCTCCATCCCAGATTTTCCCAATAAGGGTTATGGAAACCGATCAAGTAATGCAGACTCATATAACCAAATAAAAAAAGTCCCAATATCAATAAGATCCACTTGATATATTTACTTTCTGCTACTTCCTTTATCATCAAAGACGATACAAGGAGTAAACTTGGCAAGGCAAAATTGTCATATAGATTACTACTGATGTTTTCATTGGCAGGATCAGACATGATGTCCGCATTTATATACCCGCTGACTAGGATGATCCCCGCCATAATTATCAGTCCAGTGATTCGTTTTTTATCAATGACTAAATCTTTTCTATTCTGTACAAAAAATAAAAATGGAACAAACATTAACCAACTCACACTCTCTCACCTCTTCAAACAAATGTTGGCGCTTTTTGAACGACTCTTAAAGTTCCCATCGCTTTCCCTTTGCAAAACAGGATCAAAATAGTCTTTCACATTCTGTAAAATTGCTGGATTCTAGCTCTTTAGATATTGTTTCAGATAGCTGTTGAACGACAAGTCTTTAAAAAGTCTCATCAGAAGGCTCTCAAAACATCTGCAAATGACAAAAAACTCCGGTTGCCCGGAGTTTATATTTTTTATAACGTGTTGAAAGTTGAAACAACATTTTCTGTTGTAAAACCAAATTCAGATAAGATCTTATCACCAGGTGCTGAAGCGCCGAAGTGGTCGATAGCAATGATTTTGCCTTCAAATCCGACATATTTTTCCCAGCCGAATGGTGAAGCAGCTTCGATAGCTACCCGTTTCGTTACGTCTTTTGGCAAAACAGATTCTTTGTATGCTGCGTCTTGTTTGTCAAAGATATCAAAGCTTGGCAATGAAACAACAGAAACATCTTTACCTTGAGCTGCTAATTCTTTTTGAGCTGCGATCGCTAAAGCAACTTCAGAACCAGTTGCGATCAAGACACCTTCTGGTTTAGCCCCTTCTTGAGCAGAAATAACGTATCCGCCTTTTGCGACATTTTCATCAGCGGCTTTGTCTGTTCCTGGAAGTGCCGGCAGATTTTGACGGCTTAGAACTAAAATCGTTGGTGTTTCTTGCGAATTCATGGCAATCTTCCAAGCAGCACGTGTTTCATTACCGTCTGCTGGACGGATCACATGGACATTCGGCATGCAGCGTACACTTGCCAACTGTTCGATCGGTTCGTGAGTTGGTCCGTCTTCACCTACTGCAACAGAATCATGAGTCAATACGTATGTTACTGGAACATGTTGGATCGCTGCCAAACGGATCGCTGGACGCAAGTAATCAGTAAATACAAAGAATGTACCACCGTATACCCGTGTTCCGCCATGAAGTTGGATACCGTTCATAGCTGCCGCCATCGCGAATTCCCGAACACCAAACCAAATATTCCGTCCTTCGTATTGTCCTGGTTCAAAATCTTTTTCGCCTGATACCATCGTATTGTTTGATGCAGACAAGTCGGCAGAACCGCCCCAGAAGCTAGGGATCGTTTTTGATAACGCATGGATCATCTCTTTGCTGGAAACACGACTTGCTTGGCTGGTACCTTCTTCGTAAACCGGCATTTCGCTATCCCAGTTTTCTGGAAATTCGCCGGCAAAAGCTTTTTTGAATTGATCCGCTAATTCTGGATAATTTTGTTCGTAATCAGCAAATAATTGATTCCAAGCATCCTCAGCTTTTTCACCAGGCTCGTTAATGGTTTCTTTGAAACGAGCTGCAGCTTCTTCAGGAACTGCAAACTCTGGATAATCCCAACCGTACGCTTTTTTCGCAGCTTCGATACCGTCGATACCGATCGGCGCGCCGTGGACTGCAGAAGTTCCGGCTTTTGGTGCACCAAAACCG
Source organism: Enterococcus mediterraneensis (assembly GCF_900604485.1). Taxonomy (NCBI): domain Bacteria; kingdom Bacillati; phylum Bacillota; class Bacilli; order Lactobacillales; family Enterococcaceae; genus Enterococcus; species Enterococcus mediterraneensis. The sequence continues at coordinate 113,730 of NZ_UWOP01000001.1, forward strand.
ATCACTGTTTTGACTTCAATCAATGTTGGACGATCAGAAGTTGCTTTGGCTTCTTCGATTGCTTTTGAGATAGCTTCCAAGTCATTGCCGTCTTTTACTAAAATATGTTGCCAACCATATGCTTCAAAACGTTTACCGACATCTTCAGTAAATGATTTTGAAGTCGGTCCATCTAATGAAATATCATTTGAATCGTACAGAACGATCAATTTGCCTAATTTCATATGTCCGGCCATAGAACTTGCTTCTTGAGAAACGCCTTCCATCAAATCGCCGTCGCCGCAAATGGCATAAGTATAGTGATCGATCACATTGTAGTTGTCACGGTTATACGTAGCCGCTAAATGAGCTTCAGCCATTGCCATCCCAACTGCCATAGCGATCCCTTGACCTAAAGGACCAGTCGTTGCTTCCACACCATCTGTATGATGAACTTCAGGATGTCCTGGTGTTTTGCTGTCCCATTGACGGAAGTTCTTCAAGTCGTCGATCGTCACATTGTATCCTGCACAATGCAGCAAGCTGTAAAGCAATGCTGAACCATGACCTGCGGATAAAACGAACCGGTCCCGATCCACCCAATTCCGTGAAGTTTTTGGATTGATTTTCAAATGTTTCGTCCAAAGTGCATAAGCCATTGGAGCAGCCCCCATCGGCAATCCCGGATGTCCTGAATTGGCTTTTTGAACAGCATCAATACTTAATGTCCGCAGCGTATTGACCCCTAATTCATCGATTTTATCAAACAATGTGATTCCTCCTATTTAGGTTTTTTTTACCTTTATTAATACTTTCATTGTAAAGGATTGCAAGAAAAAAAGCAATCGCCTTTTTTTAACGATCATGAAGTCCGTTTTCTTTTTGGATTTTTTTCAATTTTTCCGGTGTAACATCATTTCCTTCAGGATCGACGACTTTCATCCCTTCGATATGGTGCCGCATTCCAGAACGGAAGGCTTCAAGATATTCTTGTCGTAAAAGGATCTGTTCTTTCTCCTCTTCCGCCGTCAAGCTTGCTTCTTTTTTCTTTTTCGCCAATTGATTGATACGTTCAAGTTTTTCTTTTGAAAGCACGAAATTTTCACCCTCTTCTTAGGCTTACCCTATCACTGGCTTGCCTTTTTTTGTTTTGATAACGTCCAATACGCTATTTGTCCTGATTATACAACATTTAGCCTTTAAAAAACATAGCTAATAGCTTCCTTCATTTATCAGATATTTCAATTGATCATTTAGCTATAATTAGTAGAAAAAGCCTACGCAGCCGCCAACAAAAGCGAACGTTTGTTTGATTTATCCATTTTCCTATGGTAAACTGAAATAAGAAAATGAAAGAAGGTGCATGACGTGGCAAAACGTACAGAAAATCGTCAAATCGAAGTCTTAAAATTCATCCATGCCCGTGTTGCAGAAAAAGGATATCCTCCTACTGTCCGTGAGATCGGTGAAGCAGTCAATCTGTCTTCTACCTCTACGGTACACGGCCATTTATCTCGACTAGAAAAAAAAGGATTGATCCAACGCGACCCGACAAAACCCCGCGCCATCGAATTAACGGCATTAGGGTTGGAGAAAATCGGTGTGCAATCAGAAACGATCCCAGTTTTAGGTGTGGTCACAGCCGGTGAACCGATCTTAGCAGTCGAAGAAGCCTCCGACTTTTTCCCATTACCGCCCAATTTAGCGAATGATTCAGGCAGCTTGTTCATGCTGACGATCCGCGGTGAAAGTATGATCAACAGCGGGATACTTGATGGTGACCAAGTCATCGTCCGCAAACAATCAAGTGCAAACAACGGGGATATCGTCATCGCTATGACAGATGAGAACGAAGCCACGTGCAAGCGATTCTTTAAAGAAAAAAACCATATCCGCCTACAACCGGAAAATGATTTCATGGATCCAATCATTTTACCGAACGTAACGATCTTAGGATTAGTCGTAGGATTGTATCGAGATCTTTTATGATCCTGTTAGAAATCTTCAAAAATAATTTGAGGATTTCTATTTTTTTCTTTACAAAGCGAACATATATTCGTATAATAAGAATACAAACATTTGTTCGTATTACATAATGAGGTGAAGGAAATGAAAGGTATTCGAAATATTGCTCTGATCGTTTTAGGTTTGTTGATCGGCTTTTCCCTAAAAAGTTTTGGGATCGAAATGACGTTGCTGGTTTTTGCCCCTTTGTTCTTGCTGTGGTTTACTTTCTGGGATGATAAGAAGTTCCGTCAATCTGAACGTCGCCGTCATTATCCGTATTCTGCATCTTCCGGTTCAAAAACATATCATTATGAATAATTTCTTTTGATTGATTGGGAAAGCCCCCTATTATACAAAAAAAGCCGAGAAACTCATTTTTCGATGAGTCCTCGGCTTTTTTTTAGTATTCCATTAATGTCAATGTATCGTATCCTGCGATTTTATCTCGTCCGTGCAGATCCATCAATTCGATCAGAAACGCACAGCCGACTACGATACCGCCTAATTTTTCAACAAGGTCGATCGTCGCTTTCAATGTACCGCCAGTAGCTAATAAATCGTCACAAATCAAGACCCGTTGTCCTGGTTGGATCGCGTCTTCATGCAATGTCAATGTATCAGTACCGTATTCAAGATCGTAAGTCACTTCGATGGTTTTGCGAGGCAATTTGCCTTTTTTGCGGACTGGTGCAAAACCGACACCTAATTCATACGCTACCGGACAACCTACGATAAATCCACGTGCTTCTGGTCCTACTACCATGTCGATCCGTTTTTCTTTTGCGTAATCAACGATTTGTTTTGTCGCTTCCCGATATGCTTCACCGTTTGCCATCAAAGGCGAGATATCTCTGAAAATGATTCCCTCAGACGGATAATCCGGGATACTTGCAATATAGTCTTTTAAATCCATTTATATTCCCTCCTGCATTGTTAACCAAGTTTTGATGGTTGACACATCACTTAGTAATAGAAATTCTTCTGTTCGTATTTTTTTCAACCTGTTTTGATAAGTCGAACTTTCTGATAGTTCTTTTTTCATTGGATTCAACGTTTTTTTCAAAACACCGTCGTTTATTGTAACAAATTCTAATTCAAAAAACACCTGAATCATGAAAATTAATAACTTTTCTGGAATCTTTAAAAATTTTGCCACCATAGGCAGTTTATAGCGGACGTCTACTTTTTCTTGTGTATTAACAAATTTAAAGAGCCGCGCATATTGTTCCCGTGTTCCGATGCCGTCAAGATACGCGTCATCTTGAGCCAGACAAATCAGATAGATCCGCATGATTTCGCTTTGCTGCACGATCGATTTGACTACTTCAGCATCGACCGGGCAATCCGCGATCACCAACTGCTGATAGGTATTACCATCCGTCTGCAATTGGAACTCAGCCAAATCTTTGAAATAGCAAATATCTCCTTGCAAATGTTTGAAAAGTTCGTCAGGGAATTTCTTGCCAAAACTGACGATCAGTGTATTCCCCGAAGTCGCTAATTGCGAATAGGATTTTTTTGCTCGATAATCAAAAATCTGCAAGTCTTTGATCCGAAAATCTTCTAATGTCAGTTGCGGTTTTTTATTACCGTTCCATTGATTTACGCTCAACTGTCCTACCACATCAAATACTTCTTGAAATTCTTGGACCTGAGAACCAAAACCAAATCCGATCACATCTAGTGATGGTTGATCAGGAACTGTTAGTGCCATTTTCAAATGATCATTAGCCGCTCCGATCGTTCTTTTTTCCGGTGCTCGAACGTCAGAAAACATAAAGCGGGGAATCGGATTATCTGTTCCAAAAGGCGCTAGTATATTCAAAGATTCAATGAACGGGATCGTCACATCTGATAATTTCAATTCTTCATCGATGATCAGCTCGCTGCCTTGAGACAAATCAATATCATTTTCGCGAATATAGCGATTGATCCTTTCTTGCAGTTCAGGAAGATTATCTGCTTGCAATGTCAAACCGACTGCCGCATGATGTCCGCCAAAATTGATAAACAAATCCCGCATGCCGTCAAGCATCCCAAACAAATCAAGTGCATCAATACTTCTTCCTGATCCTTTGGCGTTGCCGTCTTCCTTCATAGTCAGTACGATGGTCGGACGTCCGGTTTTTTTCACGATTTTTCCAGCTACGATCCCTAAAACACCTTCGTGCCAACCGGGATGCGCTAATAGATGTACCTCATTTTTCGGATCGATCAATTGAAAGGCTTCTTCAGTGATCTTCTCCACCAGCCCTTTGCGTTCGTTGTTGATATCATCCAACATCTTCGCCAGCCGCTTAGCTTCTTCTTCATCAAAAGTTGAAAGTAATTGGACCGCCGGCTGCGGATCGCCTAAACGACCAATGGCATTCAAACGCGGACCGACACTAAAACCGATGGTACTCTCTGATACGTCGGCTGCTTTTACACCGCTGACAGTAAGCAATTCCCGCAAACCTAAACGTTCAGAATTTTTTATTGCTTGCAGACCAAGAGAAACCAACGCACGATTTTCACCGGTCAAGGAAACCATGTCCGCGATCGTCCCGATCGCCGCAAGATCTAAAAATTCCAGCGGCACTTCATCCAACAATGCAGTTGCAACTTTAAACGCCACGCCGACTCCCGCTAATTCCTTGAAAGGATAATCTCCTGCTGGATGCTTTGGATGGATGATACTAAACGCATCAGGCAGTTCACTAGGCAACTCATGGTGATCCGTCACGATTACATCCACTTGCTGCGAATTGGCATAAGCGATAGCTTCATGACCAGCAACACCATTGTCGACAGTGATGATCAATTGAACTCCGGCATCGATCTGCTCTTGATAGACTCTGAGATTTGGTCCGTATCCGTCAGTGAACCGATTAGGCAGATAATAAGCAACATTGGCTCCTAACAGCTCCAATGCCTCTTTCATGATGGTGACACTGGTGATTCCGTCCGCGTCATAGTCTCCGTAAACCAAGATCCTCTCATCATTGACGATAGCTTCCTGGATTCTTTCCACTGACTTTTCCATGTCGTAAAGCAAAAAAGGGTCGTGAAGGTCTTGCAGCGAAGGATGTAAAAACCGTTCTAAATCTTCCGATGTACGAACACCACGCTGCCAGAGCATCTTGCCCACCATTTGATCGATCTTTCGATCTGATAATTCTTGTTTAAACGCTGTCGAAACTTCTTGCTCAACAGGCAATTTCCATTGATAGTTCGAGTTTCTCACGTAATCACTCCCAACTGTATAAGTATAGCAAAACCCTATTGAAATTGGAAGAAACTACCAACGTTTCATTTTTCTAATGTCACTTAAAACAAAAAAATCCGAACAAAAAGCGCTCTTTGCTGTATCTTGCAATCAACTTCTGCAAAATCGCTCAATCACTTTTTCTGTTCGGATACTGCATTTCCCCTGAAAAAGACACCTCAGCATTCATTCAATTGAAGTATCATCTTTTGTCAGCACATCATTATTTTCTTCAGTGGTACTGGCTTGTTGGTTTTGCCAAAGCCGTTTCTCTTTTTCCAATTCTTCTTGGACTTTTTGTTGAAAATTTTCTTGCAGATTTTGGCGTTCTTTTTTTAGTTCCTTGATCGTTTTTTTCTGCTGATATAACTGGCTTGTCGATGTCAGCAGGATAATGGCAGCTCCTAAGATGGCTGAACCGATGATCACTAAAATCAGCGGCGCTTTAACCTCGCCAAAACCGAAGTTGATGGTCACCGCCATTGTATTGAGAACCGCAAAAAGAACCACGATCAGTACCAGCAAAAATCCTAGAATTGCCCGCCACTGGTTCTTCATTTCGCCACACTCACTTTCTATTGAACAATCCGCCGGCTAAAAAATCACCGATATGCGGAAACAACGTATAAAAGCGGGATGCCGCTTCCATTACTCGTGGACGATTGATCTCACGTCTTGGATGTTCCATGCTTCGAACGATAGTCGTTGCTAATTTCTGAGGTTCTAAAACAAACATCCCCACACTGGCTAAGTAATCACCGGAAGGATCAGCTTTATCAAAAAACGAGGTGCTGATGGGACCGGGATTGACAGTCGTCACATGGATACCCGCCGGCTTCAATTCCAAACGCAATGCATTTGAAAAGCCTAAGACCGCAAATTTCGTCGCTGAGTAGACGGTTGATTTTGGCGTCGCCATTTTTCCGGCCATCGAAGCGACATTGATAATATGACCTCGTTTTTGTTTCAACATCTCGATCACGATTCGCTGCGTCAAAACCATCATTCCCAAAACATTGACTTCGAACATTTCGCGAGCGCGTTTCAAATCAAACTCTGCAAAATTATCAAAAATGCCAAACCCGGCATTATTGACTAAGACATCTACCCGTCCGATTTCTGTGTAGACTTTTTCTAAAAGCTCGTCAACACTGTCAGGATCGCTGATATCTAATGGAAAAGCATATGCCGGTTTATTACTTAGTTGGCTGCATGTTTCTTTTACTTCTTCGATCCGATCACTTCTTCTGGCACAAGTGATCACGATCGCACCTTTTTTGGCGGCTTCGTAACAAATCTGTTCACCCAGACCGCCTGATCCGCCAGTTACTAAAACAACTTTGTCCGTTAAATTCACTCTTTTTCCCCTCTTTCATTAAAAGGAATCTCGATCACATCAAAATCTTTGACGATTTTTGTATTAGGAAAGATCTCTTTGGCTTCTGTTTCCAGACCTACCGCATCTTTTCCTAGATATCGCGCGCTGATATGGGTCAAAAGCAGTTGTTTGACACCTGCCCTTTTAGCGACATCTGCGGCTTGATGGGTGGTGGAATGGAAATAAGCTTTCGCCATCTGCGCTTCATTCTTATTAAAGGTACTTTCATGGACTAAAGCATCTGCTCCTCTCGCAAGTTCAATCGCGCTTTGCGTCCTGCGAGTATCGCCTAAGATCGTAACGATCCGTCCTTTTTTAGCAGCACCGACAAAATCTTTTCCGCTTAATTGGCGACCGTCAGCTAGAGTAACCGTCTCACCTTTTTTCAAACGTCCATAAATCGGTCCGGGAGCAACCCCTAATTTTTGCAGCTCGGCTACTTGCAGTTCGCCTTCATGATCCGCTTCGACTACGCGATAACCATAACTGGTGATCCCATGATCCAGTTTTTGACAATAGACCTGAAACTGCTGGTCCTTAAAGATAAGTCCTTCATTTTCGATCTCAAAAAACTTTATATTATAGCTCAATCTCGTCTGAGAAGTATTTAGCGCTGTTTGAATAAAATTCTTGATTCCTTTTGGTCCGTAGATCTCTAATGTTTCATTGCCGCCTTGAAACGAACGGCTGCTGATCAAGCCCGGCAACCCAAAAATATGATCACCATGCAAATGGGTGATAAAAATCTTCTCGATTTTCCGTGGGCGGATATTGGTACGCAAGATCTGCATTTGCGTGCCTTCGCCGCAATCAAATAGCCAAACGGCATTTCGTTCATCTAAAAGTTTAAAGGCGATACCGCTGACATTTCGATGTTTTGCCGGAACGCCAGCACCTGTTCCTAAAAATTCTAATTCCATTATTTTCCATCTCTCTACTTAGTCATCTTGATGAAAAGAATCATCACTATTGACCAGTATACCATTTTTATTCATCGTTTTCTTGCTTTTTCTCAGGGCCGACTTCTGGTGCAGACGTGTTTTGCTCATGTTCAGCGTCCCAATCTTTTTGGGCGTTTTCTTGAGTCTTTTTCTCTACTTCTTGTGCTTTCTTCACTTCTTCTTCTACTTCATCTAGGTCAAGACGAGTCACACCGCCGCCTAATTCATTGATGATCACTTGATTGATAGGACGATTGTCTTCTTCATCGGCGATCAGGATCAATCCGGTTTGCCCTTCACCGATTTGAGTGATCAGATATTCAAAAACATTTTGCGCATCTTTGATTTCTTTCGCATCTTGCGTAGCGCCGATCATACTGCCGCCAAACCATCCCAAAAGGATTCCCAGCGGTCCGCCTAATATACCTACAAGCATCCCGATCAGTCCGCCTCTGGAAGTTTTATTGCTGCCGGTAAAATCTAGAAAATCATCGATCTTGAAGTTATGATCACCATCAGCCGAGTGTGTGACTACCGCCATCTGTTCCCCTTTGATTTCCCCTCGCATAGCTATTTTTTTGATCTCAGAAAAAGCTTGATATGCTTGAGATTCTACCTCGAAATTCATTACGATTACTCGTTTTGTCATAATATCTTCTCCTTACTGTTTTCTTTCATTTTACCAATAATACGCAAGAATAGAAAAAGAAATCACTTAAAAAGACCGCTATTGACGAAAATACGTCAATAGCGGTCTTTATGCTTTCTGCTGAAAATCAAGCAGAAAAAAGCAGTTCATCTGTTATTCAACAAATTCAAATTCAAAATTACCGATACGAATGATGTCGCCATCTTTCGCACCGCGAGCTCGCAACGCTTCATCTACGCCTAAACCGCGCAGCTGACGTGCAAAACGCATCACTGTTTCATCATGATCGAAATTGGTCATTTGGAATAGTTTCTCGATTTTCGCACCAGAAAGTACCCAAGACGCATCAGGTTCGCGAGAAATCTCAAATTCCGGCGCATCAGCCGTAAAGCCGTAATGTACCGCATCTTCTTCCATTTCATCTTCGTATAATGGGAATTCAGGAGTGACTTCCAAAAGATCCGCTGTCGCATTTAATAATGCATCGATCCCTTTGCGTGTTACGCTGGAAATCGGGAAGATCGGCAGATCATCGGCATACTCATCTGTCTTCTCTTTGGCGATCTGCTCTTTGAATTTTTGCAGGTTTTCTTCTGAATCCGGCATATCCATTTTATTGGCAACAATAATTTGCGGGCGTTCCATCAAGCGCAGGTTATGGGAAGCCAATTCTTTATTGATCGCCAGATAATCCTCGTAAGGATCGCGACCTTCGATACCGCTCATATCGATCACATGCAAAATGACCCGTGTGCGTTCGATGTGACGTAAAAATTGCGTGCCCAGACCGACACCTTGCGAAGCACCTTCGATCAAACCAGGCAGGTCAGCCACTGCATAACTGCGTCCATCTGATGTCGTGACCATTCCCAGATTAGGAACCAATGTAGTAAAATGGTATGCTCCGATTTTAGGACGAGCAGAAGAAATCACTGATAAAAGTGTAGATTTTCCAACTGATGGGAATCCCACTAAACCAACATCTGCCAAAACTTTCAATTCTAATTCGATTTTTCTTTCTTGTCCCGGTTCACCATTTTCGGCCAATTCCGGTGCAGGATTTTTAGGAGATGCAAAACGGGTATTTCCGCGACCGCCGCGACCGCCTTTTGCTACTACTAATGTTTGACCATCAGTGATCAAATCTCCTAATAACGCGCCTGTATCTGCGTCACGAACGGTTGTGCCAGGCGGAACTTTGACAACTGTATCTTCCGCCCCTCGTCCGTGCATCCCCTTACTCATGCCATTTTCACCAGGCTGTGCCTTAAAATGGCGGTTATAACGAAAATCCATCAGCGTGCGCAGACCTTCATCAACAACTAAAATGACATCGCCGCCTTGTCCGCCGTCACCGCCAGCCGGTCCACCGTCCGGCACATATTTTTCTCTTCGAAAAGCAACCATCCCATCGCCGCCTTTACCAGCTTTTACGTCAATGGTTACTTGGTCTAAAAACATGGACATTTCTTGCCCTCCTTACTTCAATTCCTATTTGATTATAACGGAAATCATCCGTCATCGTCTACAAACTATCATTTATCTCTACGACTATCTACGACGCTTCAATGTAACATAAAATAAAGAAAATGGCTAGTTTATTTACTGAAAAATAAAAAACTGCAAGTTAAGCGTTTTGAGAGCAAACTAGTCTTAAACAGTCATTTTTGAGGACTAACAGATATCTCTGACTTGACCGTAAGAATAGTGCCTTCTACTACTTATCATGCAGCTTTGTTTTTATTAATAATCAGCCATCGATCCGATAGATCCGATGTTCTGTCTCGGATTTAGTGACTACGTAAAAGCCCCGTTCCTCTGACCATTCTACATAAACGATGTCTTTCAAGTTGGTATGGCCTTCTTCTTTTAATTTTTCCCTCAACCAGCTTTCTTTTAATCCGTGTGTCTGAAGAACTTTTTTCTGGATATTGCCTTGATCCACCAGCAAGATCGTCATTACTTTGTTATCTTCTGATTCTTTAAGCACGCTGATTTGTCCAGCATTTTCCAACACGACATGTTTTGCGTTTTCCAGTGAGAAGCACTCTGCTTGTCTGAGCATCTCTCTTAATTGTTCCATTTCAATGTGGTTCTTAGAGATTTCTTTCAGATTCAAGACACCGTTTTTAACAAGTACCGCAGCCTCGCCTTTGATCCAGCGGTTGATTCTTTCATTTTTTTGGACTACTTGTTCGATGATATAAATCATCACTGCCCATAAAGCTAAAGCCAAGAGTAAGTGACCGATGTTTACTTTGTCATCGTACAATGATTCTTCTAATATCCCGCCTAATACCAATGTGTAGATCAAATCAAAAGGCGTGATTTCCGATAAAGATTTTTTCCCTATCAAACGAACTACCAATAATAATCCCAATAAGCCAACAACCAGTTTAAGTGCGATCATCCCAAACACTTGAATCCCTCCTCTCCTCCTTACATTTACTATACCATTTATCTAAACGGAGTCTAAGAAAGTTGTTTGTGTAAAGGGCGGGAAGTAAAACAGAATCACCCGAATAAAGTTTCAATTTTTTCGATTAAAAAAACGAAATCTTTGACAAAAAAACGAGTTAGCTTCATTATATTAATATAGTAAAGCCTTTTCAAAAAAGGTTTTATAAAAATTGTTTTAGGGAGGAAGTTTTATGACAGTCAAGGTTGGTATTAATGGTTTTGGACGTATCGGACGTTTGGCGTTCCGTCGAATCAAAGAAGTTTCTGATGATATCGAAGTGGTAGCGATCAATGATCTGACAAGTCCAGTGATGTTGGCACAATTGTTGCAATTCGACTCTACTCACGGTACTTATCCAGGTACAGTGACAGCTACGGATAATTCAATCATCGTTGATGGCGAAGAAACGCGTGTTTACGCTGAGCCTGATGCAAGTAAGATCCCATGGGCAAAAGAAAACGGCGTAGATATCGTTTTAGAGTGTACTGGTTTTTATACTTCAAAAGAAAAAGCTCAAGCCCACTTAGATGCTGGCGTAAAACGCGTCGTGATCTCTGCTCCTGCCGGACAAATGAAAACGATCGTTTACAATGTCAACGACGACACATTGACAGCTGATGATCAAATCATTTCCGCTGGTTCTTGTACGACAAACTGCCTAGCACCAATGGCTTACTTTTTGAATAAAGAATTTGGTATCGAAGTTGGAACGATGACAACGATCCATGCGTATACTTCAACACAAATGCTGTTAGACGGACCAGTTCGCGGCGGCAATCTTCGTGCGGCTCGTTCTGCAGCAGATAACACGATTCCTCACTCCACCGGTGCAGCAAAAGCGATCGGATTGGTTATCCCTGAATTAAACGGAAAACTACAAGGACACGCACAACGCGTACCAGTTGTAGATGGTTCATTGACTGAACTTGTTTCTATTCTGAAGAAAAAAGTTACTGCTGATGAAGTCAATGAAGCAATGAAAAAATATACAGTCGATAATCCTTCTTTCGGTTACGATGATCGTCAAATCGTTTCCTCAGACGTGATCGGTACAACGGCTGGTTCAATCTATGACCCAACTCAAACCGAAGTAACCGCAGCCGGCGACTTCCAATTAGTAAAAACAGTCGCTTGGTATGATAACGAATACGGCTTTACTTGCCAAATGATTCGTTTGTTAGAAAAATTCGCAAACTTATAATCTGAACTCCGTAAAAAAAACAGGCATCTGCTCGTCTTAATGACGTTGCAGGTGCCTGCTTTTTAATGTATCTGATTTTAAAAGTAAATCTTTCAACGATCCTGATCAATATTTCTCTAAAAAGCTTTGGACTTTTTCTTTATACGCAGATGGATCGACAGAAAATGATTTCGCATGCTCGGCTCCATGTACTACCCATTTTTCTTTAGGTGCATCCGTTGCTTGGTAAACTTGTGCCAGCATCGAAGTCGGCACAAAGGTATCTTTGTCGCCGTGGATAAACAGCATTGGTACTTTATTTTTCTTTAACTGCTTGAGGACGTCGGCATCTTCAAAAAAGTAACCGGCACGCAGCTTGGTAATAAGACTGGTAACTTCCATCAGTGGAAAGTCCGGCAGATCGAACAGTTCATTGTATTGATAAGTCAATTCAGCTTTTGCAGAACTATAACCGCAATCTTCTACGATGGATACGACATTTTTCGGTAATTTTTCGCCGCTGGTCATCATAACAGTTGCGGCTCCCATGCTGACACCGAATAATGTGATCTCTTCATTATTGCCGTTCTTTTTAAGGACCTCATTGATCCATCCGACATAATCTTTTCGCTCCGGCCAGCCAAAACCGATATAGTCGCCTTCGCTTTTACCATGTCCTCGCGCGTCAGGGATCAGAACATTATAGCCCATATCGTGATACATTTTGGCATAATCTTTCATTTCTTCAGCCTCTCCCATGTATCCGTGAGCTAAAATCGCCGTTTTATTCTGGTCTTTTTCCGCTGGCAGATAGATAGCCCGCAACTTCAAATCGTCCGAGGAAACTTGATACCAATTCTCCCGCGTTTTCCCATCAAACCATGGATCTTTCTTTTCCGCCGCCTCTGCTTTGGGACTCAAAAAGTCTTTTTCTGAAGGGACGACTGCATAGTTATAGAAATAATTACCGGCAAAGCCCAATCCAATGATCAAAAGAACGATGACAATGCCAATGATTTTATAAATTCGTTTCACGTTTGCCTCCACCAATCAATTGTTGTTAAAAACAGTTTTCAGTATAAAGAAAACTTCAGGCTTATGCAAGTCGATGTTCAATCACAAAATGTTTCTTGTATCTCACGATGATCCGCAAAGATCATCGCAAAATCAGATTCGGTATTTCGAGCACGCGAAAGCGGCAGTTCTTGGATCTCCGCTTCAGAAAAAAAGCCCGCCGCGGATGTTTCAATGGTTTCGAACTCTTTGGGAATCTGGTGCTCTTGCGGCTGGCAGAGAATGAAAAACTTGTAGACATAAGTCAAACTTGCGGGATAATCGTGCTTGCTTTTATCTTTGACTGCCAATAAGCGTTGAGCACAACAGTGGATGTTGGCTTCTTCCAGCACTTCTTTTTCAGCGATTTCAAAAGGTGAATAGCCAATATCCGCCCAACCGCCAGGCAGTGCCCATGTCCCATCGCTTTTTTCTTTCACTAATAATAAGCGGTCTTCAGAAAAAATGACAGCTCGGATATCGACTTTTGGCGTGGCGTAGCCTTCATCGGTTTCCATATAATATCGAATCTTCTCAGCAGGAAGATCTGTCAACGACTGGGTCAATTCAGTTGTGACTTGTAAAATCTGCGTGTATCGCTCTGAATCAAACACGTCTTTTCCATAGGTCAAACCGGTTTGCGCGATGCCTTGTAATTTACTCAACAGCAAAGCGATTTTTTTCTCATCCATCTTCTCACCTCTTCACTATACAAATTAACACATAAAACCTGTCAAAGTATCTTACAAAGTAAAGATAAGAGAAAGCGGCCGCTGCAAAACAAAAATGTTTTGCGGCAGCCGCTTGGTCTTTTAATTCAAGGATCATTCCAATGATTATTTATTTTCCACTAATTTAAAGTTGGACCAAGGTTTAATGAAGTCCAATAAAAACAGTTCGTCATCAGAGATTCGGCCCACAACGTTTACACGACCGTCGTTTTTCATATCTTTCAAAGCGATCTGTGTTTCCCCTTTGTATTGACCGTATTCCACATTATCGATCAAAACATCGCCATGAGTCATATCTTTAGTATTATGAGGAGGAAATTCCTTATCTTTGTAATAAACACGAGTCATAGTAGAACGCAGGATATATTCAGAACGATCCCCACGATAGCTATGCAGATTGTCGAATAGACAAACTCGTTCATTTTCGGTAATATCATCTGCCACATCCACTTTCAAAGTTGGATAAGGAGCGTTGAATGCTTCAGCCATTGCTTTCATTTCTGCTTCAGAAGCATATGCGTTACCGATGGTGATATCATCGATCAGACCAGTTAATACTAAATGTTTCACTTGCGTCGCGATCTCTAAATCACGGTGATCTTCTAATGAACATAATCCGTCTTGTGTCGGCCATGGTCCAAATGTGGCATCATGAGAGTTCACAAAAGCCATTGTATTGATATTATATTTCCGGAATTTTTTCGAACAATAAACAAAGTGATCATAACTTAATCCAGAATAACGATGAGGATAGAAATTATGTGATCCTAGTAATTGATTCGTGTTTGGTGAGTAGCTCATGATATTATCTAAATAATTCGTTCCGCTGCTCATATTGATCTCGATCTTGATTCCATACGGATTACGAGTCATTCGCGCTTCTTCCGCACCTGTAAACCCTACGTCCAGACGAACACCGTCTGCTCCCATGTCTTTAAAGAAAGACAGATCATCGTAAGAAATATCTAACTGATCGAATAACGCTGGATTGATGTCTACCATCACTTCCATATCCAACTGGTTCGCATAGTCGACAACTTTTTTGAATTCAGCTAATACTTTTTCTTTGTCGTCTTTGATTTGTAAAAGGCTGGTAAATACCCGTTTAAAGCCATATTTATGCGCCAAATCCAAATATGCTTTATCCTTTTCAAATGTTGAACGTTCTGGATAAATCGAAATACCTAATTTTCCCATTGTGAATCCTCCTAGTAACAACTATTTGTGAATGCACTTACATTATAACACTCCCAAAAAATTTGGTCTACACCTCTTCTCTTCATTCCTAGAATTTTTAGAAACACTAGCCAGTGTTTTAGTTATTTGATATGCTTAGTGAGAATACAAATGGAAAGGAACATGATATGAAAACAAAACAATGGCTCACTATCGGATCGATTGCGGCAGCTTTACTTTTAAGCGCTTGCGGCAACACTGCTACAAATTCATCAGAAAGCTCCACAACAGAACAAACTACCTCTTCTTCAGTAGACTTTAGTTCTTTAAAGTTGCCTCAATTGAATAACGAGGCAGCTGAAAATGAAGATCTGATCGAAATGGAAACAACAGCCGGCTCCATGAAAATCAAATTATTCCCTGATTTGGCGCCAAAAGCTGTCGAAAATTTTATCACACACGCGAAAGAAGGCTATTATGACGGTCTGACATTCCACCGTACTGTTGAAGATTTCATGATCCAAGGGGGCGATCCTAAAGGTGATGGAACTGGCGGCGAAAGCATCTGGGGCGAAGGATTCGGCACAGAGATCTCTGATGAGCTGTATCATATTCGCGGTGCTCTTTCGATGGCGCAATCCAGCCAGCCTAATAGTATCGGCAGCCAATTTTTCATCGTACAAAACCATGATGACATGTCAAAAGGATTGGCAAAACAATTTACACCGGAAAAAATCATCGAAGCCTATAAAAAAGGCGGCGCGCCAAGCCTTGATGGCCAGTATACTGTCTTTGGGCAAGTAGTGGAAGGATTAGACATCGTTGATAAGATCGCTGAAGCTGAAACTACCGGAGAAGCCAACAGTATGGGTGAAGATTCGACACCAAAAGATCCTGTCAAGATCAAATCTATCAAGATCCTGCAAGAAGCAAAATAAGCAGACGATCATAAATGAACTGATTAAAAAAAGCTTCGAATGACTATTTGATCATTCGGAGCTTTTTCTTTATTAGCGAATATTTTCTGTTTTTTAATCTTTTATCGTTGGTCGCCTACGATGAAAGTAAATTCGCATTCCGCGGCTTTTTCTCCTTCAACGGTCGCTACTGCATTGGCAGTCCCCACGTTTCCTTTGATCTTAGTGATCTCAAACATCAATTTCATCACGTCACCAGGAGTAACTTTGCGGCGGAATTTTGCTTTATTGATACCGCCGATATACGCTGTGCGTCCTAAAAATTCTTCTGATTTCAAAATCAAGATCGATCCGGCTTGCGCCAAAGTTTCAAGGATCAGCGCGCCTGGCATCACAGGATTTCCCGGAAAATGTCCTTGGAAAAAGTCCTCGTTCATCGTCACATTTTTCGTAGCAATGATTTTTTTACCTGGTTCTAACGCATCAACATAATCAATATAAAAAATCGGGTAGCGATTCGGGATCAATTCCATTACTTCAACTTCTGATAAATACTTTTCCATAAGCTCTCTCCTTTGAGAATTCTTTATATTTACTTTGATAATCAAAATAACATAAACATTTAATTCTTGCAAATTATGAATCAATTAGAAAAAATTAGTTTGACAATCAAAACATTTTAGCTAATAATAAAGCAAGGTTGAAAAAAGATGACCTTTTTACTGAAATTATTCATTTTCAAGGAGTGTAAACATGAGCTTTTTAAGTGGAAAAAAAATAGTTGTAATGGGCGTTGCCAACAAACGCAGTATCGCATGGGGCTGTGCTCAAGCTTTACGCCAACAAGGTGCCGAAGTCATCTATACGTATCAAAATGAGCGAATGAAAAAATCTTTAGAAAAACTGTTGGAGGAAAACGAATTTACTGTCGAATGCGATGTTGCCAGCGATGAAAGTATCCAACAAGCCTTTGAAACGATCAAAGACTACGCGGGTGAGATCCATGGTATCGTCCACGCTATCGCTTATGCGAATAAAGATGATCTTTCAGGGGATGTAACAGCAATCACACGCGAAGGATACCAATTAGCGCAAGATATCAGTGCTTATTCTTTGATCGCGGTCACTCGCTACGCACAACCGATCTTAGCGGAAAACAGCGGCATCGTGACGATGTCTTATTTAGGCGCCCAACGAGCTGTTCCTAATTATAATATGATGGGTATCGCGAAAGCTGCATTAGAAGCAGAAGTGCGCTATCTGGCAGCAGAGCTTTCTCCAAAGAATATCCGTGTGAACGCCATCTCAGCCGGTGCCATCAAGACATTGGCAGTTACTGGTGTCAAAGACTACCAAAAATTGATCCAACTTTCTGAAGACCGTACTCCTGACCATGTGGGTGTAACCATCGAAGAAGTCGGCAATTCATGTGCCTTTTTGGTGAGTCCTCTTTCCAGCGGGATCATCGGTGAAGTGATCTACGTCGATAAAGGCGTCCACCTTTCATAATTATTTTCATTAAAAAAATCGGCTGCAGTTTGCTTCTCATTAGATTCACATCTAGTGAGAAAAGCAAATTGCAGTCGGTTTTTGTTTTTATTCAATAAATCAGACTTTTCTGTAACGTTTCAGTCCAGTTATGTTCAAAAGCGTGAAAAATAGTATAAATAGGACTAACACTGCCAAATCTTGCCAGATAGCCGCTATTCCCTGCCCTTTTATCATGATATTGGTCATCGCTCTTCCCGCATAACTCAATGGAAAAATAAAGGCAATATTTTTTATCCAGTCGTTCATGGTATCAAGCGGGATCAATCCAGAGAAAAACAATTGCGGGATAACAACCACTGGAATGAATTGAACCATTTGAAACTCTGAATTTGCAAATGTCGAAACAAAGATCCCCATTGCTAGTGCCGTCAGTGTGATTAAACTATTAGTCAAAAGTACCAGCCACAAATCGCCTACGATCTGCAGATCCAAAACATAGATCGCATAAAAAACGATAAGCAATGTTTGGACAATGGCAAAAATACCATAACCCACCATATACCCAAAAACGATCTCGCTTCTCTTAACAGGGGTCGCCAACAGCCTCTCCAATGTGCCGCTTGTGCGTTCTCTTAATAAAGCGATCCCGGAAACCAGAAAGACGAAAAAGAAAACAAAAAAGCCGATCAGAATAGGCGAGATCTTATCAAAGAAAGTACTGTCTTTATCTCCGTAAACATAGGTGTTTTTTATCGTAAAACTCGGAATAGTCGATGAAGCGTGGTTCTGTTGAGCGTTTTTTTGTATTTCCGCGCTCATTTCCTTTAATCTGTCAGCTGTCAAGCTTTGCTGGATCAATGATTTTATTTGTGCTGTGGTACTAGGATCTTCATTTTCATAGGTTACTTTCAATTCTGAATCATTTCTCGTTATATAGGCATCCAAATCATCTGCTTTGATCATTTCTTTGGCGGATTCCTGATTGTTGTATTTCTTTGTTTTAATATCAGAAGGAAAATTTTCTACTAGGCTGGTTGGGACTGTTTCATCGATCCCGATTTTCACATGGATGTCAGAATTTGTATCGAATACCACATTCATCAATGTCAAAATAAAGACTGGAGCGATCAGCATCAACGCCAACGTTCTTTTATCCCGCACTAATTCTTTTATCACTCGTATGACGATTGCTTTAAACCGGATCATTTGGAAGACACCTCTGCTTTCAAGAATACTTCTTCGATCGATTGGGCGGAAAATTTATCCTTCAATTCTTCTGGAGTACCAAAAGCAAATAACCTTCCATCAACGATCAATCCTACCTGATCACATTTTTCTGCTTCATCCATTACATGCGTGGTAACTATGATCCCTTTATTTTCCCTCGCCAAAGAGCGCAGCTGATCCCAAATATCAACACGCAGCTTGGGATCGATACCGACTGTCGGCTCGTCCAGAATAAGCAGATCCGGATCAGCTAAAAGTGTGATGGCTAGCGACAATCTTCGCTTCATGCCGCCCGAGAAAGTTTTTACCGGCTGGTCCAATACATCAAGAAGATCCACCAATTTCATATTTTTTTCAACGGCTTTTTCTAAATCATCCCCTGTAAGTCCCATAAGATTGCCGAAAAAAATCAAGTTTTCTTTTGCTGTCAGTTCGTTATATAAAGCATCGCTTTGTCCCATATATCCGATTTGTTTTAAAACTTTACGATTAGGCATTTTTTTATGAAAAACGGCTGTCTCTCCTCTATCCAGCTTCTCCATTCCCATCAGACACTTGATCGTGGTGGACTTCCCTGCACCGCTGGGACCAATCAATCCTACGATCCCACCGGAATGAATCTCTAAATTGATATCTTTTAAGACCTCATGTTTAGCAAAGGATTTATATGCGTGAGAAAGACTGGCAATAACGCTATCCTCTTTCATTTTCCTTCCTCCTATCTTCCTGAAAAATAATGGACATACTGTACATTATTTTGTACTCTATGAAGTATAAATTGATTAGATAATTATGCAAGAGATACCTTTAGATAATGAACAAATCGAAAAAATTGATTACTAATTCGCAAAGGAGCAGACCTGATGAAGAAAAAAGACATTCGCTATTATCGAACTCGCAAGAATATTATTTCCGCGATGACTAGATTGCTTAGAAAAAATTATTTTGAACAAATCACCGTAACAACTATTTGCGAAGAAGCGCAGATAAGCAGAAGCGGTTTTTATCTGCATTATCTTGATAAGTATGATCTTGTCGAATCTTATTTGAAAGAATTCATTGATTACGCGAATGAAGTATTCCAAAAACAAAAACAAAAAGATATTGGCGCTTTTTTATTGTACATGCTGACCCACTTAAAAAATGAAGAAGAGCTGCTCTCCTTGCTGCTGTCAAAACATGGTTCAGTTGAGATCCAGGATAAAATCAAACAGATCATGCGGGAAAATGCCAGAAAAAATATCCTGCCTTACCTTACTTTAACTCTTCAAAACGAAATAGAGGAACGATATACATTGGCTTTTTTAAGTAATGCGTTATTGGGGACCTTTCAAGAATGGATCAACTCTGGCCAAAAAGAAACGCCAGAGCAGATGATGCAAATAATCAGACGTCTGATCGGCTATGATTTTAAAAAGATATAGCCTCTTCTTATTTAATTTTTTTTGCAATAAGTTGGTCTAAAAATAAAAACGATTCACAGGTGATTTTTGTGAATCTATAAAATTCAGCTTTTAAGATGGTTTTTTTCATAAAAATTGTTACAATAAAATCAACTTGTTTTTTAGGAGAGATTTTTTATGTTTTTAGCAGCAGTAAGTGAAACCACCGATTCCACCGGTTCAAAAATCACTGAACCAGCAGCGCAACAGTTGAATGCCCTGCAACGCTGGTGGACAAATATCGATTGGGAAGCGATCGTCGGGATCTTGATCCAAAAAGGTCTGATGCTGATTTTCTTATTGATCCTTTTTGGCATATTGTTTCGTTTAGGGGATTTTGTTGTAGACCAAAGCTATCAATCTTACAAGAAACGAAACGTTCTGAACGAAAGTCGTATACATACGATCCATACATTGATCCAAAATATCGTGCATTACACATTAGGCTTTTTCTTCATCTACTCCCTTCTCTCAACGATCGGGGTACCTGTTGGCTCACTATTAGCCGGTGCTGGGATCGCAGGTTTGGCGATTGGTCTTGGGGCGCAAGGATTCATGAATGATATCATCACAGGATTTTTCATTATCATGGAACAACAGATCGACGTCGGTGATTATATTCGGTTAACGAACCTATCGATCGAAGGGACTGTCACTTCTGTCGGCATCCGAACATTACAGCTCAAATCGTTGGATGGGACCGTGCACTTCATCCCTAACCGCAATATCACCACCATCAGCAACACATCACGAGCAAATATGCAGGTAGTTGTCGATGTGCGCATTTTGCCAAGCGAAGGAATTTCGCAGATCCGATCGATCATTGAAGAAACAAATCAGAAGATCAGCGAACTTCATGAAGAAGAGATCCAAACACAACCAAATATTTTTGGTTTAGTGGATCTGGGCAACGGAAACTACGCCATCCGCACCACCATGTATGTCTTAAACGGCAAACAAGGTGTCGTTAAAGAAGACTTTTTAGCAGCTTCTGTGGACGCATTGACCGAAGCCGGCTTTACGATCCCTAATAATCCGATTACTGGACCACTGTAAAATTCAGCGAATAAAAACGCGCATAAGGCGATCACAGCCTCATGCGCGTTTGCTTTTTATATGACTTTCAGTCCTTCTGATTCATTTGTATGTTTTTCCAATAGATCATAACGCCGCTCTAATTCGTGGACTAAATGATTCACTGATTTTAAAAGTTCTTTTCTGGTAATGATGCCGACAAATCGCTTCTCTGAATCAACGATCGGTAGGAAAGAATTGTCTACAAGTAAATGCAGGATATCTTCTAATGGACTGTTTTCTGTGACACATGTCACACCAACTTCCATTACATCCGCAACAGTCATCCCAGAAAGATTATCGGTGTCGATTTTTGTCAAATCGATCATTTTTCCAACAATATCATTTAGACCAATCAATCCAACAAAGTGGTCTTCTTTATCTAAAACAGGGATCTTCGAATAGCCTACTTTTGATAAAACCAATAACGCGTGATCCAAAGGGTGTTCATACATCAAATTTGCGACATTATCAGCAGGAACTATAAAAGTATCTTGTTTTTCAAGTAATAATTCTTTTACCGTGTGCCCTATCATCAAGCTGCCTCCATTCTGCTTCAAGATACAATCCTATTGTACCTAAAAAAAAACAAGAAAGGTGGTAAATCGTTTTCTTTTTATCAAAAATTAGATAATTTTTATTTTTATTGCACTTGTCGATCAAACGCAAAGGAAAGTCCAGAGACCGGTTGATGATTGCGATCGTAATATTGCACGTGATATTGTTGATCTTCACTAGTGATGATCGCATAACTTTTCACTTGGATCGAGCCGCGGGGCTGGGAGATACTTCCCGGATTCAGGTATAAGCGGTTTTTGACCATTTCACAACCGATCATATGAGTATGACCGAATAAAACGATATCCGCATCTGCTTCTTGCGCTTCAAAAGAAATCTGGGTCAATCCGAAACGAACACTAGATAGATGTCCATGGGTCATATAGATTCGATCGTTAGGTGTTTGAATGATGCGACGCTCTTGATAACCAGGATCGAAATCACAGTTACCTCCTACTGAAATATAGGTCTGGAACAATTCATCACCGCTGCTCAATTCCGAATCGCCGCAATGGAAAAAATAATCGATGCTGTCTTGGTTTTTTTCGAGAATATCTACAAGAATATTCCGATCGCCATGACTATCGCTGACCACCAAATACTTCACGTTATTTTCCTCCTTCTAGCCAATCCAGCCAAACGGTTTTCAACTTTTCGATTGCTTGCCCCCGATGGCTGTACTTATTCTTTTCTGCTGCAGATAATTCCGCCGCATGCTTGTCCATACCTTCAACAATAAATAAAGGATCATAACCAAAGCCGTTTTCGCCTCTTGGGATTCGGGCGATCCGTCCTGGCCATTCCGCTTCCACCACTAAACTTTCTTTATTTGGCGCGGCAAAAACCAACGTACAATGAAATTGCGCAGTCCGTTTTTCGTCAGGGACATCCGTCAATTCATGAAGCAATTTGGCATTGTTGGCCGCATCGCTTTTTTGTTCACCGGCAAAACGCGCTGAATAGATACCAGGCATTCCACCTAATGCATCGACTTTCAGTCCTGAATCATCCGCCAACACAGGGCGTTTTAGGATTTGAGCGATCGTTTCTGCTTTTAGTCGTGCGTTTTCTTCAAATGTTTTTCCTGTTTCTGCCACATCAGGAAGTTCAGGAAAATCCAGAAGTGTTTTGACTTGATAACCGGATTCGCCGAAAATAGCTTGAAATTCTTTCGCTTTTCCGGGATTTCTGGTCGCGATCACGATCGTTTGTTCTTCTGGAGCAGAAACATCTTCCAATAGCGCTTCTTTTTGAAAAGCGATCAGAGATTCGATAGCATTTTTCCCGTAAAACAGCATACTGTTCAACTGTTCTCCGTCAAAAGTTGCTTCTTCCCCAGTTCCTTGGATCTCCACGAAACGACCTGACTCAGTCATGACTAAATTCATATCCACCAGTGCGGCAAAATCTTCTTCATAATCCAAATCTGTCACAAACGACCCATCAGGCAAGATGCCTACACTAATAGCTGCTAAATGTTCTTTGATTGGATCTTCTTTCAGTTCATTATTTTGCAGCAATTTATTGATAGCTAAACGAAGGGCGACGAATGCACCAGTGATACTTGCCGTGCGAGTTCCGCCGTCTGCCTGAACGACATCACAATCCACGACGATACTGCGTTCCCCAAGTTTTTCCAGATCCACGACTGCCCGTAATGCACGTCCGATCAAGCGTTGGATCTCCATCGTACGTCCAGAAAGTTTTCCTTTGCTGCTTTCTCGGCGATTGCGGGTATTCGTTGCCCTTGGAAGCATGCTGTATTCCGCTGTTACCCAGCCGGTTTTAGTATCTCGTAAAAAAGAAGGTACGGAATTTTCAATCGTTGCGGAACAAATCACTTGTGTATCACCAAATGAGATGACTACTGAACCTTCTGGATGTTTATAAACATTGGTTTCGATCGTTACTTTACGAATATCTTGTACAGTTCGTCCATCATGACGCATTAGTTTTTTCCTCCTAAATCAATATGTTTCGCGGCTATTTCAATATCCAGCCAATCATTTGCGATCTCATCAAAAAGTCTGGTCGATCCGGTAGTATAAAATGCTCGCTGCGGTTTCTTATTATCCGAGAGGTGTGCGATATCGAAATAATCTAACAACATGCTGACCTCACCAACTGTTTCCGCCCCGGAATCGATCAAACGGACATTGCCCATCACGTTTTGAATGATCGGACGCAGTAATGGATAATGTGTACATCCTAAAACCAGTGTGTCCACTTGCTTGTTTTTCAAAGGGAGCAAGGTTTCTGCAACGATTTTTTTCGCGACAGAAGAGCGATATTCATTGCTTTCTACGATCGGCACAAATTTAGGACAGGCCAAGCTGAATACATCACTTTTAGAAGTCTTCAAACGGATCGCTTTTTCATAGGCGCCGCTTTTGATCGTACCTTGTGTACCGATCACGCCGATTCGTTGGCTTTTCGTTGCTTTGACCGCCGCGCGAGCTCCTGGAAGGATCACTCCCACCACAGGGATCGGCAGTTTTTCTTTGATTTCTTCTAATGCCACAGCCGTCGCTGTATTGCAGGCAATCACCAGCATCTTGATCTTTTTATCTAACAGGAAATTTGTCATTTGCCATGTAAATTCAATGACTTGTTCTGCCGGTCTGGGACCGTATGGACAACGTGCTGTGTCCCCTAGGTAAATAATATTTTCATTCGGTAATTGTCTCAAGGCTTCTTTTACAACGGTCAAGCCGCCGACACCAGAATCAATAAATCCGATTGGTTGTTCATTTGACATATTTTCCCATCCTTTGCTTCGGGATCTTTTTATTCGTCCAATGTTCTTATTTTCTACTTTTTCGCTGACTTTTTCAAGTCTATGTTTTTTTCATACTTTCGTCAATCATTTGCTAATGAAAACGCCCGATCCCAAATCTTACAGATTTTTGGATCGAGCGTTTTATCAGTAATCGTATCGTTTGGTCTCCAAGTATTTGGAAAATAGCGATAGTATATAACAAACAAGAAAGTAAGCGATCGTCATCGCCAAGAACATCGGCAAGACATAGTTTTCATTCTGTCCGTAAATGATCCGCGCATGGTGGGTCAACTCCGGCAATGAGATGATCACCGCCAAGGAGGTATCCTTGATCAAAGAAATCAGCTGACTGACGATTGCTGGGATCATTGCCTTGAAGGCTTGCGGCATCACGATCGATTGCATCGTTTCAACATAGCTGAGCCCTGTCGATAAGCCGGCCTCCATCTGTCCTTTCGGCACGGCGTTGAGCCCTGCGCGAAAAATTTCTGACAGCATAGCAGATTCAAAAATCGTCAATGCCACGACTGCCGACCAAAAAATATCAAAGCTGATACCGATCTGGGGCAAAGCGAAATAAGTGAAGAAGATGATCAATAGCAGCGGCAGATTACGAATGACATCCACAACGACTCCGACGATCTTTGATACTATGGGAATATTGGAAAAGCGGATGACTCCGGCCAGTCCGCCGATCAAAAAGCTGAAAATGATCGAAAGCAGCGATACTTCGATCGTAACGCGCAATCCTTCTATCAGAAAGCGGATGTTTATCCATGAAAATGCATCAAAAAAATTCATTGTTTTTCCTCCTTTCTACGAACGAACCGCCCAGCGTTTTTCCAAGTAAACCATCAAATAAGACAATGGTAATGTAAGTACTAAATAAAAAAGTCCTACAATAATATACGTATCAAACGTATTGAATGTTTCACTGGCAATCAAGTCACCTTGGTACATCAAATCCAGACCAGCTACCATCGCTAAAACAGATGAATTCTTCACTAGATTGATAAATTGATTGCCCAATGGTGGAACAACGATCTTAAACGCTTGAGGTAAAACAATATAGCGCATCGTCTGTGCGTAGGTGAAACCGGAAGAAAGTCCCGCTTCCATTTGTCCTTTAGGAACCGTTTGGATACCTGAACGGACTGTTTCAGCAATAAATGCAGAAGTATAAATGATCAAACCGATCGTTCCGGCTTGAAAACCGTCAAGAGGCAATCCATATCTAGGCAGCACCACAAAGAAAAACATCGCGATGATCAACAGCGGGATATTACGAAAGAATTCGACATAGGCTTTTGCCAATCCGCTGATGAATTTATTGTGGGACAGTTGAAAGATAGCCATCAGTGTGCCGATCAGCAAACTAAAGAACAATGCGATCAAACTGGCGTAGATCGTAAATTTGAATCCGTCGAAAAACATTCCGGAATAATTTTGAAATAAAGTAAGCATGATTATTCCTCCACCTTTCCAGTTTCATCATCAGGGAACCATTTTTGATAGATTTCGTCATAGGTTCCGTCTTCATGGATCTCTTTTAATGCTTGGTTGACTTCATTTAGAAAATTTTCTTGATTTTTGTTGATGGCGATTCCGTAAGGCTCATTGGTAAACGTCCCTCCAACCAATTTATAATCTGGATTGGAAGCCGCCATTCCCAACAAGATCGCATTATCTGTCGTCATTACATCTCCTTGACCTGACTGTAATGCGGTAAATGCTTCAGAATAATTCTCCAATTCTAAAATCTTCGCATCCGGTGCATGTTCACGGATATTGGCGGCGGAAGTTGAACCTTTGACCGCCAAAACGGTATTATTAGCGCCTAAATCATTGACGCTTTGGATAGGACTGTCTTTTTGTACCATGATGGATTGTCCCGCATCAAAATAAACATCGGAAAAGTCAACTTGCTTCTTCCGTTCTTCCGAGATCGTCATCGTCGCGATGATCGCGTCGATATTCCCGTTTTTCAATAAAGGGATCCGGGTTTTAGATGTCACTTCGACAAAAATGGCATTCCCGTCACGACCTAACATTTTTTCAGTCAAGGCTTTAGCAATATCGATATCAAACCCGCGGACTTCTCCTGTGGCGATATCCATCAGTCCGAATAAGCGAGTATCATATTTAACGCCCCAAACGATTTGATTTTTTTCGCGGCTTGTTTTGGCGATATCCTGATCTGCGACGCTTTTACCGCCACAAGCACCTAGCGTGCAAACAACCATCATAAGCGCGAAAAACCATACGATCTTTTTTTTCATATAGCATCCTCCTAATGATTGATTACTTTGCTGATAAATTGACGCGCGCGTTCCGTCGTTGGGTTCGCGAAGAACTCTTTTACATTGCGGCTTTCTTCCACTACTTCGCCGTCAGCCATGAATACTACCCGATCGGCCACTTCTTGAGCAAAGCCCATTTCGTGTGTGACAACGATCATAGACATACCGTCTCGCGCGATTTTTTTCATAACATTCAATACATCGCCGATCATTTCAGGGTCCAATGCTGATGTTGGTTCATCAAACAAAAGAAATTCAGGATTCATCGCAAGCCCTCGCGCGATAGCTACCCGCTGTTGTTGCCCACCAGAAAGCATAGACGGATATGAATCTTTTTTATCCAACATTCCTACGCGGTTCAATAATTTTTCTGCTAGATCTACTGCTTCGCCTTCGTTTTTCTTCAATACTTTGATAGGTGCCAACGTGATATTTTCTAACACCGTTTTATTGGGATAAAGATTAAAATGTTGAAAGACCATTCCAATATTTTTACGGATCTCAGTCAGTTTTACATCTTTATCATAAAGATTTTTTCCATTGATCAGCAGCTCTCCGGAAGTGATCGTTTCTAGTCCGTTGATGCATCGCAGCATGGTACTTTTCCCGGAACCAGAAGGCCCGATCACTACTACCACCTCACCTTTTTCAAACGTTAAATTGATATTTTTCAGCGCATGAAACTTTCCGTAGTATTTTTCTACTTGTTTGAATTCAATCATGGCTATTTCGCCACCCTTCTATATATTTAGAATTACATTAAATATTTTTTAAGATTAAGTTATATTATAGTCTACTGTTTTTTCATTTGTAAAGGTCTTGTAATGAAATTTTCTCAACTTCGTACAATTATTTTTAATTTTCTGACATAGCAATGTTATAAATTCCCACTTTCGATGTTTGCATGACTCGTATTTTCTTTTAGAGATAGTTGTTTCGCTTTGAAAAAAAAGGTAAGATGTTAACTGACGATAACGATAATTTATAGCTTTTAGCAAAGGTGGAATTAATTTGAAAAATATTATTTTAACTGGAGATCGCCCCACTGGACAACTCCATTTAGGTCATTATATCGGCTCTCTAAAAAAACGGGTGGAGATGCAGGCTGATCCTGAAAATCAATTATTCATTATGATCGCGGATATGCAAGCATTGACAGATAATGCCCGCAATCCGGAAAAGGTTTCGTCAAATGTCTTGGAAGTTGCCCTCGATTATCTATCTGTCGGTCTTGATCCAGCCCGCAGCACTTTATTTATCCAATCCCAGATCCCGCAGTTAGCGGAATTGACTATGTATTATTTGAACCTAGTCAGTGTCGGTCGTGTTCGCCGCAATCCAACTGTAAAATCCGAAATCGAGCAAAAACAATTTGGCGAAGGGGTACCAACCGGCTTCTTTATTTATCCAGTGTCTCAAGCCGCTGATATCACTGCTTTCAAATCAAACCTTGTGCCCGTTGGCGAAGATCAAAAGCCGATGCTGGAACAAACACAAGAGATCGTTCACAGCTTCAACTCTATCTATCAAGAAGTTTTAGTGGAACCAAAAGCTGTCTTACCGCCAAAAGGCATGGGTCGTCTGCCTGGTCTTGATGGACAAGGAAAAATGAGCAAATCACTAAATAATGGGATCTACCTCGCTGATCCAGCTGACGTCGTGCAAAAGAAAGTCATGAGTATGTATACTGACCCGAACCATATCCACGTGCAAGATCCAGGTCAAGTGGAAGGCAATATGGTCTTTACCTATTTAGATGTTTTCGGCAAAGACAAAGCGTATATTGAAGAATTAAAAGACCACTATCGTCAAGGCGGTCTTGGTGATGTCAAAATCAAACGCTACTTGATCGATGTATTGGAAGAGGAACTGGCGCCGATCCGCGCTCGCCGTGCAGAATTTGAAAAAGATCCGGCAATGGTGATGGATATTTTGCGCAAAGGAAGCCAAGAAGCGGAAAAAGTTGCCGCGCAAACCCTATCTGAAGTCAAAAAAGCGATGGGAATCGAGTATTTCAAATAAAAGCAAGTGTATAAACCTAACCGACTCTATGATATTTGGTGTTGTTACTCAGATTGAGTAATGATACCAAATATTTTTTTGCAAAATAAAAATGGTCAAATACCACCTTTTAACAATGGTATCTAACCATAAATACGCAAATATAGTAAAATCTAGCTACTTCACTTTCCGCTTGAGGTATTGGATATCCCACATATACAGGAGGAATACCAAGATCACTAGTGCAATCGACCATAAAATATCCGGCATGGTAATATTCTTCAGTTTCAGAATCGGCATTAGTAACGTGGGGAAACTGTATAAGAATAAGCGCTCGCTTTTATGCAAGTTCTTTTCAAGCGCTGTACTAAAGAAAGAGATTCCTATTATTTTTTTCTTATACAACACTCTCCAGATAATAATGATCAGTGCTACAGTAACAAAGAAAAATATTCTGGCCGCCATATGATACATTGACTGGCGCACTAAGCAAGCCGCCGCTACTAAGAGAATATAAAGACCAATCAATCCCCATTTTCGCTTCTGTTCTTGATTTTCCACTTTACACCTACCTCGCTTTTTCCTGAAACAAATCATTTCTACTTATTTATAGCTAAGGACTTCTCTCGTGAGATCCATAACATGCTCTACCATTACGCTATCGCAATTACTGTGAAAATGCAACCCTTTTCGATAACATTATCTTGGAAAAATCTACCCTGACAAAAACATTATTTTGGTCTGTCAATAATGCTCCTGCTCACTGCGATAAAGATCAAAAATACTCTTGCCGTAAATATACGGGATAAAAGCATTTGTTTCCAAAAGCCGCAAGTATTCTTTTTCATTCACCCATGCAGCTTCAGTGACTTCACTGGCTTGCAGGGTGATTTCAACAAGCGGGATATCCTTCGTCACAAAATAAATTTCATTCCATCCTTCAGCAAAGCGGACAGTCAAGCGGCTGGGAATATCTTGCAAAGAAAGACTGATGCCTAATTCTTCTCGCGTTTCTCTTTCCGCCGCTTCAAAAAGCGCTTCGCCGGCGATCACTGCACCGGATGCTGAATAATCCCAGTACCCCGGCCACGAAGCTTTGTCTGGATGACGGCGCTGGATCAGCAGCTGCCCTTGGCTGTTGAAGATCAGCACAGTCACTACAAAACGATACTCGCCGATCTCCATGGGAACACCCCGCTGATGGGACTTTTCTTTTCTATGCTTTTGCGCATCGTAGACATCTGTTACCTCCATGCAATTCTCCTCCTTCCCTTATTTCAAAACAAAAAAAGTCGCGATATAAAGTGATCAATGAAGCAAGATACTCAACCAGCATGATGGGATTTTTACGAACCACTGCAGTTTGTTTCCAAACACAAACCGCTCGTGGTTTTCGTATTCCATAGTTTGAGTATCTTGACTTAGTGATCCATATCACGACTCTGCTTTATTTCGATCTTAACGGATCTCAGCAGCTAATTTTTCTATTAAGCTGGTTGTTACTTTTTCCATCGCACGATTGATCTCTTCATCAGTCAATGTGGCTTCTGGATTGACGAATGTCAGGCTGTAGGCCATTGATTGATAGCCTGATTCGATATTTTCTCCACGGTAAACATCAAACAATTGGATATCTGTCAAATATTTTCCAGCAGCATTTCTGATGACTTCAACGATCGCTTGATTTTCCACTTCGTCTTTTACTAGTAAAGCGATATCGCGGCTGACAGAAGGGAATTTGGAAACAGCTTGATAGATATATTTTGCGACATCTGTCGTTACCATATATTGCAAATTCAATTCCGCCACATAGGTTTCTGGAATATCATATTGTTTTGCGACATTTGGATGGACTTGGCCGATAAATCCGATTTTTTCTTCATCAAAGAAAATGTCAGCGGCTCTTCCAGGATGCAGATCTTTCATGTCACTTGTTTTGCGATATGTGATCTGTTCGTTGATCGACAACATCGCAAACAAGTTTTCCAAGATTCCTTTCAATGTAAAGAAATCAACTTTCTCTGCTTTGCTTTGCCAATCTTTACTTTGCCATTCACCAGACAATGCCAACGCCAAATGGTTTTCTTCCAATGGCAAGCTGGTTTTTGCGTCCGCATTTTGATAGAACACACGACCGATCTCATATAACGCGATCTGTTGGTTTTTACGAGCAGTATTGTAAGCTACATCATCCAACAATCCGCTGACAAGATTCAGGCGCAGAACAGAACGTTCTTCACTCATTGGCCAATCTAAACGTGTTACATTGCTTTCTTTCATCATGAAAGATGTCGATTTTTCTTCCGTTGTCAACGCATAGCTGATTGCTTCAGAAACACCGGAGCCTTCAAGGATACGACGAACTTTGCGGGTCTTCACTTGTTCTTCTGTCAGACTTCCCGCAACTGTTTCGCCGCTTGGCAATGTAGAAGGTAAACGATCATAGCCGTAAATCCGTGCCACTTCTTCGATGATGTCTGCTTCGATGGCAATGTCCCAACGACGAGGCGGGATCGTTACTTGATAATTGCCTTCATTTTCCTCAAATGGAAAGCCTAACGCGTCAAATACATGATCGACATCTTCTGTTGTCAATTCGGTACCCAGTGTGCGGTTGATTTTTTCTAATTTGATGGCAACATGTTGATCTTCTACTTCAACTTCTGAACCTGCTACGTGTCCTTTTAGAACTTCGCCGCCTGCTAATGCCGCGATCATGGCCGCCGCTACATCACCGGCTTCGCCGATGGTTCCTTTATTGATGCCTTTTTCAAAGCGGGCTGAAGATTCGCTACGCAGATTGAATTGTTTCGATGTGCGTCGAATGGACACACTGTCAAACAACGCCGCTTCTAATGCGATGGTTGTTGTTGTTTCAGTTATTTCTGAATCAAGTCCACCCATCACGCCGGCAAGAGCTACTGGAACAGAGCCGTTGGTGATCACGATGTTTTCAGGCGTCAATGTTCTTGTTTCGCCATCAAGTGTCACTAATTCTTCTTTGTCATTTGCTCGGCGAACCACGATCTCTTTGCTGTTCAATTTATCATAATCAAAAGCATGCAGCGGTTGACCGAATAACAATAAAATATAGTTGGTCACGTCAACGACATTGTTGATAGGACGGATCCCTTCATTCATCAATAGATTTTGCAGCCATTGTGGACTTGGCGCGATCTTAACGCCTTCGATGATGCGGATTTGATAAGCAGGTGTATCATTTTGATCAGTGACTTTTACTGACAGCTTATCTGAAGCAGGACGATCCGCTTCTTTCAATTCTTCATCGTCAAATTGCGGTTTTTGATCGTAGATAGCACCGACTTCATAAGCGACACCCCGCATGCTCAATGCGTCCGCACGGTTTGGTGTGATGGAAAGTTCAATGATGCTGTCATCCATATCAAGATAAGAAAAAACTGGTTCGCCATTGACTGCATCTTCAGGCAGATAATAGATTCCTTCAGCGTATTCTTTTGGGATCACGCTGTCGGCATAGCCGACTTCTTGTAAAGAACAGATCATACCGTTAGAAACTGCTCCCCGCATTTTGCCTTTTTTGATTTTGACGTTGCCGGTGATTCGTGATCCTGGTAATGCGACGATCACTTTGATGCCCGCTTTGACGTTAGGCGCACCGCATACGATTTGTGATAATTCTTCTTCGCCGATATCCACTTGACAGATAGACAAGTGATCGGAATCAGGATGCGGAACACATTCTTTCACTTCACCGACAACGATTTTTTTCAAACCTTCTTGCGGTACTGTGATCCCTTCGACTTCGATACCGGTCACAGACATTTTATCTGCCAATTCTTTTGGCGAAACAGCCGAAAGATCTAAATATTTATTTAACCATTTATAGGATACTAACATTTTTCTCTATTCCCCCTTGAATTGACCTAAGAAACGCAGATCATTTTGATAGAAATTACGGATATCATTGACACCGTAACGCAGCATCGCTACTCGATCCGGACCTAAGCCGAATGCGAATCCGCTGTATACTTCAGGGTCGATTCCAGACATCCGCAAGACGTTCGGATGGACCATACCGGCACCTAAGATCTCGATCCAGCCGGTGTATTTGCAGACATTACAGCCGGCACCGCCGCATTTGAAACAGCTGACATCAACTTCCACGGATGGTTCAGTGAATGGGAAGTAACTTGGACGCAAACGGATCTCGCGATCTTCCCCAAACATTTTTTTCATCATTACTTCCAATGTTCCTTTTAGATCCGCCATCGTGATATTTTTGTCTACGACCAATCCTTCGATTTGATGGAATTGGTGGCTGTGAGTAGCGTCATCGGTATCCCGACGGAAAACTTTCCCAGGTGAGATCATTCGCAAAGGACCTTTTGAAAAGTCGTGTTTTTCCATCGTTCGAGCTTGAACAGGAGATGTATGGGTTCTGATCAGTACTTCATCGGAAATATAAAAAGTATCTTGCATATCTCGTGCTGGGTGGTCTTTTGGCAAGTTCATCCGTTCAAAGTTGTAATGATCGGATTCCACTTCTGAACCTTCCACTACTTGATAACCCATACCGATAAAAATATCTTCGATTTCTTCCATGATCTGCGTCAATACATGGCGGACACCTTGTTTGACTGCTTTGCCTGGTAATGTGATATCGATACTTTCCGCCGCTAGTGTACGGTCAAGTTCCGCTTTTTCCAGTTCAATTTTCTTTTCTTCGATTTTTGCGGTCAATTCATCACGGATCTCATTTGCAAAACTGCCGACTTTTGGCCGTTCCTCTGCTGACAGATCTTTCATTCCTCGTAAAACTTCTGTGATAGGACCTTTCTTTCCAAGTGTTTCCACACGAATTTGATTCAACGCTTTTAAATCTTGCGCTGCATCGATCTTCGCTACTGTTTCCTGCTTCAACGCTTCCAGTTTATCCTGTAAAGACATTCTTTTTCCTCCTTTAAATAAATAGCCGTATACCACATCGCAAGTAAGTCATCAAAAAAAGACCCCGTTCCTGATTAAGGAACGAGGTCTCGCGTTACCATCCTATTTTCGTGATAAATCACGCACTTGATTTGCCTAACGGTTGTGGCGACCGGTTTGTACACCATGATACAAACTAGCTCGGGAAGTGAACTTCATTTTTCGATACTTGAACCTGCTTTCAGTCTGTGACAGGTCTCCCTTTTCAAGCTCAGCCAAACTACTCTTTTCCTTCATCGCTATTTCGAATATTTGAATGTATTAAGTGTACAAAAAATTTTATATAAAATCAACTGCATTCTTCAGGCGTGATCCATTTTTCACTCCAATTTTTAACTGAAATAAGACTTTTTTCCAAATCAGTTCCTTTTTCAGTCAATCTGTACAGATTCGATTCTTTGGTAACAATTCCTTCCCGTTCCAGTTCTCGCAAACGTTCCACTAAGACGCGGTCACTTACTTCAGGCACATTATTGGCTAGTTCCACAAAACGTTGGGGACCGCCTTCCAGCAACACATCCAAAATCAATCCATTCCACTTTTTACCTAAAATCGTGAATGCTTTTTCGAACTTGGGACACAGTGAAAATTCCGTCACTTTGATTTGCTCCATTTTTCGTCACCTCTTGAAAGAATTATAGCACATAACTTACATTTTGTAAGTATCCCGGATCGGATTATTTCACGCCATTTTAACTAATTGTCGTCCTGAAAGCAAGACTAGATAGACTTCCGTTACGGGTTTTTGGTAAGCTTCTTCCAATGCTTCTTGGTAAAGCTTTAATTGTCCGCGATATTTTTCTTTCAAAGGATCGATATTGCCGCCTATGACATGATCCGTTTTGAGATCATATAAAACTAAATGATCCTCATAATTGATGAACCCATCGATGATACCGTGGATCAGCAGATCATCTTCCGTATCATCATAATCCATAAAGATCTGCTGAGCATTTTTCAGCATGGCAAAAGGCTGTTCCCTTTTTACTTTCTCTGTCTGATCAAGCAGTTGTTCCCCTAACTGTGTTTCAAAGAACCACAGCAGACTTTTTCGATCGATTTTTTTAGCCACCGGTACATCAAGTACGCTGGCATCGATAAGTTCTTGAATAAAACCGTCGATACTCTCTTCTGTCGGCTTTCTATCCAATGGAAGCATCTGCATTACTGTATGGGTCGCTGTACCAACACTTGCGGCATCTGATGAAGTTTGTTCGATAAAACGCGGTCTTGCCAAACGCTCTTCTGCATAACGATATTGTCGAAAAGTCGCTTGTTCCTGTGAACTCTGCCAAGCTAAACGAGTGTCATCCAGATTATCAGGATCATCAAAGATCCGCTTGATCTCGGAAACAGATTGATAGCTGGTCGTTTTAGGCGCTTTTTCATAAGGATAACGATAATCCAAACGTTTGTGTAAAGCTGAAAATTCAGCTTCATCGATAGCAGCAACTGTGATAAGCTGCTCTTCCGGCTTTGTTTCCAATTCATTGACCGCTGACATGATCTGTTCTTGATTCCACCACTGAATCTTAAAATGAGTATCGGAATGGACAGTAAAGGATTTTCCGACAGCTTCCGGGAAAAATTTTTCCATATCAGGATGACGCACTAAACTCATCCCGACCCAGTTCATCAAGATCTGTGTTTTCTTCATCCGCAACACCGGATTTAAGACCAGCTCTTTTTGCGACAACGCTTCGCTCCATTTTTTGAAAGCATCCCCGCGATCTTTATAAGAACCTACTAAAAACAGCTTTTGTTCCGCACGAGTCAAAGCGACATACAGTTTCCGCATTTCTTCAGAAAAAGCTTTCTTTAAACGCAGCTGTTTGATGGCTTGATAGGGCATCGTTTCGTAGCGGACGCGGCGTTCCGGTTCCACATATTGGATCCCTGCCCCCAACTGTTCTTCAAAAATATAATTGTTAGTAAAATCTTGATTGTTGAAGTTTTTAGACATATCCAGCAAAAAGACAACTGGAAATTCCAACCCTTTACTTGCGTGGATCGTCATAACACGAACGGCATTTTCCGCCGGGATCGCTAATGGTTCTGCTAAATCTTTATCTTTTTCCTGCATTTTTTCGATAAATCGGATAAATTGATACAATCCTCGGAAGCTGCTGCGCTCGTAACTTTGCGCCCGATCCACCAATGCGATCAGGTTCGCATAACGCTGTTGACCAGCCGGCAGTCCTAAGATGTAATCGAGATATGCGGATTCTTCATAGATTTCCCATAAAAGATCCGGGATCGCTTGTTTTTTCGAATGATCCCGCCAGCGTTCCAGCTGATCAAGAAAACGCAAGACTTTTTCTAACAGATCGGATTCTTCCGCGGTATCTGCAAACGTCAGCAACGCTTGGTAAAAATCAGCATTCTTGTCTGCCAGCCGAATTTCCGCCAGCTCATCTTCATGTAAGCCGACGATCGGCGAACGCAGAACCGCCGCCAATGGAATATCATTGTAAGGATTGTCGATGATCTGCATAAGACTGATCATTGTACGAATCTCAGTAGCTTGGAAATAATTTTGCGCGTCATTCACTTCTAGCGGGATATTGAATTTTTTGAAGACATCCAAGATATCCAAATTGTTCTTTTTGGTAGGTGTTAATAATACGATATCGCGATATTCAACCGGACGATTGACCCCAGCTTTTTTATCATAGATTTTAAATCCTTGGTCGATCAGTTCGCGAATCTTCAACGCGACGATATTCAGTTCTCCTTCCGTCTTGGTTTCCACCACGTCAGGATCGTCAGCGACTTCTTTTTCATAGATCAACAGCTCCGTTTGAAACTGATCGCTGTCTGGAAAATTTGGAAAACCCGGAATCAGCGCGGCGGCATCATCATAAGGAATCTGACCGACGCGTTCATCCATCAGTTGTTGGAAAATCAGATTGGTAAAAGACAAAACTTCTTTTCGCGAACGGAAATTTTCCGCCAAAACGATCCGTCTGCCTCCTTCTTCCTTCTCAAAATTTAGATATTTTTCAATAAACAGTGTGGGGTCCGCTAAGCGAAAGGCGTAAATCGACTGCTTGACATCTCCTACCATGAACATATTCCCTGGTGTTTTTTCGGAACGAACCCACGACAAAAGTGTTTCTTGCAGTCGATTGACGTCTTGATATTCATCGACTAAAACTTCTTCAAATTTTCTCCGATAATATCTGGAAGCTTCACTGCCGGTGCCGTCTCCTTGCAGGATCTGCAAAGCAAAGTGTTCCAAGTCGTTGAAGTCCAGCACTTTTCTTTCTTGTTTGCGAAGCTGATAGCGCTCAAGAAATTCTCGAGTCAGCTCCGCCATTTCTTCCACTAATGGCAATGATTTTTCCATCAATTCAGTCATACGCGCTGGAGAAAAAGGCAGGGTATCGTTCACTGCGTTTTCTACATAGCTACGACCGGATTTGCGCAATTCATTGATTTCATCAGACAATGCTTTGTATTCGGCTTTCCGCAAACCTGGGAAACGCTGCTTCAAATCAAAACCTTCTACTTGCGCATATGCGGCATTCAGATCATTGTTTTCAAGTGCTTCATAAAATCGTTTGATCTGAGCGTATTCCCGCTCGATCAAATGATAGATTTTTTCAAACGCCGGATCGAATTCAGCCAGACGATAGGCTTGCTGATAATGCTCCAGTGCCATCTCGACGGATTCCATCAAGAGCGGTCTGATCTGTGTTTGATACAGCGGAGTATTTTCCAAACCGTTCGGAACTTCATAATTTTTCTTCAGATCAGCCAGCCATGCTTTAGGATCCGGATTGGCTCTGGCAAAGGTATACAGCGACATGATCAAGTCAGTCAATCCTTCGTCAGAACGATCCCCGGAAAAATTTTCTGTCAGTTGAAAGAAGATCTCTTCTTTTTCTGCATACTTTTCTTCTCGCAGTTCATCCCAGATCTCTTCTTTCAACAACAAGATTTCTGTCTCGTCTGTCAGCATACGAAAGACTGGGTCAAGGTCGATCAAAAAGTAAAACCGGCGGATGACAGTCATACAAAATGCGTGGAGTGTCGAGATATTCGCCATCGGCAGCAAGACCAATTGTTTGGTGAAGTGGCTCCGGCGATCAGGATCCGGATCTTGATTGATCGCTTCTTGCAACGCTTCTTGGATCCGCTCCTTCATTTCCCGAGCGGCGGCTTCTGTAAAGGTCACGATCAGCAATTCATCGATATTACTGCCGCTTTTTAATTTTTCAATCACTCGACGAACCAAGACCGTCGTTTTTCCAGAACCAGCAGAAGCTGAAACCAACAAGTTATCCCCTTTATCGAAAATCGCTTGCCACTGTCGATCAGTAAATCGTTCGTTCTGGGGCTTTAAAGGGATATCAGTCATTTTCTTCTTCCTCCATTCGTTTCATCACATCATCCTTAGATAATTTTTCCAGACGATGATAGTTGTTTTCCGGCAGCATCACATCAAAATCGCAAATACTGCGGAAAGGACAAAATTGGCAGGCGATCCGTTCTTTTCCTTTATATGCCGGGTTCAAATCGATTTCACCGGAAATGATTTTTTCTGCGGCCTGCTGCATTTGCTTGCGGTTATGCTGGATCAACAACTGCAATTCATCCTCAGTATAAAACTTCGGCGAATTTTTTGTCGCTTTTTGTAATTGCCCCTCTTTATCCATCTTCAATGGAAATAGCGCAGACGTTTCCTTTGGTTCCAATGAACTGTCTAATCGATGGAAAACGTGGGGATCATCTACAAATAATCCATCATACTGATATTTTTTCAGCTGATCTTTTTCTCCAGTCTCCTCTGGTTTTAGCACCGGATTGTGGATGTGCATATAATAGGCGCCCCCCGGTTTGACGGCCGGCGTACCGATAAGCTGTACAGCATCTGTCAAAGCGACATCCAGATAGGTCACTAATTGCATCGCCAATCCATAATATGCATCTACCACGTCGAATTGCCGATGACTGGATTTATAATCCACAACAGAAAGCCATGTATTATCTTCATCAGCGGCAACATCTATCCGATCGATCTTGCCGCGAACATGGAGCTTGCCACCGCTAGTTAATGGGAACTCCAAGCCGGCGATCCCTTTTTGACCAGCGATCTGTCCAAACAAAACTTCAGTCTGGATCGGCGACATATGGGAATGCTGACTTTGTTTTTGCAACGCCCAAGTGACTTTCTTGACAGTCTTGCCTAATTGATAGCGGATATAGTTCAAGCGCGCGGAACTGTCCATCACATGGAATCGCGGTTCGCCAAATACTCGTACCAAGATTTCATCAACAAACTGTTCTCGTTGTTGTTCGTTCATTTCTTGCAAAACTAAATTGCGTTCGATCAATAATGAAAGAAATTGATCCAATGCATCATGGAAAAATTCACCAGTCATCATAGGGTTCAAGCCATAAATCTGGCGTTCTTTCAACCGAAGCCCAAAGTTGGAGAAATATTTGAATTCACAGTTATAAAAACTTTCCAACCGTGAGATAGAAGTATAAATATCTTTTCCATATAATTTTTTCGCCAATTCCGGCGACAAACTGACAGGCACATTTTGATGGGCGCGGCTTTCAAAGACCCGCTTAGCCAACGCTGCCCAATGTGATCTCAGCAACAGGTTCTCCAAACTGTGCCAAATCGCCGGGATCGTTGCTTTTTGGTCGTCCGCTTGCCGATAGATATCATTCAAGCGAGTGATAAGGTTTCGATACGTTCCGACATAGTTGTCTGGTTGGCTTGTTTCATTTAATGGTCGACGTTCAGTCACAGAAATATTTAAATACGTTACTAAACGATTGATATAAGGTGATATGCCAATATTTTGATGCGTATCGTAATTCGAAGCATAAGACAGATAAAGACGTTCCGTTGCCGAAAGAAATACATGATAAGCAATCAGCGGTGCTTGAGAAAGCGCGTCGCTGACTTCATCCCGTAAATATTGCCGGTCGCTTAACTGTTCATTCAAACGTTGTCGATCTTCACTCGTAAGCAGACTCCGCTCTTCTACCGTTTGCGGAAAAGCTTGCTCATTTAAACCGATCGCAAATGTGATCTTCGCTTGATCCGGCCGCGCTAACGGCAATCGGTTGATCCCTACTTGGTCTAATGCTGTAGGAATTTTCCCATAAGTGGCACTTTCCAAACCTGTGGAGAAAATTCCTTGAAAAACAGAAAAATCAAATGGATCTTCGCCATAGATCTGCAGATAATCATCCATCAGCTCCATCAATGCGTTCCATGTCTGTTCATGGTTGCGTGCCAGATCCAATCTGCCTTCTTCGATATCTTGATTCCGCCAAAAAACAAGCTGCTGCTCTACACCGGTATTGATCAAAAAGGTATACAGTTTTCTTACTGCATCCTCCCCTTTTTCCGCGGTTTTTAAGTCTTGTAAAAAAGCGGCGATCTGATCCCGAAAATTGCGGCGGACAAAATTCGTGATCCGGGTCAATTCTTTTGTTTCTTCTAATTCACTTTGTTCATAGTCAAAGCGAATGACCTGCCAGTCTTCTCCCCGCAGCCATTCTTTTCCTTGAAAATTATTTTCCAGTGCAACATTTTCCGTTTGATCTATATAGCCGCGAAATAAGGTTTGCGCCGCATTACGTTCCGTATCCGTCGTCAATTCTTGCGGCAAAAACAATTCTGTCTTCAATAGGCGTAAGATATCCGGCAAACGATAATTGTAACGCTGGATCGCAAATAAAGATTGCAGAAATTCCACGAGGGGATGCTGATCCATATACCATTCCCGATCGAGATAAAACGGAATATCCAATTCATTGAATACAGACGGGATCAACTGACCATACAGATCAGGGTCTACGGTCAGCAGTTGGATATCCTTATACCTCAGCTGTGGATTTTCGGCTACTAATTTGCGGATCTCCACACCGATCTGACGAATTTCTTCTTCCGGATTGACAGTCTTCCAGATCTGCAGACAATCATCGATGGGCTGTTGTTGCTCAAAAGGTTCTTGATTTTGCGTCATCCGCCATAGCCGTTCAACTTCTGTCAAGCAAGATGCCGGTTGCGACGGTGCTTTTTCATCAAATAAGACTGGAATCTGATTTTCCGCCGCAAAAGATTTCAACTGAAAATAAGCAGTCCCAGCTTCCCGAAACAGGTTCAACGGCGATGGCATTTCAGCAGGATAGGGACGGTCCAACAGCAATGAGACATACAGTGCCCCTTTCACCATCAATGTCCCCAACAATAACAGTTCTTGCGCATTAAATGATGAAAAACCGGTCACGATAAAAAGTGTCTTGGACAGATCTGGTGCGGAAGAAAAACTCTCCTGCTCCTCATTTAAATATCTTGTCAATGTAGCGATAGGATTTTCCACTTGCAATTCCCGCTCTAAAAGCTCGTTCTGATAAGCAGTGTAAATCATCATCAGATCTTTGAACTTCAATTGCTGATCTGCTTCATTGGTTTGTTGGGATTGCAGTTGGATCAGCAAGTCTTCCGGCTGAATATTGCCCATCTGCAACTCGGAAACTACTGACAGCAATTGCTGAATAAACCCGTCTTTTGTTACTTCGCCGCGATAAATCGTCAGCTGTTCACTCAACTGCTGCAATACCCGCCGCATGATCATGGCGCTGCCGACTTCGGAAATGACATTTTTCGACAGCAAACCTGTCTGTTGTAAAAAATACCATGCCAATCGGTGAAAACTGAACACCTGCGTGCGGATCGTACTGAATTCTTCTCCTTGTTTCAGACCTGA
This sequence comes from Enterococcus mediterraneensis, assembly GCF_900604485.1. Classification (NCBI taxonomy): domain Bacteria; kingdom Bacillati; phylum Bacillota; class Bacilli; order Lactobacillales; family Enterococcaceae; genus Enterococcus; species Enterococcus mediterraneensis. The sequence continues at coordinate 155,028 of NZ_UWOP01000001.1, forward strand.
CAGGATCTGCCGTTCTTGTTCAAATTTATTGTAATTGGGAACCAAGAAAAAAACTTGATTCTCAGGATCATTGGCTAACCATTCTTTTGCTTTTTGCAAATAGGATTGCTGGTGGTCGTGTTTGCCAGCACCTAATAAAAATTGTAACGACATGATCGTTCCTCCTCTTTACGGGATCATATGTTCAGTATAACAAAAAATTCCTCTTTTTTGATCATCCCAACCAAAAGAGTTGTCGATTCGATACCCTATCTTAGCAAATCCCTAATCTATACCTTATCCAACAGCTTTTTCATTTTTTGAAATATAAAATTATCTTTTTAATCCTATCCTTACAAAAATGATCGTTGAATTTCATTAAAAACAATTGCCTATTTACAGATGAACTCGTTATACTTGTCCCAGTAGGTGATTGTATGAATAAAAAAAACTATGCGAAAATGCCTGATGGGAGCAAAATTTACTATGAAAAAAGTGGTCAAGGCTTTCCGCTTTTTTTGCTGCACGGAAACGACGGCAGCGGCCGTTTTTTCTCAGAACAAGTAGCGGTATTCGAGCGCTATTGCACCGTCTATCTGATCGACAGCCGCGGACATGGACGCTCAACGAATGAAGCGGACAGACTGGATTTTCATTTAATGGCAGAAGATTTGAACAGGATCATGCTGCTGGAAAAAATCGAACGAGCAGATTTTCTCGGCTTTAGCGATGGAGCAAATCTGGCATTGGTTTTTGCCAGCCATTTTCCCGAAAAAGTCGATCACTTGGTTTTAAACTCTGGAAATACCCTAGTTAAAGGTGTTCGTTTTTCCGGCAGAGTCATTTCCAATCTTCACTATGCATGGGTTTGGCTGTTTTCTCTCTTTCGCCCTAATTTAAAAAAGAATCTCTTGATTATCGGCCTGTTGTTGCGTGATATTGGTTTGTCTGAAAGCGACCTGAAAAAAATCAACGCCCCAACATTGATCATTGTGGGGAAAAAAGACATCATCAAGCTGAAACATTCCCTTTATCTAGCTAAGACCATCCCTCACGCGTCTTTTGTCCTTGTCAAAAAACAAGGTCATCAATTAGCGAGAAAAGATCCTGATCGATTCAATCAGGAAGTACTTCAATTTCTTTCCGAAAAATGAAAAAAGAAGGTGTTTATTTGTTAAAGCAATTTTTACAGTGGTTAAAAAATCATTTAGGTCTTTTCAAAACGATTTTTTTGATATCGGTGGTCGTGATCATTATCGGTCAATTGATGTCTATCGGAAAAACATTATCTATCGACCAACTAACAGAAACGTTCGCCACTATTCCCCTCTGGAAAACCGGATTGATGCTAGTGATCGGACTTGTCTCCGTACTGCCCATGATCGGCTACGATATTATTTTGAATCGCCTGCTGGATCAAAAACAGAATCCCCGCTATTTGTTCGAAACCAGTTGGCTGATCAATACTATCAATAATATTGCCGGTTTCGGCGGCTTTGTCAGTATCGGGCTTCGCTCAGAACTATACGGACAAAAAAAGGAAAGTAAACAAGTGATCCAAGCTTTGTCAAAAATTTTCTTATTCTTGATGGCTGGTCTTTCTGTCTACAGTTTGATTTCTTTTTTGTTAGTAATAGTTACTCCCGTCGCGCCATTTCTGAAACAATACTGGATCTGGCTGATCGGCGGCGGTCTGTATTTCCCCGCTGTATTTCTATTTACCACCTTTAAAAAGCGGGGCTTGCTTGGCGGCCTTTCTTTCAAGGACCGGGGACAGCTGTTGTTTGTTTCATTGCTGGAATGGTCGGGAGTGTTGTTTAGTTTCCTTTCTGTCGGATATTTGATGGAGATCAAAATCGACTTATGGCAAACGATCCCATTGTTCATCGCCGCCTCTGTGATCGGGATCGTTTCGATGATTCCCGGTGAGATCGGCAGTTTTGATGTGATGATGATCATCGGTCTATCTGCTATCGGTGTTCCAAGAGAAACCGTCGTGGTATGGATCTTGCTGTATCGATTGTTCTATTACATCATTCCTTTCTTGATCGGTGTAGTCTTTTTCTTCAAAAATATCGGTTTTTCTTTCAATCAGCGGTATTCCGGTATTCCTAAACAATTGGCTACGGAGATTGCTTATAAGATCGTTGTCGTTCTGTTGTATTTTTCAGGAATCATGCTGGTATTGACCGCTACTATCCCACAGGCGTTCACGGAATTTCGGTGGCTCCATAATCTAAATCCGTTAAAATTCCATTTTATCGTACAATTTCCCAGCATCTTGATCGGTTTTCTCTTGATCATTATGGGTCGAGGGATCTCAGCACGGGTGAAACGCGCGTATTTGCCTACGATCATTTTGATCGTGTTGGCACTTCTTTATGTGTTATTGGGTGATTTCAGCATCACAGCCGCTGTCTTCTTGTCGCTTTTACTTTTGGTCATTCTTTTTTCTAAAAATGAATTGTTCCGCGAACAGCTAGTTTATTCATGGGAATGGCGAACCATCGATGGGATCATCATCGGCGCGTTGACCGTGCTGTATATCGTGATCGGTGTGTACAATTTGCCTGATTTTCCTCATCATCGTCATCATTTTATTTCCTTTTTCCTGTTTCCTTCTGAAAAAGTTTGGTTTTCAGGATTATTAGCAATCATCGCTGTCAGTTTCGTGATCGTTCTCTTCGTCCGCTTCCTTCAAGGAGAGAAAAAACAGATCGGTGAAGTCTTGAATGAAGAAAAAGCCCTGAAAATTTTGACGACGTATGGCGGAAACTCGGACAGTCAATTGATCTTTTTAAAAGACAAACGAATGTTTACTTATGAAAAAGACGGTGAAGCCACGGTCTTGCTGCAGTTTGCTTGCCTCAATAATAAATGTATCGTAATGGGCGATCCTTCTGGAAAGAAAGAAGATTTTCCGGCAGCGATCGAAGCTTTTATCGCAGAAACCGATCGCTTGTGCTACTTGCCTGTCTTTTATGAAACAAGTGAAGAGATCGTGATGATCCTGCATGAATTCGGCTATGATTTTATCAAGATGGGAGAAGAAGCTTATGTGGATCTGAACCATTTCACAACCTCTGGGAAAAAGATGAAAGGCACACGGGCTGTCTTGAATCGGATCGAACGGGAAGGATTTACATTCGATGTACTCCAACCGCCTTTTTCCGCTGAGCAGATGGCTATTTTCAAACAAATTTCCGATAACTGGCTTGGTACACGGAAAGAAAAAGGATTTTCGTTAGGTTTTTTCTCTGAAGATTATTTGCAGCGGGCTCCTATTTCCGTAGTGAAAAATGAACAAGAAGAAATCGTTGCTTTTGCGACGATCATGCCCACTTATACCAACAACAAAGTAGGTACGATCGATCTGATGCGTTACGATCCTGAAAAAGCTCCTTCCGGTAGTATGGATTTCTTGTTCCTGAATTTATTTACCTATATGAAAGAAGAAAACATCCAATGGTTCAATTTAGGAATGGCTCCTTTATCAAATGTCGGAACTTCAAGGAAAAGCTTTATACAAGAGCGGATCGCTTATCTGGTTTATGAATTTGGTTCGCATTTTTACTCTTTCCAAGGGTTGCGTGAATACAAAAGTAAATACGCTACAAATTGGGTTTCTCGCTATACGTTATATTCAAGAGACAGCTGGATCGCTTACGTTATGATCGCGCTATTGATCATCGATAATGCCCCTGTCGAACAACCTCTCAGCAAGATCCACGGTTTAAAAAAATGGTTTCGAGGAATCTAAATTCTGTTGGCTGGTTGAATCAAGCATATATCTGATATCGTTCTACTGGATATTGATCATTCGCTTTCTATATAGGATATATTCTCAGCCTATTTTTCTTCCGAAACTATTGCCGAACTACAAAAACAGGACCGCGACTGTCAGCCAGTCGCGGTCCTGTTTTTTTGTATTCACTTCGTCATGTATAGTCGTTTCTAATGTTCGACAGTTCCGATTTTATTCAGCGGCCAGAAAATGAATTTGACATCTCCTAAGATGGAATCTTCATCTACCAGACCGATGATCCGGCTGTCTTTTGAAATTCGACGATTATCTCCTAATACCAGTAATTTTCCTTTAGGTACTGTTTCTGTTTCAAAATAATCCGTCATCTTAAAATCATTTGTCAAAGGCAGTCCATCAGTCAACTTGCTCTTATATTCATCTAAATAAGGTTCATCGTATTTTTTGCCGTTGATATACAGCTGATCATCTTTATATTCCACACTGTCGCCAGGCAGACCGATCACCCGTTTGATATAGTTTCTGCCAGGTTCGTCCGGAGCCGGAAATGTGACCACATCGAAACGGTTGATTGCTGTATGTTTCAATGCAAAAACATGCTCGCCATCGTTGAGAGTCGGATCCATCGAATCACCTTTGACCATAACTGGTGTAAAAACAAATCCTCTCAATATTACTACAATCAACGCTACCCCTACAAAAAAGAGCAACGATTTAAGCCATTCATTCTTTTTCAAGTGACATTCCTCCAAAATTGATAAGGTAAGTGTACCACAATTGAAACAAAACCAAAAAGCGAAATTGCTTTATTAACGGAAATTTCAAAAATCAATGTCCTATCATCATATAAATTGTTTAAATCGAAGAATAATGATACCGTTTTCTTATAGGCTATAGTGAAAGGATGATAGAGAATGATTCAAAAAATGTCGCAAGTCCCGACACAACTTTTTATTGACGGTAAGTGGGTAGATGGCGGTCAAGAAGCAGTGCCTGTAAAAAATCCCGCTAATGGTGAAACACTAGCAGAAGTCAGCCAAGGTGCTGAAGAAGAAACACAGCAAGCTATCGCCGCCGCAAAGAGAGCATTCCCTCTCTGGTCAAAAAAAGCTCCTAGTGAACGGGCGCAGTTGATGAATAAGATCGCAGATATGATCGAAGAAGAAGCCGATCGCTTAGCAACGATCATGACCCTCGAACAAGGCAAGCCATTGAAAGAATCACGTGCTGAAGTCCTGACAGATGTTGAGAATTTCCGCTGGAACGCGGCAGAAGGTCAGCGAATCTATGGCGAGATCGTCCCTGCCCCTTATGATCATCACTGGCTGGTTCGTAAACAAGCGGTAGGTGTTGTCGCCGCTATCACGCCTTGGAATTTCCCTTCCAATATGATTGCCAGAAAAATCGCTCCGGCATTAGCTGCAGGTTGTACATTAGTTATGAAGCCATCGAAAGAAACACCTCTTTCGGCTTTGGCATTGGTAGATATTTTTGATCGAGCAGGAATGCCTGAAGGAGTAGTCAATATTGTCTTAGGAAGCTCTAAAGTAATCGGAAAAGTGCTGACTGACAGCGATGATGTCAGAAAATTGACCTTTACCGGCTCAACGAAAACCGGACAGCTGCTTTATGAACAATGTGCCGCTACCTTAAAACATATTTCTTTAGAACTAGGCGGACACGCGCCGTTCATCGTTTTTGAAGACGCGGACATCCCTTCTGCGGCAGAGAATTTATTGGCGGCGAAATTCCGCAACAACGGCCAAGTTTGTACAGCGCCTAATCGGATCTTCCTTCATAAAACGATCAAAGAAGAATTCACGCAGGTGCTTTTAGACAAGATCTCTTCTATCACAGTCGGTAATGGATTAGATGATCCTGATATCGGACCGGTGATCAACGAAGATGGGCTCAAAAAAATCGAAGAACAGCTGGAGGATGCCTCAAATAAAGGTGCACGTGTTTTATACGGCGGCAGTCGTTTGACCAAACGACCGTACGCTGACGGGACCTTTTTCGAGCCGACGATCCTTGACGGTGTGACCAATGATATGCAGATCTATTATGAAGAAACATTTGGCCCGGTCATCCCGCTGATCGAATTTACTGATGTGGATGAAGTGATCGCCGCCGCCAATGACACAGAATTCGGATTGGCTTCTTATTTCTTCTCCCAAGATCTGCAGACGATCTCAAAAGTTGCCCGAGAATTAGACTATGGTATGGTCGGCGTCAATGAAATGGCGATCTCCAATCCAGCAGTGCCATTTGGCGGTGTGAAGCATTCCGGCTTCGGTCGCGAGAACGGTAAATACGGGGTTGAAGAGTACATTGACGTTAAGTTTATCGACATCAATACACAGCTTGAAAAATAAATTTTACTTTTTTTCACTTTTTTAGAGCAAAATAGTTTACTAACTAATTGTAAGTATGTATACTAACACTCGTAAACAAAAACAAAAAAGGTGGAATTCTCTTATGACAAACTTTGTAGACACATTAAAAAACCGTCGTTCAATCTACGCATTAGGACGCAACGTTTCTTTATCTGAAACAGAAATCGAAAACTTGGTGAAAGAAGCTGTACGTCAAAGCCCAACAGCTTTCAACGCACAATCACCACGCGCTGTGATCTTATTCGGCGAAGCACATGAAAAATTATGGGATCTTACTGAAGCAGCTTTGAAACCATTGACTCCAGAAGAAGCTTTCCCAAATACTCAAAACAAATTAGCTGGCTTTAAAGCTGGTTTAGGTACAGTATTATTCTTCAAAAACACTGATACTGTAAAAGCATTGCAAGAACAATTCGCATTGTACGCAGACAACTTCCCAGATTGGGCTGAACAATCAAACGGAATCGCAACAGCTAACACATGGGTTGCTTTAGAAGAAGCTGGTCTTGGCGCAAACTTGCAACACTATAACCCAGTTATCGACGAAGCAGTCGCAAAAGAATGGAACATCCCTTCAAACTGGCAATTACGTTCACAACTAGTATTCGGCTCAAAAGAAGCTGAAGCTGGCGAAAAAGACTACTTGGATGACAACGAACGTTTCCTAGTATTCCGCTAAGATCGATCAATAAAAATAAAATCGACCGCGAGCTGAGGCTTTCGGTCGTTTTTTGTTTCGATTATTCTATCATTATCCTACGAATGCTGCTTTTTATTTTTCTTCGTCTTGATCAATCAAAATATCGATGGGTGTCCCCTCTTTTAAGTGCTCCGTTAAAAAAAGAACAATGTCTTGCAACGGTGCTTTAAATTTCAATAACGGTCCTCGTCTGCCTCTGCGAAAATAATTCATTTTTACGATATTTTCCTGCTGAAACAAAACCACACGTTCCACCTCTTCGTAAGGAACTCCGCGTTTATCCAGTCCGTTGACAACGATCCGTTCTTCGCTCAGTCCGCGATCATCCAATAAAAAACTCAAAACGATCAAACTAGATAGAATTCCTCGGATCTTTTCATCTGTGTTCCCTGACTGCTCCAACGAAAACCACAAGATGACTCCCGCAACAAGGATAATCACGATCCAGCCGGTCTTTTTTGTTTTTGATCGAAAAATCAGTTCTCTTTGTACAAGTATCAAAAATAAAAATAAAACGGTAACAAATAAAATAAGTAAGAGTGTAAAAAAATTCATGATCGACTCCATTCTGCGATTTACCCTCTTATCTTAACATAAAATACAGAAGTCCAACACGTTTTCTCCAGTTTTCCGCTTATGTAGTCGTTTGATTTTCCATTTCTAAAAAACTTCGCTACAATAAAGAAAAAAGTGAGGAATCTACTATGGATATAATAAAAAAAATTCAACGATATCAATTATTACGAGCTTTACTGTTTGCTGTGGCGGGTGTTTTGATTTTAGTTGAGCCCCGCAGCTTCTTTGATCTAGTGGTTTATCTAGCGGCAGGATATTTTGCGATATTAGGATTGCTTAACTTGCTGAATGCTTGGCGGACAAAAAAGGCGACTGGTTCTTCCGGTCCAGAAATGATGCTTGGTCTTCTTCTTTTGCTGGCGGCAGTTTTCACTTTGCTTTTCACAAAATTGATTGTATCAATGCTGCCTTTCTTCTTAGGTCTGTTGGTATTGATGATCGGTATCCGGCAACTGGTACAAGAGCTGACTTTGCGAAAACAAAACCTTTCCTCTATGGGCTGGTTTGTATTCAGTATCGCGATGATCATTATCGGTGCAGTGCTTGTTTTCAATCCTTTCCGCAGTGTCTTAGTGCTGTTACAGATTTTCGGCGGCATTTTGATCGTTTCAGCGATTTCAGAGATCCTCTCCTATTTCAAGTTGAAAAAATAGAGAGCTATATTTAACGATTTTTTAATTAGTCTTTTTCCCAAAAATCACGTATACTAAAAATAACGTATGTGAAAGTAAAGATGGGGGCGGCTTTCAATGAAAAAAATTATAAGGGAACCGGAAAATGTAAACGATATTCCAGTCATCTTCGTCTATGATGATTTTGGGCACATAGTAGAAAAAATTTCCGTTAATGAGTGGCGCAAACGAAAAGAAAAAGAAAATATGGATATCAAACTTTATCGTGAGGCATTGAATTATTATGGGCAGAAAGAATACGGCAAAGCTGAAGATCTGCTGCTGTTTTTGGTTGCCAGAACCGGCTACACTCATTATGAATATGTTGAGCGTCTAGCCAATATCTATCGACAACAAAAGCGTGTCAGCAAAGAGCGCAGTCTATTACTGGCAACCCGCCGCAGTTTGAGTCAATTCGAAGATTATGATGGGATTATCCGCCGAATCGACAAACGGTTCAAACTATTGGAAAATACTATTTCTGGTGCGGATGCTGCACCGTCGCTTTCTTAAAATAAATGAACGTTCCAAAAAAGGGAAAATGTGCGGACCGCCTTTCTCCCTTTTTGTTTTAAATAGTTTTTTTCTTATTTTTCTTATAGGAGGAGTTTACTTTGACAGAAAATAAAATTCTAAGCGCATTGTCCTATATCTCGATTATTTTTGCACCGTTTATTTTTCCGCTTATCGTATGGTTTTTGACGCCTAGCGGCAGTGAAACGAAATATCATGCAGGAAGAGCGTTGAAGCTGCACCTCTTGCCGGTGGTTTTGATGGTCATCTTGTTTATCATGATCGGCGGTATCGGTCTCTTCTGGGGAGATCATCCATTGGCGATGCAATCACTAGGTCTTGGCACATTGCTGATTATCATTTTGATATCAGTTGTATCTGTCGCTTTAGGGATCTACAATTTATATTACGGCATCAAGTTATTGGTTGCTGAATAACTCAATTCATTTTCTATCAAAAAAATCCGGACGAAAGCTTCCTTCTTCTCGCTGTTTGCGATGGAATCAGGATTGCAGTCGTTCGGATTTTTTTCATATTTTTTGGTTATTCTTATTTTTGCAGTGTACCGTCTTTTTTATAAATTTTTACGTCGGTCCCCTTATTTTCAGCGACCTCTTTTGCTCGTTGAACAGCTTCATCTTTATGTTCAAAGCTGTCGCTGGCTCTTTTAGCTCCTTCAGAGATCACTTGCCACTTGTCATCTTCGAATTTCACCGCGACGTCTGCATCTAATAATCTGCCGGAATTTTGATCAGTATCATGGCTGTCGGATTTTTGCGGATTTTTTTCTTTTTTAAACTTATTCTTTTCTTGCTGGTCCGCGTCTTCCGCCCATTTCTCAGCTTGACTGATAGCGATCGGAATCGCCCGATCTTCCGGATAATCGTCTGCCAACAGTGCATTAGCGATATCGATCGCTTTTTTACGAGTGATGTGATCCAAATTCTTCATTGATGCAGGATAGTCCTTCATGTCCCAAGGCATAGCTTTTTTCCTCCCTTTACACAACTAATTATTTCAACTCTTTTCAAAAAATCGCGTCAATTTGTCAAGCTGACAGCCAACTCCAACTGTTTCTTTGGCGAAAGTATCAGCACTGATTTATGACACGATCATTGATTCGTTATAATTATTGTATCGTTTTCACCGGAGAAACGAAACTATTTTACCTTTTGGGCAACTACGACTCAAACGACATGTTACTTATTTCGTTGAACTGTCTGAGAAGCTGGGAATTTTCTTGCCGCTTTTGACAGCCGCTGAACTGCGGTACCATGCAAGAAATAGTTTCGTCAATTCCATCAATGCAACAGCTGACAATGACAGACACAAGGAGATGAAGAATTGTGTGTAGCCAAAGGAAGCCGGGATCGAAAAGATTTCACGAGTAAACGGCAGCAATGTACCAACATAGAGCAGTCCACAAAATCCGACAGCCGCTAGAACGATTTTGTTACTGAAGAATCCGGCACCGATCACTGTTTGTGTATTGGAACGTGCTGGGAAGATCTGCAATGTACGGCTTAAGATCAATGTTGAGAAGGACATCGCAACACCAAGTTCTGCCGATTGCTGCATACCGATCCATTGCGCAACGATAACAGCCGCACTGATCAAAATACCGCGATAAGCGACAGAAATGAAGGTATTCCCGGAAAAGATCCCTGTTCGCGGATCTCTCGGCTGACGATTCATGATATTCGGCTCAGGTTTTTCCATCCCTAGTGCGATCGCCGGCACGGAATCATTCACCAAGTTGATGAACAGCAGTTGCAGCGCTGTAAATGGATTTGCCCAGTTCATAATCAGCGCGAAAATAATGGAGATGATCGCTCCCAGATTTCCGGCAAAAAGATATGCGACAGCTTTTTTGATATTATCAAAGACATTGCGGCCGACACCGATCGCATTCACGATCGAAGCAAAATTGTCATCCGTCAAGACCATTGCTGAAGCGTCCTTAGCGACATCTGTTCCTGTCCCCATAGCGATCCCGATATCCGCTTGTTTCAAAGCAGGAGCATCATTGACACCATCACCGGTCATCGCGGAAATATTGCCTTTTTCCTGCCAAGCTTTGACGATCCGGATCTTATTTTCCGGAGAAACACGGGCATACACGGTTACTTTGTCCAATACATCCATCAATTCTTCATGACTCAATTGATCTAATTCCGCGCCTGTCAACGCCATCTCGCCTTCTGTGTACAAACCGATTTCTTTAGCGATCGCACGGGCAGTCGTTTTGTGGTCACCAGTGATCATGATTGGTTTGATACCTGCATTTTTCGCATCTCGGATTGCTTGATAAACTTCCTCTCGCGGCGGATCGATCATCGCCATCAGACCAATCAAAATCAGTCCGTTTTCGTCAGCTAGAGTGATCTCTTCAGAAGTTATCGGTTTGTAAGCAAAAGATAATACCCGCAATGCACGATTTGAAAATTCTTCATTTTGTTTTTGGAATTGTTTTAGATACTTTTCATTGAAAGGAACGATTTGATCACCGATCTTCACGTGAGTACTGCGTTGGAAGATCACATCTGGCGCGCCTTTAGTCAACAGCTGCAATGTCCCTTCGATCTGATGAACGGTAGACATCATTTTGCGATCGGAATCAAAAGGCAGTTCATTTTTTCTTGGATATGCTTGACGAAGTGATTCGGCTGACAGTTCTTGCTTTGCAGCGAAATCGACCAACGCGATCTCAGTCGGATCACCGATTTTTTTGCCGTCTTCGTTGACAGCCGCATCATTTGCCAAGACCGCCGTCTGCAAAAGCTGCTTTTGGATCTCTGCTTCTTGTCCTTGTGATTTCAAGAAGAACGTATCTACCACCGTCATTTTGTTTTGAGTCAACGTACCTGTCTTATCTGTACAGATGATGCTGGTAGCTCCTAAGGTTTCAACAGCAGACAGCTTGCGGATGATCGCGTTTTGTTTCGCCATTTTTTTCGTTCCTAATGAAAGTACGATCGTCACGATGGACTGCAATGCTTCCGGGATCGCCGCTACAGCAACCGCCACCGCGAACATAAAGGCGTTCATGACACTTGGCAAAATATTCGGATCCCCTTCAATAAAGATCCGTGCGATTTGGATGACAAAAATCAAAATGGAAAGTCCTAAAATCGCCAGTCCCAATTTCTGGCTGAATTTATCCAAGTTGCGCTGCAAAGGTGTTGCGGCATTCGTCGCGTTTTCTAATAGATCTGCAACTTGACCGATCTCTGTATCTTTACCAGTCTTAGACACCAAGAATTGTCCCCGTCCGTAAACTACTAATGTCCCGCTGTGTACCATATTGTTGCGATCTCCTATTGGAACAACACCGGAAATATCAGCAGTATTTTTTTCTGCCGGTACCGATTCACCTGTCAGCATTCCTTCGTCGATCCGCAGTGTTCCTGCTTCGATCAAACGTCCGTCAGCCGGTACAAAATCACCGGCATCTAATAGCACGATGTCTCCTGGGACGATCTCTCTTGCCGGGATCGTTACTGGCATGCCGTCTCGTAATACTTTGGCATTTGGCGAAGAAAGTTTTTTCAATGCGTCCAACGAATTTTCCGCTTTTTTGGTCTGGATCACACTCACGACCGAGTTCAACAGCAGTACCGCGAAAATAACCGCAGACTCGATCGCATGCCCCATGACGATCTGCACCACCGCAACAATCAAAAGAACGATCACCATCGCGTCTTTAAAAGTTTCCAAGAAAACGATCCATAGCGGCGTTTTCGCTCTGCCTTGCAATTCATTAAAGCCGTGCGTCGTTAAACGTGACTCAGCTTCCGTTTTTAAAAGTCCTTGCTTGTTTGTTGATAGTTCTTGATACAAGTCAGCAACCGATTTTTGATAATCTGCTTTTTGGATCTTTTGTGTTTTGTTTTGTTCCAATTCAGAACCCCCAATGATTTGATTTGAAAGATAAAAAAAGACCTAAGACAACTGTCCAATGAGTTGTCTTAGGTCTTACTGTTTAATATAATACCAGAAAATCGAGACGACTTTCTTACTGTTGATATTATCGCGATTGCTCGCCAGTTACTCCCCTAAGGAGATATTTTTTTATCTTTCGTTATATTAAGACTAACAAACATCTAAGAGTAACGCAAGCAATAACGAACATTTTTTTACAAAAATATTTTTAAGTTTTTTTATAACAATGTTTATCCTTTCGTTCCATACAATGCAATTATTGGAAAAAGACCAGCAATATCAGAAGAAACATCGTTAAAACCGTGATCAGCAACATTGTCCCCTCAATATACTTTAGTGTTTTTAAAAGTTTTTTGGGGACAACATGCAAGATTTCTGCTTCTGGATAATTGATCTGCAAGTATTTTTCGTAAGAAAGAGCCTGAGGTGCCAGTCCTACTGTTACATTTTTCGCGTTTTGCGCTAATAGACGTTTTACATCGTCAAAAGACTCCACCGTCCAATAAATTTTCGGATAGTCTCGCATCAATTGACGTAAGCTGTCATTATCAAACAAAGACAGCTCTGTTTTAGGACGGTCTTTGTAATTCACTTGAGGTCCTTTGGTAATCACATACCCGGTGGTACGTCCTATAACCGCACCTTTAGGGGCAAGCATCCGCATAAAGCGTTCCGTATCGATCGTCACGATTTTGATTATTGGTTGCAGTTTCTGAACTCTTTCTTTATATTTCATTGTAAGAGGTGTTACAGCCACTGCTTGATATCCTTGCAGATTGTCAGCGTCTAACTTCCAACTCCCCATACTTTCCCATTTATACTCGCTGTATTCAACATTTAAAAAATTCAATAGCCTAGGCAGGTAAACGTGATCCTGCTGCGTCCAAAAAACACCAGACTCATCTTGGCGATCGATCGTCAATATTAACCCTTTCATTTTTCCCACTCCTAATTAGAAATATATGCCCCTTGCAAAAGGATCGCAACAAAAAAACCAACCACTGAAGCGATCCAAAGATATATCGCCACATCATACATATTTTCTCCTTGACCATAAATATTGGCCAGCCGTTTTGTCCGAAACAGGTAGATTGAAGTCCACAACAGCCCACCGATGGAATAAGCCAATAAAAAGACAAATGAATAGGGTTTTATTGTGATCTGCAAAACAATGATCATAAATGAAAAAAAGCTTAACCCATATAAATGCTGTTTTGCGATCCGCTGATTTTCCGGAGGAGCAGTCAGCTGTTTTGTTTGCAAAAGTTCATTGATCGAGATCTGATACAACTCACTCAGCAAAAGCAGATTTTCCAACTCCGGCTGTCCTTTCCCGTTTTCCCAATTCGAGATCGTCTGTCGTGAAACAAAAATTTTTTGTGCCAATTCTTCTTGTGTCAATTGATGGGCGATCCGCAATTTTTTTAACCTTTCATTCAGTTCCATACTCTCTCCTCCTTTTGTCCTCATCATAGCAAAGTGTGCTGAAAAAAACGTTGAAATCCTATCTTTCCTCTTGTCAAAATCACTGTACATAGTGTTGTATCAACGTTTTAAACGCTTCATTATTTTCTGTTCTCCTATTACTTTAAAGAGCGAAAAAAGAATTTCAGACTCTGATTAAAGAAATTCTAACAAATCTACCGTATAAATAAAATGCGTTTTGTTATATACTTCTTTGGGGACATATTCCCTGCAATTATTTATTTATCAAAGAGGAGGATGACATGGAGCTACATTTGAAACTTATGAGTCTTTTTATATTGCTTATCATCAGCTTTGTGTTGATCAAAAAAGTTTCTAAAAAAACTCTAAAAAGACTGATGCCTTTTGCAGTTGTTTTTCTAGGGATTTTCTTGACCGGCTGTTCGATGATCTCATCGCCAAATCGATCCATGACCACTGGCGACCATGCGTTGACCAACCAGCAATTAGCTGAAAAAAAATATACAGGCACTCAAACCATCGATGTCAATAATGGCGTACCGACATTCAGCAAAGAGGATCTTTCTACTAAAAATGGTCCTTGGGAAAAATACGGGAATCTGGATTCGCTGAATCGGCCTACCTATGCCGAAGCACTATTGAATAAAAAACTGATGCCTACTGAAAAACGCGAACCGCTGACTGTGGACCCTACCGGATGGCGGAACAAAAAGATAAAAAACGGCTATTTATATAATCGTTCTCATCTGATCGGTTTTCAGTTGACTGGTCAAAACAACAATCTTAAAAACTTGATCACCGGAACGAGACAATTGAACAGTCCGGAAATGCTGCGTTTTGAATCAGATATCGCTTATTTTCTAAAAGAAAATCCGGATAAATATGTCCGCTATTCTGTTGTACCGGTCTTTCGTGACGAAGAATTGGTGGCTAGAGGCGTCCATATGCAAGCTCAATCTATCGGCAGTAACGACATTCGCTTCAATGTATTTATCTTCAATATCCAAGATGGTGTTACGATCAACTACGCGGATGGTACAAGCCGAATCGGTACCGCAACACAATCTTCTGATGAATCATCCAACAATACTGATTCAGATAAAAACAAAAAATATGTCGATATCAATGGCAAAGGATTGATCAAGGGCTCAAAAAGCGGGATCTATCACCTGCCTGGTTCTAAATATTATGATTCGACAACCAATCCCCAAGCTTGGTTTAAAACGATCGCTGAGGCCGAGGCAGCCGGCTATCGTCCACCAGCCGAAAAATGATCGTATAGAACAAAACTTATAGAAATCAAAAAATCCCAGTGTTGCTGACTACTCCGACCATTGTTGGTTCATTCCATACAATGACGAAGTTTCCCAACATTGGGATTTTTTTTGTTTAAAAACAGTGCTTGTTTACTGTCTTTTGTTTTGCAGATCCTCTTATATAGCAGCCTTTTGAATGCAGTGATGATTTGTTTCTCAATTCCATCCGCCAATTAAATTATCGTTTTTCGATAAAAAATAGTTGTATTTCAATAAATGGTTTGCTATATTTATTTCAACAAAACAAAAGAGGAGTCATAATTATGAAATTGAAAACTTTATTTTTAAAATTTATTACTTTAGGGATCTGTGCTGTTTTTATTTTATTCGGTGTCTTGCTTTACATCCAGATTTCTACCAGCGAGAAAGGCTTCCATTATGATTGGCAGACTAATTTATTATTAGCTGTCATTTATCTGACGCTGGTGTTAGGGCTTGTCATTGCCTATTTCCTATTGAAACTTTTAAAAAATGTCGAGTTGAACAAAGCTTTTTCCAAAGAAAGTCTGACGGTCTTAAAGAAAATCAAAAATACCATCTTGATTATCTTTATCGCATTTTTCGGTATTCTGCCTAAATTTTTGAAAGTCGCTGATTTAGACGACGCGCCTGGTTTGATGCTGGTAGGGATCGCCATCGTATTTATCCCGTTTGCAATTTACACATTGATCAGTGTTGTGGAAAATCTGCTTGAAAATGCGATCATGCTGAAAAAAGATTATGACTTGACTGTCTGAGGGGTGAGATTATGGCAATTATTGTTAATCTAGATGTTATGCTTGCTCAACGAAAAATGAGCGTCACAGAATTAAGCGAAAAAGTCGGGATCACGATGGCGAATATCTCGATTTTAAAAACCGGCAAAGCCAAAGCGATTCGTTTTTCTACACTCGAGAAAATCTGCGAAGTGCTGGAATGTCAGCCGGGAGATCTTTTAAGCTATCAAAAAGACGAGTAGACAAACACATGAAGAAGGCATTCTCTTCTTCATGTGTTTTATTATCAAAATATTTGTGATTGGAATTCCGTTAGTCTATAATTTATATAGAGACCATCAATTTACAACCGTTATTTTTACTGAAGCAAAAGTCAAACTTAATCGGAGGAAAACAAATGAATCTAAGTATCAGTTTGTTCCATATTTGTGCTTTTGTTCTTTCGTACAAAAAATGGCGCAGTATTTCATGGGCATTATTTCACGGTTTATTTGGTTTGGGATTCATATTTTATTATGCGGCGACCGAATAGACCGATCGTCAATGTAATCAAGTATTATGGAAGGTGTGCAAATGAGTAGTTATTTCTTGTCGCAAGCAGCGTTTGTCGGGGCATTGTTCAGCGGTTTTCTGATAATTTTTGCGATCTTGCTAAAATTCACCAATGGACTTTTTTGGTCTCGCCCACTTCAAAGATATAAAGAAGACCGCTTTGACCCCCACTACGAAAAAGAACGAAATATTGGAAAAAAATTCAGCAGATGGACGTTAACATATCTTCCGCCTTTTTTCATAGGCTTTTTACTGATATTACTGTGGTCCACTTTTAGCTGAGTTTTAAAAAACTAAATTTATTTAAGGATGTGGTGTCTCATGAAAATCAATCGACAGAACTACGCCTTTTGGTGGATAAAGTTGTAGATGCACTGGACGAATGAACAGGAGGATCATGTGACAATCACTTTTAAAAAACTTATTGCTGAAAAAGAAATCGCCCTTTTTTGGGAGAAAAAACGCGAGTATGAAAGAAACGATATTTTTCCCAATTTGACAGAAACCGGTCAGGAACGAGCAGAGATCGTCGAATGGTTCCACTCGGAAGAATACTACCGTATAGTAATGGATCTTCATCATCACCCCAAAAACGGTGATTCCCCGCTGGAGTTCATCTTTGTATATGATCAGGACACATATATTGGTTTTCTCACCTATAAAATCTATCATTCAGAAGACGGCAAGGCTTTTATCTTAGATTTTTCAATTGAAACAAGTCACCGCAATCAAGGTCTTGGCAGTCGTGTAGTCGCAGAACTTGAGCTGTTTTTGAAAGAACAAGGCGCAGCATATCTCGCGTTGAATACTTCAAATGAGAATAATACACGTTTCTGAATGCGGAACGGTTTCAGCCCCACTGAGCCGGATGAGTACGGCAACATCGTTTATACGAAAGAAATCTGACACAGCTATTTGAATTTACCAGCTGAAGAGTACAAAAAATATCCGATCGATTTTCAAAAGAAATCGGTCGGATTTTTTTCTATTGGTTTATATTTTTACCTTCAAAACTTCTCAATGAATCAGTTGGGGATCGGCAATGTCAACAGATAACATTCCAGTATCAGCAGCAAAACACAGGTAAGCAAAATCAGATTTTCCCGTCTATCATGGTTAGGATGGAGATACTCTTCTGATTTCACGCGGTCTTTGAACGAGCCGTATTTAATTTTTCTTCTGATCAATGCGATCGCAGAACCCACTATCCATAGAAAAATGAATTTAATCAACAAAATATACGTAAGGTACAACTGTCTTCCTGCTACAAAAAATAGCAGATAAAAATCAATGAACTTGATCGCAAACATAAGTACCCTTCTGATGACCCTGCCATAATAAACCAAATTATAATTGTACTTCATAAGAACCCACCTCACAAAGCTGTTTTCAAAATATTGATTTTTATTAAAAACACTGTAAATCACTCATTCATATTAAACCCATATCACTCATCAAAAGTCGCCCACATAGTTTGAGCAGATTCAAATGGTCGGGCTTTTTTACCGTCAATTGGTTCATACACTTTTTCTTTTTGACTTTCCGGAATCTTCAATTCATCTAAAAAATTGTTGGTAGTCTCAAAAAAACCGATCGTCGCAAATTCTGGTTTCTGCAAGATATATTTGATACCGGTCAATTCAGCCTGATCAATGGAAGTAAATGCCGCTTTATCACGCAGATAAACAACATTGTTCCGAAACATGAAATAAAATGAATCATAGGCAGTACCAAGATATTCTACTGGTTCGTCGACTGGTTCCGATTTATAGATTTCTAAGGATTCGATGCCTTTGCGATTCTGATATCTTTTGTAGTAATTCAACGTATCGCGCTCGTAAAATTCATAACCGGTAAACGTCCGTTCCCTGTCTCGAATGTTCGGTAGGACGTTTCTATTCAGCTGGTTAAATTCCGTATATTGATTCTTTCCCAGAAAAAAGACTCCTACCAAGAGAAGGATCCCTACCAACGAAGCTATCGCGACATGTTTGCTGAAGCGATAGTGCAAGTAAAAAAGCGAGAATAGTAAAACCAGAATGAGCAGCGCGCCCAAGCCAATTAGGATCGGACTTATTACTATTGAAAATCGTTCGCCGGCTACCCATTCCTTCAAACTGACAACCCCTAACATACAACCAACTCCCAAGTAAATAATTTTCGATTATCATACCACAAAAATAACAAATATTCTGCAATGAACCATGATAAAAATATCTTGTTCATTTGTTTTCTGCCTTTGTGGTTGGCTGACACATTTTTCTCACCATTCCCTGCAAACAATTCCTCAATAAGCCAGCCAGCTATTTTCCTACTTCTTCAAAACAATTATGAAAAAATTGACATTATTTATTAGTAACTATATACTAATTATAAAAAAAAAGGAAGGGACGGACGATTATGAAGGAAATTTTAGGAAAAGAGAAAAAATTCATTCTCATCACTTTTTTACTGGTCATTATTGGTGGGATTACCTCAATGATCACTCCTATAATGATCCAATATTTTAATGATCAAAACGTCAGTTTATCGTTTGATATCATGCTGTATATTTTTTTAGCTATGTTGGTCTCCTATCTCCTGCAAATCTTTATGTTTGTCTACCGGGAGAATTTTGCGGCCAGTTTCAATGTCAATTATCTCTTTAGTCTTATCAAAAAAGTATATGACTTGAAATATGACAAGCTGATCGAAAAAGAATCCTCCTATCTCGTCAATCGGATCTTCACAGCAGTAGACTCGCTTTATTTATTTCTGGTGACAAGCTTGTCTATCGTCATCAAAGCAGGTTTTATCATTTGCTTGTCTTTATTGGTTTTATTTTTTATCTCCTGGAAAATTTTCATGGTTTTACTGCTTTTGCTGCCGCTTAATTTTTTTGGCTTCAAATATATCAATAAACATTTAGCCCTCAAAATGGAAAAAATGCAGAAAGATTCCGCCAGTGCGAATAAAGATCTGATCGTGACACTATCTAATAGCGACAATGTCAAATCTCAAGCCAGTCGATCAGCGATGGAACACTTGTTAAAGCCTCAAATCACCGCTATGTATCAATCACTTGCCAATACCAATAAATATGCCCAAATCACCAGCAACACCATTACTTTTATAAATCAGCTCGTCCAAAATATGACTTATATCTGGACCAGCATCTTGATCGTTAACCAAGAATTTCCGGTAGGGAATCTCATCATCATAAGCATCATCATACCTATGTATTATTCTGCTTTAGGTGATCTTTCAAAAGCCAACATCGACTATAAAAGTCTTTTGACAGCAAATGATTTCATAAAAAATGAACTGGACGCAAATCGAGAAGCCCTCGGTGATTTTCCCCTCACCACTATCGATCATGTAACAATCGATCATCCTAGTTTTTATTTAGGAGAAAAAAAGTTTTCGTATGATCTAAACGTCGTCTTAGAAAAAGGTGATATAATTTATTTAGAAGGCGATTCCGGCAGTGGAAAATCTTCATTATTACGGTTATTATTGAATTTTCGTTCTTCCACTGGTATCAGGGTCAATGACTTACCCATCAATGAAATCAACAACCATGATTTGCGAAACCGGATCGCATACATTTCTCAAACCCCGACGATCCTTTCCACTTCTTTGGAACAAAATATCGGGATGGGCAAAAAACTTTCAGACGCAGACAAAAAATCGATCCAACGTTCAGGTATATTGGGCGCTATATTGAAAGACAAAAATTGGCAAAGTATTTTATATGAAAATGGCGGGAATCTTTCCGGCGGCGAGAAACAACGAATAGCGATCAGCAGGCTCATGATCTCAGATGCTGATATGTATATCCTTGACGAAAGTATCAGCAATATCGATAAAGAATCAGCAGTTGCCATTATGGATTTTCTACTCAAAAACAAAAAAGAAAAAATCATCTTATTTACGACACACGATAAGTTTTTTAAAAGATATGCAAACAAAAGAATCAACATCAGTTCAGGAGGAACAAAATGAAAGAGATGCTGACTATTACAGAGGTAGCTGAAGAATTGGGCGTGACCACCCGAACCATCAGAAACTATCTGGCAGAAGGAAAACTTACTGGAAAAAAAATCGGCGGACAGTGGAAATTCCACAAATCCGACATCTATGATTTCGCAGGTATGACTATTGAAGATCCTGTATCAAGTTTTCTTGATAGTACGGATCTGGAGGCGATGCTTGCGCTAAACCTTCCTATTACGGATATAGAGTCAATCGAATCATTAAAAGATAAACTGCTTCATCAATACAACACAGTTTACGATGGTAAAAATCGTAAGTTCTTTTATCAAGTTCTTACGCCCACTAAAGCTAGAGTAGTGATCCAAGGACCGCCAGAATACGTCATCAGTTTTGGCGATTGGATAAAAAATACGTTGCAAGATTATCATTAAAGCAAGTACCAGCTTCATAGAAGGCAAAAACACTGCGGCAAAGTTTTCACCTTGCTGCAGTGTTTTAATAATTTTATCTGCAAAAAGCAGATATCCCATGATGATAGACCTAAAAACTTAGATTTTATTATACAAATAACATACTCCAAACCAAAACTATCATACAGATCATTTTTTATATCCTTATCCCAATAGGTTTCAGACAAAAAATGCTATTCTTAACAAGAAAAATAAAGCAACATTATCATCTCAATATTGAAAACTTTAAGAATCAGAAAAATGAGCTCATCCTAATAAAATCTCATAAAGAATATAAAGCTCCCATGTTGAGATTTTGATTCTATAAAACTGTTCCAATGTATAAAAAATCGTTTGAGCATTTTGATAAAAAGGTTTATTGTTGATTTTCAGTTCGTTGACATCTTCTGGTACAGGATAGTCTTTTGCTCCCAGGATCGTTCGCTCGATCATCAAAGCTAGATGCATCATCAAGTTAAATTTCATTTTAGCATTCAACTGTAAATTGAATCTTTTTTCACACTTATCTACTACATCCTCTACTTGTCTGATGATCACATCAGGGTTTAGAAATTCAAGCTTTTCAGATAGTCCTTCTTTTGAAAAGAAATGAATGAATTCGTTCATCAATAATGGGATATTATTAGGATGAATCAAGTTTCTTAAGCGTCTATTCAACTGATTTTCCGCATCCTCATCCAGAACATCGATCAGATTGATACTTGGAACAGGGGTAGTATTATCTAGATACGAAGTTGTTAAGATCAAAGCCGTTTCTTTCAAATAGTCCTCTTCCGAAGATGCTCGTTCCAAGGTATTCGCCAACTCGCCGTAATTCAATACAATCAACTTGATATCAGGATTGAAATATTTTTCGCAGATTGTCTTTATTTTTTTAGCGATATTCCGTCCAGATATGCTGGCGATAATAACGTTCTTTTCTACAGCAAAACCTTCAAAATATTGCACATTTGTCACGAACTCCCGTTCCGCCGTTTTAGCGATTTCATAAAAGAGATTGCCATTGATCAATCTCTGCCCGATATCCAATGCATAAGATGTGGTCAAATTATTGATCACTAATAATTCCCCTAAAATCTGAGGCTTCAAGCTTTTATATAAGTGAGTCAATGACCCCATATCTACTAACATGATCACCCCTTCTGATGTATCCCTTTCTGAAAGCCAATCACTAACTTTCGTAACAATATCTCTGGCAGAAGAAGTCAAAGGCATGTTGATGGCGTCAAAAACATAGTCTCCGCACATTTTGTTTGCCACTGCTTGAATACTGCTGGCCGTAGCGTTTCCATGAGCTACTAATAAAGCTTGATAACGAATGTCTTCTGATACTTTGCCGATCAGCATCACTCCCAAGAAAAAAGTAACAAAAGGTTGAACTTCCAACGGTAAATTTTTAGTAAGATTTGCTGACAAGAGCAAAGTTCTTGGATATTGTTTTGAAAAAAGATGCATTTTTTCTTCCAGTTTTTTCCCATCCATCTTTTCTTTTACGATTCGTAATAACCTGCACACTACTTCAACCGAATCCGCTGTCAACGCTTCATTGTCGATGATTCTTCGATTTTGTTCCTGAACACTTGTCTTTATCTTTAAAGATAAACTGTCATTAGCTAAAACAACCATATTTTCCAAAAATCGACTGTCAAAATCTTGTAATTTCTCTTTTAGTTCGGTAAAGTTGGTCATTTCCAATAATGAGCTCAATTTTTTCGCGAAAAGCTGGCGGTTCCCCGCTTTTGATTTTGAGATTGGAGGATAGGTTATTTCGATTGCCGCTTTTTTGTCTTTCCCAATATACAATGTTGGACTAGTTGGCGCTAAACGTAACGCATCTGCACAATCCATTCTTACTTGATTTGATAAACTTCCGATATTTCCCGGAAGTTTTTGAGCTGTTAAATCAAAAAATACTTCATTTGAAATGACTATATTTTTTTTGATACGTTTTGCTTCACGCTCAAATAGATATTTGACTAATTCGATCCGTTCAAAAATCGGACGCTCGTGAAAAGCTGGTAGATTAATGACTACAGAAATACGTCGATAAAAGGTCTCTAATAAAACTTCTTCAGGTTTTTCAGTCGTAGCAAATAATAATCGGACGTTCGAATACACCATTTCCGCTTCTTCCCCAATAGGTCGAAATTTTCCTGTATCCATAAATTGGAACAACTTTTCCTGATTTTCGTGAGACAAACGGTGGACTTCATCGAGGAAAAGAACACCGTTATCCGCCTGTGCTAAAAGCCCACTTTTTTCTTTTTCCGCTCCGGTAAACGCCCCTTTTGTATGACCGAATAGAATAGAAGATAATAGTTCAGGATTATTCGCATAATCGGCACAGTTGAACACAAAATATTTTTGAGATCCCTTACATTTGTTTTCTTGAAGATATTTAAAAATCAAATATGCTAAAAAACTTTTGCCTACACCACTTGCTCCATGTAGAAGAAGCGGCAATCCTAATGGCGGATATAAAACTGCTGCTTTACATGTTTCAATGGCTTTTTTTGCGCTGCCGTTACTTCCGATATACTGAACAAAGACATCTTCATCATTTTCATATTTTGGTTTATTGATCGTCCAGTATACTGGTTTTGTACCACTTTTTTGTATTTCATTTTGTTCTAACAGCTCATTTAAGTATAGGCTTGTGGCTGAGCGGCTCAATGAGATGGAATCAGCGATCTCTTGTGTTGTCAAAGCATTTTCTTCTGCTAATAAATTTAGTAAATGTTCTCTTGTTTCTTGTCGCATAGCTTGCCCTCCTCTTATAAACATACCGTATGTATTTGAAAAAGTCATCTTTCTAAACAGGTATCACAAATTTCGTTCCTTATTATTTTTATAAAAATCAAAACTATCGCGGTCAAAGCCCGCTAATTCGTGACCTTGACTGCGATAGTTATTGATATACTCAACTACGGCTTATTCAAAATGCAAGAGTTGAGATAATATCGTGATGACTGCTTCTCTCTCTGTCTTGACTTGTAGAATAGGCGATATTTCTTCTTCATCAAATCGGTTCAACCAAATTGGGTGCCAATTGGCTGATAATGCTGGACGGATATCATTTTGATAACTGTCACCTAAATAATATATCTTTGTTATTTCTTTAGGCAGACGTTCAGTGACTTTGCGGAAACAACTCACATTTGGCTTGGCATCCCCTAATGATTCAGAAATAAATTGCCACTTTGGATCAATAAATTGATCAAGTTCCAACAATTGTATTTTTCTTCGTTGCTGTTGTGTGGATCCATTTGTCAAAATACCGCAAAAAATATCGCTTTTTTTCAATACATTTAAAAGAAGGTTCATTTCATTTGATAACGTCAAATTACTTTGACATAAGTGATAGTAATCATCTAAATCAGAAGCTTTGATATCTTTCTTCATTTCTAATGTTTCCATCACTAGCAGCCAGCGTTCGTTCTTTTGTTTTGAATTTGTGTTTTCTTTTTGACCGCCTTGATTGATTTTTTCACTATAAGAATGGAATTTTCGGTAAAAGCGCTTTAAAAATTTTTCGTCAAAAATCGAATCCGTAGAATACTTTCTTATCGTCCATTTGAACGCTAAATAATTGTCTAACAATGTATCGTCTACGTCAAAAAACACAGCAACTTTTTCTAACATATTCCTAACAGCCCTAAGATGATTCCTAATAACATGATACCGAACATGACTAGATTCACATTCACTTTTTTCCGCAGCAACCAGAAAGCAAATAATGTCACAGCTAATGGTACGATCCCGACAAATAATTGATCAAGGTAATCTTGAATCTTCATTACTTCTTCGCTGCCTTTTACACTCACCTTTAAAATCGTTTCGAATTTAACATTCGAAGCGGTCATGGACCCCATCATCATCAAGCCCAACATACTGGAGGCTTTCGTCAAGATCTTCATGCCGCCTGATTCATACATGCGTTGAATAAAGCTGGCACCAACAGAATAACCGCTGTATAACGCATAGTAATGAATAAGAAAAGCAGGAACATTATAGATCAGCAAAAACATGATAGCGCCTAATGGTGAACCTGTCGCCGCTAAAGATATTCCAATCCCAGCTGCGATCACACGTAAGATTCCCCAGAAAAATGAATCTCCGATCCCAGATATCGGTCCCATCAGCGAAGCTTTTACAGCGGTGATCGAACTGGCGTCAAAATGTTCATCCTCACTATTTTGCTTTTCCATCGAAGCGACTAAGCCCATGATGAAATTATTGATATGCATCGTTGCATTGAACCATGTCGCATGTCGAACGATCGCCTCAGCGCGTTCTTCTTTTGTTTTATAAAAGCGATTGATGACCGGCAACAATGTATAGATCACACCAACCGCATGATATTGAGTAGCTCCTGTACGACTGGCATTCATTGTCCATGAACGCCAAAAGACTGAGCGCATCATTTTCTTTTCTTCTTTTGTTAAATTTTCTTGAAATTTCATGCGAAAAAGTCCTCCTCTTCTTCTTCTTTTGTCATCGGACCGGTATGATGGCCGCCACCATTATTGCCTGCGTCTCTGATTTCAATATCTCTTTGGGCACTGATGACACAAATAACGACCCCGATAACAGCTACGGCAACAGCAGGAAGTTGCAAATAAGCGGTCAAAACAAACCCTAAAATGTAAAAAACAGCCAGTTTGTTATCCCACAGCAACTTCATCAACATAGCAAATCCGACAGCCGGCAACAATCCGCCTGCTGCGCTCAATCCGTTCATCAGATTTTGAGGAATACGTTCGACGAATGTATTTACTGGTCCGCTACCAGCTAAGATACCAATAAAAGAAATAGACGCAATGATCACATAATAAATCACCCAAGTACCATAATGTAAGGTAACAATCATTTTCTGATTATTCTCACGAGCAGCTTTATCCAAAGCCGGAGCAAAAATATTCATAAAGACATTTTTCAAAAACATAACTACAAACGCCGCCAGCATACCGATCGGCACAGCTAAGGTCATCGCGGCTTTTTGTTCTACATTAGAAATGATTGCAAAAGTTGTGGCCAAAGTAGTGGCCGTTACAGGTTCTGCGGCTATTACTCCCCCGATATTCACATTACCTAAGAATACGGCTTCTAAAGAAGCACCCATCAAGATACCTGTTTTCACATCACCCATTAAAATCCCTGTGACAAGTCCTACTACTAATGGGCGTTCCATCATACTCTGACCAGTTAGATAATTCCCCGCGAAGCAGATAAAGACTGCTAAGGCTGCCATCGTTGCATGTATTAACATATTTTGCTCCCCCTATTCCAAAGCCTCTTTTAAACTTAATTGCGGATTTGTCGGTAAAACTTGATTGTAACTATCTACACGATCTAACTGTGCCAGTTCTTTTGCTGCGGCCAACTCTTCTGGATTCAATTGTACACTTGGAAAAATCATGGTCTTCGTTGAAGGATCAGACTTATCGAAACGACCTGCATTAGCGACATTCACCGTCGCTACATTTTCGACATTTTGAGCGATTTTGTTAGCATCTGATACGCTGTTTACAATGACAAAGATTCGCTTGTCAGCTCCTCTTGGATCATTAAAAACTTGGATTGCATCGTCCACGGATCGAATCAATAATTTCATGCCATTCGGTACTGCCATCTTCAGCGTCATTTGCATCACTTCATTCTTCGCCGCTTCATCATTGGCTACTACTAATAATGGTGCATTCAATTCTTTTGTCCAGACTACAGCTACTTGACCATGGATCAAACGGTCATCTACACGAATCTGTGTGATCATTTTCTTTTCCTCCTCAGGATTTGTGAGTATTATTTTTATAGTTTCCTATCCTATCTGTTTTAAAAAAAGGGTTCTTCTTCAGGTAATTTCATTGATACCAAACGAACTTGGCTTTCTTCGATTGCTTCGTTGATTCCTTTTTGTGTAAATGCTTGATTTTCCGGCGCTAAGACTAACGATAAAATAATCGCCAAATTAGAATTTGAAATAATAAATAATTGATCTTTTTTACTCTTCATAAATTCCTTTACTACCGTCTGATTCACACTTCCGCCAAATAAATCTGTAAAGATGACTCCTTGTTCATCCTCGCCGACAGAACTTATAAAGTGTGTAATAGTGGACGTATAATCCTCATTTGTCAGATAGGCGTCGATCACTTCAAGTTGAGCACCTTTATCCGCTAAAATCGTCAGTGAGTTTTGGAACCCGCTGGCTAATCGACCATGTGTTGCAACTAAAAATTTTTTTTTCATATTTTTCACCTCACCTTATATAAAGCAAGTATCATGCCAAAAAATAAAAGAGTAAAAAGCTTATCACCATACGCTTTTTACTCTTTATAAACTGTTTAAACAGATACAATTATTTTTAAACACATATATATCTGAGACATCTTTGTAGTTGACATAATTAAACTATGGTTTTCTTCTTAGATGATTCTGAACCTTTAATGCATAACTGCCTTCAATATATAGTCAGCAAAACAGTCAGCAAAAAACTCCTCTTACTTCAAATTAAGATTACAATCCTATCGCTTCTTCTTCTGGCTCATCAAGCGTGTAGACTTTTGCTTCTTTTAAATTCAACTTTTTAATGTAGACCGTTGAGATGCTCACTAACGCCAACACAACTCCTGTAAAAGCAAAAATCACAAAATCAGCATGCTTATGAACCAAATCATAAAAGGATCAAACATCGGTCACGATTTCTTCCAAGTGACCCTTCTGAAAATACGCAAAAACTCTACCAATAAAAGTAGAGTTTTGTAGCAATTTTCTAAAATCAGGTTTTTTGGATTGGATTTAGAGATAGGCACTGATTGATTACTTATCTCACAGCTCCATTTAAACAATCCCTCCAAATCACGACAGATTAGAGCTGCTCTGACTGCATTTGATACATTTGCTGATAGATCCCTCCAGCCTGAACCAGACTTGAGTGATTGCCCCGTTCAACGATTCTACCTCGATCTAAAACCAAGATTTGATCTGCTTGCTTGATCGTTGACAGTCGGTGTGCGATCATAAAAGTAGTCCGTCCTTTTTGCAAAACTGTCATTGCTTTTTGAATGATCGTCTCCGTTTCGGTATCTACGTGACTAGTTGCTTCATCTAAAATCAAGATTTTCGGATCAAATACCAATGCACGGGCAAAGCTGATCAATTGGCGTTCCCCACTGGAAAACTCATTCCCTTTTTCTACGACCGGATGATGGATTCCTCTGGGATAACGGGTAATTAGATAACCGGCGCCGACTTGTTCCAATGCTGAGAGAATCATTTCTTCTGTAATCGATGGATCATTCATGCCGATATTGCTGGCAATCGTCCCTGTGAAAAGGTAAGGATCTTGCATAACGATTGCCATTGAACGACGAACGCTGTGGCGGTCAAATTCTTCGATTACTTGATCATCGATCGTGATGGTCCCGGCTTGCGGGTCATAAAACCGGAACAGCAGATTCAAGATACTGGATTTCCCCGACCCTGTATGCCCAACTAATGCAACTGTTTCACCAGCAGATACCTGAAAATCAATCTCGTGCAAGACAACTTGTTCTGGGTCATACCCAAAAGTTACCTGATTGAAGGAAACATTTCCTTCATTGATATTGATGGATGCTTCTTGTTGCTTTTCAATTGGCTGATCAGCAAACTCAAAGACACGTTTGCCAGCAGCAAGTGACTGCTGAACATTAGTGATCGTTTGGACCAGACCTTCGATCGGGTCATACAGCCGGTTGATATAATCAATAAAGGCATATAGCAAACCCGCAGAGATAGCCAGCCGGCCATCCAAGAAGAAAGCTGATAATGTCGTGATCAGGATCAAAATCGTTGAATTCCGCAAAAGATTGCCTAATCCCCAAGCAATACTTGAATCTAACAACAGATATTTACGTCCTGTTTTAAACCATTTCTCAACGGTTTCATTAAACTCCTTCTGCAGTTGACCTTCTCTTTGGAAAGCCTGAATAACTGCCATTCCTTGAACAAATTCATTTAACTGACCACTGATTTGAGAAATATACTCCCGCATCGCAATATTATAACGAGAAGCATATTTCGTGTAGAAATGCTGCCAAATGCCTAGAATCGGGATCAAGACGAGCATAGCCAAACCAAGTGTATGATTCAGTAAAAAAAGTGCCAAGAATGCGCCAATGATTTGAATGATGTTGCTCATCAAATTACTGATGACGATCACGTAGAAATTGGAACGTAAAACTTCCGTATCATTGGTAATCCGTGCGACTACCTTTCCGGCAGGGATCTGGTCGAAATAAGAAACAGGTAATTGGTGCATATGGTCAAAAAGCTGGTCACGCATTTTTTTAACAATGCTGTTTGACATTTTGCGCAATTGCAGCAAGCTGATATAACGAAACAGCGAGCCGATCAAATTGATCAGCAGGTAACCTGCCAACAATTGGACCAAGAAAAGCACATTCAAATTTCCCGTCTGGACTGACGGTGTCATGACGCCGTCAATCAACCGTTTGGCGATCATCGGCGAAGTCAATTCCAATGCAGCACCTAGCAACAGCAAAACCGCCCCGATCGAAAATTGTTTTTTGTAATAGCCTACATAAGCCAGCATGCGCTTAATCGTTGAGAACATCTTGATCGTCCTCCTTTAACTGTTGATGATAATATTGTTCTTGGTACCAACCGGGAACTGCAATCAGCTCTTGATGGGTCCCTCTTTGGATCACATGCCCATCTTCCAAAACGATCACTTGATTGGCTTCTGTGATGGCAGATAAGCGGTGGGTCACGATGATCGAAGTTGGTGCATTTTTCATTTCTTTAAGGTTTGCGATGATCGCTTGTTCTGTCTTTGCATCGACAGCTGACAATGCATCATCCAACAACAGCACCTCACTACTTCGAAGAAATGCCCGTGCTAGCGACAAGCGCTGCTTTTGACCGCCAGATAAAGAAACACCCTTCTCCCCGACTAATGTTTCAAGTTCTTCTGGCATCCGTTTGACGTCTTCGTCGAAACAGGCCAGCGCCAACGCTTGCCACAAGCGCTCTTCAGATGCGTTTGGATCTCCAAACAGTAGATTTTCTCGAATCGTCCGTGAAAACAACGTATGCTCTTGTGGAACTTCTGAAAAGTGGCGGCGGATCTCTTCTGTCTGAAAAGCAGTCAAAGGCTGACCATTGATCAATGGAATTTGATTTGAATAGGGATACCGATGTCCAAATTGTCGTAACAAGGAAGTCTTACCACTCCCCGTTTTGCCGACGATTCCCAGCACTTCTCCCTTTGTAATAGTCAAATCGACATCTTGTAAGACAAATCGTTCCGTATCCGGGTATTTAAAATTGTACTTTGAAAATTCGATTGTTCGGATCGTCGGTACAAGTTGCTGCCCTGCAGATTCCAGTTGATCGCCAGTCTGCAATACTTCATTGATCCGACGCCAAGAAGCCGCCCCTTGCTGCATTACATTTACCAGATCTCCTGCTGAAATCATCGGCCAAACCACCATCGTTAGATAGACTTGGAACGAAACCATCGCACCAATCGTGATTTGCTGATTGGCTACTAGGAAAGCACCGATCCCAAAACTCATAACAAAACTAATCGCCAAAATGATTGTAATCAGCGGCCCAAAACGGGAATCAATCTCGGAAACGATATCATTTTTTTCACGAGTTTCTGTTGTTTTTTGTTGAAATTGCTTTGTTGTTGCCTCCTCTAAGCCAAACGCTCGCACCACTCGGATTCCATCAATGATTTCCAACACTTCACTATTCATTTCAGAAACAGAGTTTTGTGCTTCCGTAAAGGCTTTGTCTACTTGTGAACCCCATTTGAAGATGTAGTAAGCCAAAAGCGGCATCGGAATCAGTGCGATGATCGTCAATACCCAAGAGACCGTGATCGCCATCATGGCAACAATAAAGCTTAAATAGAGGCTCGTATTCAAGAAAACCATCAACCCATAGCCCACAGTCATCCCCATGACTTGGACATCATCACTGGAACGGGTCATTAAGTCTCCTGTTCGAAACCGATGATAAAAAGGTGCACCCATGTTCAAGAAGTGCTTCATCAGTTGCTGACGCAATTGCTTTTGCAAATCATATGATCCGATAAATAAATTAAAAGTCCAAATAAATTCTGCAATATAGCCTAAAAGAATCGCACCGGCAAACAAGCTGACGTAGCGAATCAAAACCGCCATCGTGAAGTCATCTTGGATCAATGCATCGATGAATAAACGCAAAATATAGATAGGTGCCACATACATAGCACTGGAAATAACCATAAAAATAAATACGATTACATAACGCAATTTATGCGCTTTAAAGTACGTCATTAATTGTTGTAAAATATATTTCATTTTCTTCCCTCTCAATCTAAAAAAGTACACAAAAAAGCTCTGCCCTTTCGGAAAAAGGACAGAGCATAACGTCAAAAATATCGACACTATCTGTGTACTAACTGATTACCGAATAAGGGATTAACTACTATTTTGTTATGTGCGAATTTTCCTGTAACGTTTTGCATCGTAATCCCTCCTTCTCTTTTTATTTGCTGATTACAAGTAACACTTTACAGATAACAATGAGGATTTGCAAGAATTTTATTAATTTTTTTTAAATTTAATTGACTTTTTTATAGTCTTTTTCATTGCTTGAGGATTAAAAAGATTGTTAAATCTGGTGTAGCGATTCCAAAAAGTTAGTCTTTTATGGAGTGGAGAAATTCACTCCTTTTTCATATACTAAAAATTATGTTTTTAACCAATCGCTGCTACTGTTTTACGAAATTGGACTGGACTTTGCCATTTCAATATTTATTTTGTCTCTCCATTATTTTAGTAATAGACATAGCTGTCGATTGCTGATTTCGGTTCCTCGAAACTGTTATAAGTTTCCCATGAAAAATCTTTTGCCTTAATAAACCGAAAAAATTCTCCATAAGAAAATTATGTGAACAGCTTCCTCTCCTAGGCTTGCTTTGAAAGACTTTGTATTCCTTAAATTTATTCCCATACGCTTTCATTTGATACGCTCAACATTGATACGATCAGATTGCTTTAGTTGTAAATTGTTTCTTATTTTTGATTTCATTTTTCTTAGACAAGATAGGTGGACGTCCCTTCGTTTTTGAGAGTCCATCGATACCACTGCACGGAATTGATGCATCCAACTAGCAATCAAAGCAGAGTTGTTCATGTTAAATATGTTGGCAACTTCCCGATAGGACAGGTCACTTTTTTGAAATAACTCTTTCGCATCAAGCTTAAATTGAACAAAATGTTTTTGATTTTGTTGCATTCTTAATAGATTCTCTTCACCAAATTCTCAATAGGTATTGATCCAGCGTTCAACTTGTGATGAATTCTTAACGAAATACTTATTTGCCAGATAACGGATTCCGCCTTTACCATCCAAATAAACATGAATGATCTTTAACTTAAGTTCAAAAGTATATTTAGCCATAAAAATACCGACCTCCAAAAATTAGATTTTTTAGTCTAACTTTTTGGGGTCGATACAGTTAAGAATAGTTGAATTACTTACGCTTTTATTAAAATGTTCAGTTAATAATTTCCATTGTTTTTCAAACGATTCATCATAGTGGAGACACATGGACAATACAATGACAAACAGCAAAGATAAAACAAACCAAGCCATTGATTAAAAGTCACAGGAAAAGGCAGCTAAAAGTTATTTATGCGATAAATGACTTTTTCAACTGTCCAGATACTGGTATAATTTTTTACATATTGTCACCTCAATAAAAAGACATCTAACTAACTGACAATTAGATGTCTTCAAAATTTACTTTTTTTCTATAATATCCAACAATAAGCTATCAACTATACAGTCCTCCATATATTTTCTAATAGTTCTCATATTAGAAAGTGAATTTAATTTATTATTCACCTTGTCGAATATAGCGCTTTTATCAAGCTTATTTAGGTATTCCTTTTTCATCTTATTACTAGCAGTAATCTCAGAATATACTTTTTCACAAATATCCCTCTTTTCATCCAAAGTAAAATCTACAAACTTAATAAATCCATCAAAACGACTCAATAGTGCTCTATCAATATTTTTCTCCATCTCATCAATTGATAATAAATTTGAAGTACAGATAATTATTGAATTGCTGACATCAACTTCAAAGTTTTGATCAACATATTTTCCTTCATCAAACATTTGATAAAAAGTTGTGTGGAAAAAACTTGGAGCCAAAAGAAATTCATCTAATAATATTAAATTTGATGATCGGTTTAACAATTTTTTTGAAAATGAATCTTCGCTATGTGATGTTGCTTTATAATATTTCACACTAGATTCACCTCCAAGCATTGTCATCTGCTCTCTAATAATATTATCATTCCCATACAATGTTTTGGAAAGATACTTTGCAGTTTCCGTTTTTCCAATGCCGGGATTTCCATAAAACATTAGAACTAACGGTTTAGATGAAGGTCTAATTAACTGAGCTAAAAGCTTTCTACAAATAGATTTTTTTGCATCTCTTTGTCCTATGATTGATTTATCAAAGTTTTTAAAAATAGATTGTATATTTTTCTCAGTTATTTTCTTATATCTGTGTTTCACTACTGGAATTTTTTCTGGATAAGTTTTAATTTTATTATAAAAAAACATTGGAGGATTTAAAATTAAAACTTGGTCAATTTCAGAAAGCTCAAACACTTTGACTAATAAATCGAAATTTTCTAAGACATGAGAATTAGTACTGGAACAATCTTCAGTTTTAATAACACATGTTTTGTTGTTATTCAATAAATTAATTATGTCACTCAATTGTCTATCTGAGGTCCAATTCCTTAACATCTCACTAAATTGAATCACATCATCAAGCGCTTCTAATCGCTTATTAAATTTTTTTATGGGCTCAAAGAACACTTTAAATTTCACAGTCATTATCAAACACCTGCCATAAGTATATCAATTATCGGAAGCCGTAAATTTAACTTTTCCTGTCTCTGTTCTTCATCAAAATCTTCACTTTTCATATTGCTGGACTTTTCTTGAATGATATTATCCATCATATGTCCAAATTCCAAATTAGCATCGTTTGCTGTACCAACCTGTATTCCAAATAGATGTAAATCCATTTTGGTTAAGTCTTGCAGGGTATAGTTATTCCTAAGTCCAGAGATGTTAAATCTAGTTATCATTTTTTTACCTTCTTGATCTTCACAAATAAATTCATAATAACCAGACAATAAATCCAAGGTGCGTTCCATTTCTTGAATCTTTAATCCGTCAAAATTAGCTTTTTCCTCAGCACTTAGAGTCGATAATTTACTGATATCATCAATCATATTTAATACTGGAACTAAATTTCTATAATATGCTGGTGAGTCCTTATAAATGAAAAGATTCACATTTGTTAAAGATATTATGTTTGTATTATTTGAGTCAATAACTTTTTTAAAACTACTAATGATTGTGCTAGTAATTCGAGTTTCAACGAGATTGTTCTTTTTGTGTGCAGCATTCCCTGACAATCTAATTTTTGCAAAATCGAAAAATCCTTTACCGACAGATGCTTCCGCTTCAATTGCTGCGACAGACTCAGAAACTTTTTTAATTACTTTGGATTCATCTCCGTCATTATTTAACTCTAAAAAGTCCATTATTGCTTGTTCATCAAGATAAATAACTTTACCAAATAATAATTCCTCTTTATTCACCATTAAAGCTCCTCCAAACATACGTTCTCAATTTATTATATCATAAATTACTATTAACTAATATATCCAAAAACACCTTAACTAGTAACTAAATAAGCTACTTTACTCTCTAAATTTCTTTCATATGCTTCATAATCACTATAGGTTTGCATGTGGATAGTTATATCTCCCAGAGCACCAATTTCTTGAACTAAATAATAAGCAACATGCTTCATAATATCGTAATCCGGATAACAAATAATATCATCCATATGTTCGATTATCTCTTAAAAGGAATTAAAGAAGACATGTTGAATTTCAGTTACGACTTCTCAAATCGATGTTCCTTCTAATGCTTGTGTGAGTTCAGACAACCGATTGATTTCCTCAAAATGGTCAATCATTAGATTGTACTATATAAAAAAGATGTATTTTTAATTAGACCTTATTAGCTGAAAACTAAAATAGGAAATTTCCTTTTGAAAATTTCCTTGAACATTTCACTATCATAAATTATTTACTGTATATCTTTCTTCTTAACCGATTAATCAACTGCATATAAAAAACATCGAAATAGGTCTAACAACCTAACTTCGATGTTCATAGGTGACTCTATCAGTCTGATTTGCCAAAGAGCCAGAAATCTTCTTGGAATTAAAAAAATTGTCGCCCATTTAAAACTTTGGGCGACAATTGGGCGAAACTTTTTGGAAATTCACAAACTATTTACTTTTATTTTCAAACAAACCCCGCTACTTCTTAGGTTCGTCCTCGTCCATTTTCAGAACGGCCATGAAGGCTTCTTGCGGTACTTCCACAGAACCGATCTGTTTCATCCGTTTCTTACCTTCTTTTTGTTTCTCTAACAGTTTCCGTTTACGGGAGACATCCCCACCGTAACATTTTGCCAAGACATTTTTACGTAGGGCTTTGATATCGGAACGAGCCACGATTTTTTGGCCGATTGCTGCTTGGACTGGCACCTCAAATTGTTGGCGAGGGATCAGTTTTTTCAGTTTTTCAACGATTGCTTTGCCGCGTTCATAAGCAAAGTCGCGGTGAACGATAAAGCTCAAGGCATCGACTTTTTCAGCATTCAACAAGATATCCATCTTAACCAGTTTGCTTGGTCGGTAGCCGGACATTTCATAATCTAATGAAGCATAGCCTTTGGTGCTGGATTTCAACTTATCGAAGAAGTCAAACACGATTTCTGATAATGGAATCTCATAGACCACGTTGACCCGATACTCATCCAGATAATCCATCGTGACGAAATCGCCGCGTTTTCGTTGGGAAAGCTCCATCACTGCACCTACGTAATCGTTTGGTACCATGATCTGAGCTTTAACGTAAGGCTCTTCCACGCTTTCAATAGTCACAGGTTCCGGAAAATCTGCTGGGTTATCGACTACAACTTGAGTGCCGTCTGTTTTGTTCACATGATAGATAACCGATGGCGCAGTGGTAATCAATTCCAGATTGAATTCTCGTTCCAAGCGTTCTTGGACTACATCCATGTGCAATAGGCCTAAAAATCCGCAACGGAAACCAAAGCCCAACGCTTGGGATGTTTCTGGTTCAAATTGCAAAGCAGCATCGTTCAATTGTAATTTTTCCAACGCTTCTCGCAAATCATTGTATCGTGACGTATCGATCGGATACAATCCGCAGAAAACCATTGGATTCATTTTACGGTACCCGTGCAGTGCTTCAGCGGCAGGATTATTCGCCAATGTGACGGTATCCCCTACTTGCGTGTCTTGAACGGTTTTGATAGCTGCGGTGATATAACCAACATCTCCCACCATCAAATAATCCCGTTGAATCGCTTTTGGTGAAAAGACACCGACTTCTGTAACATCAAAGGTTTTGCCGTTGCTCATCAATTGGATCTTATCTCCGGGACGGACAACACCGTCCATGATCCGAACATTCAGCACGACACCGCGGTAAGAGTCATAGACAGAGTCAAAGATCAATGCTTTTAACGGCGCCTCTAAATCTCCCGTTGGTTCTGGAACGTATTCTACGATTTGTTCCAAGATTTCTTCGATCCCGATTCCAGATTTTGCACTGGCCAATACCGCTTCGCTGGCATCGATTCCGATCACGTCTTCGATCTCTTTACGGACACGTTCAGGATCAGCGGCCGGCAAATCGATTTTGTTGATAACTGGCAAGATCTCCAAATCATTGTCTAATGCTAAGTAAACATTCGCCAATGTTTGAGCTTCGATCCCTTGCGCCGCATCCACGACTAGGATCGCTCCTTCACAAGCGGCAAGACTTCGCGAAACTTCATAGGTAAAGTCCACGTGCCCCGGTGTATCGATCAGATGAAAGATGTATGTTTCGCCATCTTTGGCTGTATAATTCAATTCTACGGCATTCAACTTAATTGTGATTCCGCGTTCTCGTTCAAGATCCATGGAATCCAGCAATTGATTTTGCATTTCACGGGAAGTAACTGTGTGAGTTTGTTCCAAGATCCGGTCCGCTAATGTGGATTTCCCATGGTCGATATGGGCAATAATGGAAAAATTCCGGATTTTCTCACGTCTTTTCTTCATTTCTTCTATATTCATGCGTTTCCTCATTTCTTTTAATCAACTTCTTTATTATACCAACGAAAGCTGTAGATTTAAAGACTTTTCCAAACCGCGAGCAAAAACGCCTCGTGTTTGATATACTGATAACTGTAAAATCTGATTTGCCTTTCATCCCTACGAAATGACCGAAATGATTTATTCGCTGATTTTTTAGGATAAACTTGAAAAGCAAAAAATAATGGAGTGATTTATATGAAAACTTATTTTGCCGCACCGATGTTTGCCAAAAGCGATTTGCTTTACAACGCTAGTTTGGTGACAGAGCTAAGGTCAAAATATCCTGAACTTGAAATCTACCTGCCGCAAGAAAATGAAGCGATCAACGATAAAAATGCTTATGCCGACAGCAAAATGATCGCTTTGGCTGATACGGAAAAGGTTTTAGAAAGCGAATTGATGATCGCGTTGTTAGATGGTTTGTCCATCGATGCCGGGGTCGCATCAGAGATCGGGGTCGCTTATGCTAAGAATATTCCTGTCTTGGCGTTATATACTGACAGTCGTCAACAAGGCGGCACAAATCAGAAAAAATTGGATGCATTAAGCCAAGTCGGTGAAAATCAATTCCATTATATCAATCTCTATACTGTAGGATTAGTAAAACTAAATGGTCAATTATTTGCGACAGAAGAAGAACTTTTCCAAGGGATTTCTGATTTTCTAGAAAGGAATCCAGAGCAATGAGTCTTTCTTACCGCAAAATCCAGTTAGCTATGACTGTATTGGGCATCGGCATCTTGATATACAATATCTGGGAATTAGTTACAGGCCGCTTTCCACAAAATCAGGCAATCGTTTTTATCATTGAATGTCTGTTAGGTATCCTTCTGATCTACTTGCCGGAGATGCTTTACAAAGTGATCAAGATCCGTATTCCTGAAGCCACTGTTTATTTTTATTGGTTCTTCCTTTTGATTTCTGTCTTTCTTGGGACTTGCCTGCATCTGATTTTGATCGTCAACTTTTGGGACAAAATCCTGCACACCGTCAGTCCGATGGTTCTGACAGCGATCGGTTATGGATTGATCGGTCTTTTCTTAGGTAGCACCGACACGAAAAAAGTCTCGCCTTGGCTTTTTCTACTGTTCGGCTTTGCATTTGCCGGTCTTTGTGGGGTTCTTTGGGAATTTTGGGAATTTGCCTGCGATCAATTCGGCGCAATGAATCTTCAGCGGTATGAAACAATGTCCGGCAAACCATTTATCGGACGGAGTGCACTGATGGATACGATGGGTGATCTGTTCACCAATACATTGGGCGCATTGATCATGTCCGTCTTCGCGGCGATCCAAAGTAGAGGAAACACGGCTTACTTCCTCTCCTATCGCTTACAAAAAATGCCTGAGAAAGAACGGGCACCTAAAAAACTGTAATTTTTCGATCGTATCTCTAGAAAAATCAACAGACAATACAAAATGATCTCAATGAAAAAATGCGTTTTTGCGATTTTCCAGCAGAAAAGCTTTTCGTTGAGATCATTTTTTCTTTCCGCATTCATCCTTACCTTGGTAAAAAAGCTGCGATTTTTTCATGCAGCAAAGTATCAGGATTGATGCACAAGATTGGGGTAGTTTCCTGATATTCCTTTAAAAAATATGGAAAATGGGTACAGCCGATCAAAATGGCTTCTACTTTATTTTTCTTAAAATAATCTGTTGTTTCCAGCAATCCAAAATCTTCAACGATCTCTTTTGGCGGTCGCTGATTTTCAACAGCCTTTACCCAAGAAAGGTTGGTGATACTGTAAACTTCCGCTGTCGGATTTGTTTGGACCAATACCGTTTCGATCCCTGCCGCTCCTTGGGCATTTGCCGCCAGTACACCGATTCGTTCATAATCTGGGGCTATTTCGCGGTAGATTTGAAAGGGCGTGATGATCGGCAAAGCAAATTCTTCGGACAATCGATCAAAATCAAATGACCCGCTGAGAGAGTTGCAATACACCAGCAGTAGATCAGTTCCTTGTTGGATCAGTTCCGCTAGTTTTTTTCTAAGAAATGCTTCTCTTTTTTCATAGGGTTGTGTTTGAAAAAAGGTTTGTTCACTTGGATTTTTTGAAACGGGGGCTAGAATGAGTTCTGCATCCAGATCATCGATCAACGCCGCCCCCATTTGCGTATCGATCGGCGTTCCCGCCATGATTGCTATTTCCATGTTGTTCCCTACTTTCTTTTGCTCATTATACACTGTTTTCAAAAAATTCTGCACAAAAAAAGACAGCTGGTTTCGGTATCATCTGATAACATCGAAACTGGCTGTCTTTTTTAATATATTGCGCAGGATCGCTAATGATAAGGGATCTCTACCAACGTTGTTTGTGTGTCAGGAGTGGCAGAAGCATCTGTCAGATAGTACTCATAACTTTCATGGAGAAACTGATGTCCGGTCTTTTTGATCTCTTCGATCATCAATGAATAGACTAAAGGCAGGTCTTCATCATTTCCGACAAAAGTTCCTTGAAGTGCTTGGTAGCCGGCTTTTTGATAGCACAAAATATCTTCTGTATCTTGGACTTCGCGATCGATAGGGATACCGATTTCTAGCGTGATCGGTGTCGCTGTAACATTGCCGCTATCATCCAATTTTTTAAAGGAAACAAAGGGCAGACCATTGATATGCCCTTGCTGTTGTTCAATGTGATCGGCTAATCTCGTGAATCCTTCTCCGATCCAATGGAACAATTCAGCGTTTGAGACTTCTTTCAAAATCGACACGACCAACTGTGGATCTTTTTTGATCTTGAGTACCTCCATGTATTCTCCTCCTTTTACAATAAGTATGACAAGTCACTAGCAGTCGTTGGATAGCCCATAATAAAACGTTTGATTTCTGCGGCATTTATTTTTTTATCGATGGCTATCGCCAACAGATTGATCAGCTCATCTGCGTGACCGCTCAATGTGGTTGCGCCTACCAATTGTTTGTTTTCAAAAATCAGTTTAGCTTTCGCTACCGGTTCATTTACGCGATGATAGGTAAACCAGCTGGTAAGATCTTTTTCTCTGATGGTATATTTTTCTGGATGTTCAACGGCTTCTTTAGCGGTCACCCCGACTTGCGCCAGCTTAGGACTGCCGAAAACGATCGTTGGGATCGATGGATAATGGATAGCTTCTCCAATCTTATCCATTGCTTTCACCACATAGTTTGCTTCATATGTCGAAACCGGCGTCAATTTAGGGATCCTTTTTGCTAAAACATCTCCACTGGCGAAAATCGTCGGTACGGAAGTTTGTAAGAATTCGTTGACAATGATTCCGTGTTTGTCATAGGCCACACCGGCATTTTCCAATTGCAGTGTTTCAACATTCGGGATACGTCCGGTGGCACAAATCACTAGATCGACCTCTTTTTCAAAGCCTTGACCTTGCAATTGATAGCTGTCGTCTGAATTTTTCGTGATCTTTTGCAGATCGACATTAAAATCTAATTGGACGCCTCGTTCTTTCAACTGCTCCATCAATTCACCCACTAGATCTTTATCAAATGCTTTCAACGGCTGATCATTATGATGGATGATAGAAACTTCTGCGCCAGCTGCTTGTGCGATGGTTGCCAATTCGATAGAGACATAGCCGGCACCTACAAAAGCGATTCGTTTTGGTAATACGTCTAAATCAAGAAAATCCGTACTTGTTTTGAAAAATTCTTTTCCTTCGATATCTAAAATCATTGGTCGTTGTCCTGTCGCGATCAAAAATTGTTTTGATTGGATCACTGTTTCGCCTACTTGAAGCTGATGGGCGTCTAAAAAGCGGGCTGACCCGACTAGTGTTTCGATACCTGATTTTTGCAAGGAATCTTGTCTTGACTGAGGTACCGGTTCTGTAAATGTCCGTTTGAAGGCCATCAACTCACTCCACTGGATATCTGGTGAAGCGGCAAATCCTTTTTCTTTCAGCTGATCGACATGATCTTTTGCTTCGACAGCGGCAATCAATACCTTTTTGGGATCACAGCCCCGGTTAGGACACGTCCCGCCCCAAAGATCATTTTCAACAATCGCCACAGTTTTCCCTGATTTTTTCAAACCAAATGCGGCACTAAGACCGGCAACTCCTGAACCAATAACAACTGCATCAAATTTTTTCATTACTTTTATTCTCCTTTCGACTTAGAAAAGCAAAAACATCTTGTCTGGTTATCTCACCAAATGGATGATGATTTTTCTCAATGATTACATGCGGATGTTGCGCCAGCAATGAATAGATTTCTCCCAAACTGGTTTCTTCTGTCACGGTTTTTGCCTGTGGATCAGTGACTTCTTTCTGGTAAAAGCCGGTATTTATCAAGTGTTTGACAGTAAACAGAGAAGTGTCGTTGTCGCCTGTCTCTTCGAAAAAGGTTTCGATAAATTTTGTTTTTGGTTCTGCGAGGATTTTTTCCGGTGTATCGCATTGAATCAGGCGGCCATCTTTCATCACCGCGATCCGATCCCCTAATTTGAGAGCTTCTTTCATATTATGAGTCACGAAAACGATGGTCGTTCCCAACTCCTTATGAATACGTAAAACCAGTTCTTGCAGCGAATTTCGAGAAATCGGGTCCAACGCGCTGAAAGGTTCATCCATCAAGATGACTTCGGGATTGGCGGCGATTGCTCGCAAAATACCGATCCGCTGCTGCTCCCCTCCAGAAAGCTCACGTGGCAGGCGATCACGGTATTGTTCCGGATCTAAATTGACCAGCTTCAATAAACGATCAACGTTATCTTTACGTTTTTCTTTCTCCCAACCCAGCATTTCAGGGATCACTTCGATATTTTGTTTGACTGTCATCGTTGGAAACAATGCGATCTGTTGCAGGACGTAGCCCATCTCCCAACGCATTTTCTGCAGATTGTAATCCTTGATCCGCTTGCCCTTAAAATAGACATTGCCGTCTGTCGGGACAGTCAGACCGTTGATCATTTTTAGCGTTGTTGTTTTTCCGCTTCCGGAAGGCCCTACAAGGACGAATATCTCACCTCTTTCGATAGTGAAACTCAACTGATCAATGACCAATTTATCTTGAAATTTTTTCTGTACATCTTTGAATGCGATGATTTCGGTCATTTCTCTTCCCCCTTCACAAGCCCTTCTTTGACTAAAAAGTCGTGGGCAACGGCTTCCGGCTGTTTCTTTTCTACGTTGACTTGGTAATTCATTTGGATCATTTGTTCTTCCGTGATCTTTCCAGCAAGCCGGTTCAACGCCTTGACGATATCTGGGTGCGCATCAGCAAATTCCTGCCGCATCAGCGGAGCTCCTTGATAGTGCGGGAACATCTCCTGATCGTCTTTTAGCGTTACTAAATCATACTCTAAAATCTCGCTGTCTGTAGAATAAGCGTCGATCAAGTTGATATCCCCATTGTTGATGGCTTGATAACGCAAAGCAGGCTCCATACTTTGAACGCTTGGAAACTCTAATTGATATTGCTTTTGGATTCCTTTGTAGCCGTCAGGACGATCAATAAATTCCAAGGTAAAGCCCGCTTTGACCTGATCTTGGATTTTGATCAAATCAGAGATCGTCTCGATCTGATGTTCTTCCGCAAAACTTTTTTTCATCGCCAATGCGTACGTATTTTGATAAGCCATCGGTTCCAGAAAAGCCATTTGAAACTGCTCGAACAATAATTTTTTGGCTTCTTGATAGGTTTCTTCCGAGGAAAGAGTTTTGTCTTGATCTTTTTCCGGTACCTTCACCAGACTTTCCAGTACTGTTCCAGTAAATTCAGGATAGATATCGATCTGATCGTGCTCCAACGCGCTGAATAGAAAGCTGGTTTTCCCAAAGTTCGGTTTCAATTCCACAGTCACAGAAGGGTCCTCTTCTTCGATCAATTCTTTATACATACTGATCAAAATATCCGGTTCGGCGCCTAGTTTACCGGCAATAGTCACCGTTGTTCCCTGCAAAGCGCCGGTTTGATAAAGAGAGATTCCACCGATCAATAAAATAAAACCAGCTAAAGTAGCGATAGTATAGCGGGGTTTCAAATTTTGCAACAGTCGGATCAAACTACTGAAAATGATCGCCAATAAAGCCGAGCTGATGGCACCGATCAGAGTCAGCATCGGTGTATTGCGATCGATCCCTAAAAGAATAAACGTCCCTAAACCGCCGGCACCGATCAATGCAGCCAATGTCGCTGTCCCAATGATCAAAACCAGCGCCGTTCTGATACCTGAGATGATCACCGGCAAAGCGATCGGCAATTCGACTTTCAGTAAACGCCGCATCCGAGACATCCCAAATGCGACAGCGGCTTCTTCGATCGAGGGATCGATCTCAGACAGCCCGATATACGTATTTTGAAAAATCGGCAAAAGCGCATAAATGATCAATGCGATCAGTGCCGGTGCTGTGCCGATCCCTACAAACGGAATCAGCAATCCCAAAAGCGCCAATGAAGGGATTGTTTGTAACACACTGGTAATCTGCAAAACCACCTCGGCTGCTCTCTTATGATTTGACAGCCAGATTGCTAATGGTACAGCGATAATGATCGCGATCAGAAGCGCAATGATAGAAATAGATAAATGCTGAAAAGTGGCTGAAAGCAGCTCTTCTTTTCGTTCGGTAAGTAAATTGATAAAATCCTTCATTCGTTCTCTCCAATCAAGCTTTTCTTTAAGTATAAAGTAAAGAAGTTTTTGCAACAAAACATCCGCTTATGAACACGTAATCAAACGTTTTTTGAAAAAATATAACCGTCGTTTTAGGATTTTTTTAGTAGTTATGTCTATCTGTCACTTTCTATCGTAAAAAAAAGAGGATGGCATCAAATGATATTGATCCATCCTCTTTGAGTATTCTTTTATCCTTTTATTCTGTGATCGCTGTATTTTCAAATACCAATTGATCATTCAGCAGGCTGATGGTCACTTTAGTTCGTGGCAGGACTCTTCCAGAGACGATCTCTTTAGCCAGCGGCGTTTCGACTTCGCGAGTGATGAAACGGCGCAATGGTCGAGCACCATAAGCTGGTTCGTAAGAGTTTTCCGCGATCCATGTTCGAGCATCTTCTGTGATCTCTAATTGGATTTCTTGATCTTCCAAACGACGAGAAAGTTGTGCAATGATCTTTTCTACAATACCTTTGACATCTTGCAGACTCAATGGTGTGAATAAGATCGTGTCGTCGATCCGGTTCAGAAATTCCGGTTTGAAATGACC
This sequence comes from Enterococcus mediterraneensis, assembly GCF_900604485.1. Lineage (NCBI taxonomy): Bacteria > Bacillati > Bacillota > Bacilli > Lactobacillales > Enterococcaceae > Enterococcus > Enterococcus mediterraneensis. The sequence goes on from NZ_UWOP01000001.1 coordinate 199,491, forward strand.
TCTTAGCAAGCCCATCACCGATTCAGCCACGGTTTCAGGAATCTTGCCTTCTGCCGTTACTCCGTCCAATAATAATTGGGAACCGATATTGCTGGTCATGATCAAGACGGTATTTTTAAAATCAACGATCCGTCCTTTGGAATCTGTCAAACGACCATCATCCAATACTTGCAACAATAGATTGAAGACATCTGGATGAGCTTTTTCGATTTCATCTAAAAGCACGATGGTATATGGATTCCGGCGAACTGCTTCCGTCAATTGTCCGCCTTCTTCATAACCTACATAACCTGGAGGGGCACCAACCAAACGAGACACCGCATGTTTTTCCATGTATTCGCTCATGTCGATCCGGACCATGTGATCTTCCGAATCAAAGAGATTTTCCGCCAAAGCTTTTGCTAATTCTGTCTTACCAACACCAGTTGGTCCTAAGAACAAGAATGAGCCTAGCGGACGATTTGGATCTTGCAGACCGGCACGAGAACGGATGACCGCATCTGAAACTGCATCCACCGCTTCATCTTGACCGATGACCCGTTTATGAAGAGTCTCGTTAAGTTTCATCAGTTTTTCCCGTTCGCCTTCTACCAGTTTCGTCACTGGAATACCTGTCAAACGGCCGACGACTGCGGCGATCTCATTTTCAGTCACTGATTCTTGGACCATTTTTATTCCATCGGTTTGATTTTTTGCTTCCAGCGCCTGTAATTCTTTTTCTAATTGCGGAATAGTACCGTGACGTAAAACAGCGGCGCGTTCCAAATCATAATTATTTTCCGCGTCCTCTAATTCGTGTTTCGCTTTATCGATCTCACTGCGCTTATTGGAAACCGCATTGACTTCTTCTTTTTCCGTTTCCCACTGCATCTTCATTGCGTTGGCTTCTTCCCGCAATTCAGCTAATTCCTGCCGCAGGATCGCCAAGCGTTTTTTCGATGCGTCGTCGGATTCTTTTTTCAATGCCGCTTCTTCGATCTCCAACTGCATCAAACGACGCGTCACCTGATCAAGCTCGGTCGGCATCGAATTCATTTCTACACGAATGTTCGCGCTGGCTTCATCCACCAAGTCAATGGCTTTATCCGGCAAAAAGCGGTCGGTGATATAGCGATCCGATAATGTCGCAGCGGCTACCAACGCATTATCATGGATATTGACACCATGATGGATCTCAAAACGTTCCTTCAATCCCCGCAAGATAGAGATGGTATCTTCGACTGTCGGTTCTTTTACTAGGACCTTTTGGAATCGCCGTTCAAGAGCTTTATCTTTTTCCATATATTGACGATATTCATCCAGTGTGGTGGCACCGATGGTATGGAGTTCTCCTCGTGCCAACATTGGTTTTAATAAGTTGCCCGCGTCCATGCTGCCTTCTGTTTTACCGGCACCAACGATATTGTGGATCTCATCAATAAATAAAATGATCCGCCCGTCAGATTTTTTGACTTCTTTTAAGACTGCCTTCAAACGTTCTTCAAATTCGCCGCGGAATTTCGCGCCGGCGATCAATGAACCCATGTCTAATGAAAAGATCGTTTTGTCTTTTAAATTTTCTGGTACGTCTTTGCGGACGATCCGTTGCGCCAGCCCTTCTACGATAGCGGTCTTACCGACACCCGGTTCACCGATCAGGACTGGATTATTTTTCGTCTTCCGTGTCAAGATCCGGATAACATCGCGAATCTCTTCATCACGTCCAATAATCGGGTCCATCTTGCCATTTCTTACTTGTTGGACAAGATCGACACCGTATTTTTCTAATACTTTGTATTGTTCTTCTTGATTTTGGGAAGTCACGCGTTCCCCTCCTCGCATATCTTCGATCGTTTTTCGTAATTCTTTTTCAGTGATACCTTGAGTAAGCAGGTACTTTGTCAAACGATAATTTTTCAACCGCATCAAAGCTAAAAGAACGATCTCTGTGGAAAGATAATCGTCTTGGAATTCCTGCCGCAATGTATCAGCTTCTGAAAGCAAGTGGAATAGATTTTGGCTCATGCTTTGGCCATATTGTACATTCCCGCCTTCGATGGTTGCTATTTGATCCAGTGCATTGTCGATTTCTTCTTCGAATGCCTCGACATTCAAACCGGCATCCGCATAAAAATTGCGTCCAAAATGATTTGGCTGCAAGAAAATTTTCCATAAGTGAGCAATGTCGATTTCTTGATGGTGGCGAGTAATGGCAATTTGCTGTGCTTCAGCGATCGCTTCTTGAAGCGTCGTTGTCATTTTTTCACTATTCATCGTTATTCCTCCCATCTTTTCTGTGAGATCTTTTTCATCCCACAAAATAAATTATACAACTTTGGTCAATTTTGGTCAAAAAAAATCTCTGAAACAAAACGTTTGTTTCAGAGATAATTAAGCGTTAATTGCCTTCTTTTTTGATTTCTTTGATCTCCACTCGGATCATTCGGCGTTTTTCCATCAGGACATATACAAATCCCATTAAAAACGGCAGAATATAGGTTGCAAAACGATAAAGAAGCATAGAAGAGACCGCATCTACTGTCCCTACCAGCGGCTTGAACAATAACAGATAAACAAATTCAAAAGAACCGATCCCAGCTGGCGACGGGATCACTCCCGCTAAAATCACCGCAAAGCTGATCAATCCGAAAGCCAAAAGAAAATCCAAATCAGGATGATTATTAGCCAACGCCGCGTAAGGGATCAGGTACCAAGGGATCATCTTCAAGAGATTCCACAAATAGATCCGCAGCATTACCGAGCGATCTTTCAAGATTCGATAGACCGTTTCGCGTAAAGAATATACCTGAAGATTGCATTTATCCACTAGACCACGCAATCTGGCAGATTTGAACAAGCGATTGCTCACTTGCACAAAAAGTACTTGGATACGCAGGCTGATCGAAAGAATGATCAAAAAAGCGATGATCACAAAAGTTAAGATCATGCCGGCTATGATAAAGTAAATCATTTTAGGCGCATGGACGTAAAATAGCGAAAACTGAACGATCAATCCTAAGAGCGCATATGTTAATAAAGCAGCTTTATACATGATCATATGTAATGCAGTGACCCCAACGCTTTGGGATAGCGGCAGTTCTTTTTTATGATAAAAATTGACTTCGGAGATCAATGTACCGGCGCCAAATGTGATCAGACGATAAAAAGCCGAGTAAGAAGCCGTCATAATCCCATCTATCCCTCGAAAATTTGGTTGGAAGACCCGTGCGATCTCTTTAATGGAGAAGCCTTCAAAGATTTGGTACAGCACCCCAAGAAATGTGATCAGCAGCAGAACGAAAAGACTGGTATCTTTCAATTCCAAAAAGATGTCGGCTAAGGAGTTTTTCACTAAATAAAACAATACGCCAAAAATGATCAGCAACAATAAAATATTAAATAATAGCTTGAATGCAGATTTTTTCTTCATTTAAAGCTCCTACAAAAGATAAAATACAAGGGCAGCGTCGAACAATATTCCAATAATGAAACAAATCGTAAATTTTCTTTTGAGTGTTTTATGGCGAAACAAGCGTTGTGCCGCCAATCCGCCCAAACCACCGCCAATGATCCCCATAAACAACATGTTGGATTCAGGGATCCGCCATTGATGTTTTTGCGCCCGGCGTTTGTCATAAGCCATCAAGAAAAAAACATACCCGTTGACTAACAGCAGATAGAACCAAATCGGGTGTGCGAAAAAAACATTCATACTTATACAATTCTCCAATTCTTTTTTATAAAAACTTCAGACGGAAACACAGTTTTTCCGTCTGATAACCCTAAAAAGAGCAGCATAAAAGCGGCATTTGCAACGATTTGCAACTTGTTGCCGCTTTAAGCTCTCCAAACAGCGGATTAGTTTCTTGCGGCATTCAATTCCGCGATTTTCACGATGACATCCGTTGCTTTTTCCATTGATTGCAAGCTGACAAATTCAAAACGACCGTGCATGTTTTCGCCGCCAGCAAAAATATTTGGTGTCGGTGTTCCAAGATAAGAGATCTTTGAGCCGTCAGTACCACCGCGGACTGGTTCAATGATCGGTTTGATGCCTAATTCCACCATCGCGTCATTAGCGATATCGATGATGCTCATATTTTCTTCGATGATCTCCCGCATATTGTAATATTGATCATACATATGAACAGAAATTCGTTCTTGATCGAAAGCGGCGTTCAGTTTTCCTTGGATCTCGTTGATTTTATTTTTCCGTCCTTCAAAAGATACACGGTCATGATCACGGATGATATAAGTCATTGTTGCTTCTTCCGGTGTCCCGTCCAACGCCAATAAATGGAAGAATCCTTGATAGCCGTCGGTTTTTTCCGGCACTTCATCAGCAGGCAGCTGATTATGGAAATCAATAGCTAATTGCAGCGCGTTGATCATGGTATCTTTGGCAGTTCCGGGATGGACATTCTTCCCTTGGATCGTGATCTCCGCTTGTGCCGCATTAAATGTTTCAAATTGTAATTCCCCTACAGGTCCGCCGTCCATCGTATAGGCGAAATCTGCGCCGAATTGTTCTACATCGAATTTGTCTGCGCCGACACCGATCTCTTCATCAGGACCAAACGCGACTTTCAGTGTACCATGTTTGATCTCAGGATTTTTGATCAAGATCTCCATTGCAGTCATGATCTCAGCGATCCCTGATTTGTCGTCAGAACCTAATAAGGTCGTTCCGTCAGTTGTGATCAATGTTTCGCCTTGGTAATTGCGTAAATTAGGGAAATCTTGGACATTCAGCGTGAATTTGCCTTCTTTGTCTAATTGGATCGTTGATTCACCGTCATAATTTTCAATGACCTGTGGATTAACTCCCACCGCATTAAAATCGGCAGTATCCATATGAGCGATAAATCCGATCGTTGGAACAGGTCTGTCGATGTTGCTAGGCAATGTCGCGATGACATAACCATTTTCTTCATTGTACAGAACATCTTTCATTCCAAGATCGATCAGTTCTTTTTTCAGTTCTTGCGCAAAATCGACTTGCGTTTGCGTAGATGGTGTCGTTTGGCTAGACGCATCTGAACGGGTTTCAGTTTTTACATAGCGTAAAAAACGTGGTAATAGATTTTCATACATATTGATTCGCTCCTATCTGTATTGGAAAGGGTTTGTATTAGTCGTTGAAGGAATACATTCGATCGACCAATTTTCCTCTTCTTTCCATTGGTTCATTTTTTCAATAAATTTATCGATGCAGACACGTTCGATATTATGCCCTGGATCAATGACTGTCAAACCTGCCGCTTGCATATCATGGGCAGTGTGATAACTGACATCACCGGTGATATAGACATCCGCACCGTGTTTTAAAGCATCCGGATAAAAACCGGCTCCGCTGCCGCCGCAGATCGCGATTGTTTGCACCATCTGTTTGGCATTTGTCGGGGTGATCAAACGCAGCCCGTCCAATTCAAACACTTCTTTGACCTTTTGGCAGAGGTCTTCAATGGTGACTGGTTTTGCCAAAGTTCCCACGCGGCCGATCCCAAATCTGACAGGCGCATTATCTAAAGGCAAAAGATCAAATGCTGGTTCTTCATAAGGATGTACAGCATACATCGCCTGTAAGACAGCAGCTTCCCGCGTTTCTGGATAAATCACTTCGATCCGTGCTTCTTGGACTGCTTCTTCTTTATTCGCCTCGCCGATTGCCGGGTGTGCTTCACTTGTCGGAGTGAAACGGCCAGTCCCGATCAATGAATAGCTGGTGCGGTGATAATTTCCCTGCTGGCCGGCACCGGCATCGCCTAACGCCTGCCGCATGTCTTTTGCAAAATCAACTGGTACGTAAACCGCTAATTTCTTCATACGTACTTGATGGGTCTCTTTCATAAAGTCTGTGACTTTAATTTCCAGCATTTCGCAAAACCAATCATTCAAGCCGTCCCAAATGATATCCATATTAGTATGGGCGGCATAGACTGCGATGTCGTGCTTCAAAAGATCGATATACATTTTTTGTTGAGGATCATCTGATGTCAACCGTTTGATTGGCCGAAAAATCGGCGGATGCTTCGCGATCAGCAGATCGATTTTTTTATCGATAGCTTCTTGGACGACTTCTGGACGAACATCCAGTGTCATCATGACCCGCTGGATCGGCTTATCCAATGTGCCTAAGTGCAAACCTACCGGGTCACCTTCTTCAGCCAGCCACTGGGGACAATACTGTTCAAAACGTTTAATGAATGTCTTTCCTGAAATGCTCATTACCCGATCGCCTCCCTGATCCATTGGATTTGTCGTGTGATTTCTTGGACTTTATCTTGCGGAAGCTGATCCGCTTGTTGTAACTGTTGCAAGACTCGTTCTTTTTGCAGCAATTCCCGCTGCCATTTGTTTCGGAACGTTTCATTTTTTTCTTTTAATAGAAACGGACCAAAAAACAGCTCCTGTTCCGTATAAAGTACCGGCTTTTCTGTTTTTTCCGCTACGATGATCTCGTAGATTTTTTGATGTTCTTCGATGATCTCTTCGTGAATGATCTCATAGTTATTGCTCATCAGCCAGTTACGCAATCCGGCTTCACCGACATTCGGCTGTAAGATCAAACGTTCTTTGCCAGTAACTTGCTGTTGGGCAACACCGTTTTCTAAAATATTGCGGATCAATGTGCCTCCCATACCGGCGATGGTAATGGCAGTGATCTCGTCTTCCGGATGAACAGCAGCCATGCCATCTGCTAGGCGTACAGTGATCTTGTCAGTCAATCCGCTTTTTTGGACTTGTTTTTTCGCGGATTCAAAGGGTCCTTTGACGACTTCTCCGGCTACTCCGTAAGAAATTTTATTCTGCAGCATCAATGCTACGGGCAGATACGCATGATCTGAGCCGATATCAGCCAATCGAGCGCCTTCAGGAACCGCAGCTCCCACTCGCTGCAAACGCCGGGATAAACCTTGCTCGTTCATTTTGACCTCCTTGTTTCTGGTTATTTATTAAAAAATGAGTTTCAGCTTTAATTATTATAGCATTGATTTTCTGAAAAAAGCGTGTCTCAAGCAAAAAAACCGAGATTTTGCTAGGGCATCCTCTCAGTATTTTTGTAATTATTCAATTGATTTCTGTCGTTATTCCACGATCGTTATAGTGATGTTTTCACCAGGGACTTGCGGCGGGATCGACATGGTCATGATAGGTAAACCGTTCATTTCCGCTTGGATAGTCATGCCTTTTTCTAAAGACTCGGCTTTTTCCGCCGGCAGATTCAAGATCACCCCATCGTGGAAATTCGGCACGATATTTTCCGAATCTTCAACAGCTTCAACTTTTTTCAAGAGCACACTGACAGAATCTTCAAAGTGCTGGTCGACAGATTCGATTTTGCCGGTAAAGATCGTTTGCATCGTTTCACCTGCTTGTTGTGTTGATTTTGTTTCGGTTTCTTTCGTCGTTTGTTCCGTAGCATTGGTAGAGTTGACAGGCTCTGCATCGGCTTGCGGTTCATTTCCGCAAGCGGTCAGCAACAGCACCGCCCCCAAAAGAAAAATTCCTTTTTTCATCGGTTCCTCCTCTATCAGCCATTGCGGCGATTTTCACCTAGCATAATGATTTCTTTGGTTAAATATCGGATGCGTTCCATAATGCGTTTGGCTTTCAATGGTTCATCTGCGTTTTTCGTGATGCTTAAATGTTTTTCAAGTCCATCCATCGTCAGATTGGAGGTGAAAAATGTCGGCAGCTGTTCCTGCATACGATACTGCAAGATCACACCAAATACTTCATCTCTGGTCCATGAAGTCATGGCATCAGCTCCTACATCGTCCAAGATCAGAATCGGCGCTTTTTTCACCGCGTCCAACTTTTCATTGACAGTATTGTCCGCGATGGCGCTTTTGATCTGCGAAGTAAATGTCGGAAAGTGGACCAGTGTCGAGGAATACCCTCGTTTAGCCAATTCGTTAGCCATCGCTCCTAACAAATAGGTCTTACCGACACCAAAGTCTCCAGCAAGATACAATCCTTTATGAAATGTCCGGGGATTTTCTTCATAAAATCGGATGAAGCGCATCGTTTCAAACAACGCTTCTTCTCGTTCGACTGTTTTATCAAAGCTTTTCATAGTAGCGTTGCGGATATCTTTTGGTATATCGATGGTATTGATTCGACTTTTGATCTCTTCTTGTTTTTTACGCTCTAATAAGGCTTGAGTCGGCACATAGGTGACATCGACAAAATGGAAGTTCAGGGTCAACTGGGGTTCATACCCTGGCGCGATCATGGTCGGATCGTTTACTTCAAATTTGCGTTTTTCCTGCACGAATTCATAGATCTTCGCGTAGCTTTTTTCGATATCTTCTTGGGTCAGTTTGTCTTTGTGCTCTTCTAAAAAAGCCGTGACATCAGGATCTTTCATTACTGATTCCATCATCTCGCTGTAACGGGAGCGGTAATTGCGCCGATTCAGCATTTTATCGATATTTTTTCCAACATCTTCCATCATTTTTCACCTTCTTCATCATTGAAGTATTCTTTCATCATTCGATCGATCTCCGCTTTACGCTGCGGATCACTGGCAACGGCTTTCGCTGATGCCGACCAATCTGGCAACTCTTCCCGTTTTTGCGGTGACTGCTGCCGTGAATAAGCAAGCTTTGTTTTTTTCTGCAGCTTGTTTTTCGCCAATTCTCTGACATGCTGGATCGCGGCTTCTGGAGAACGGATATTTTTTTCCGACCAGTCAGCGGCGATCTGATTGGCTAATGCCGGAGCAAGGGAGCTTTTATTTTGGACTACCAAGAGATAATTGATCAGTACATTGATCACACTATTCGGCAACGGCGATTTTTGCACCAGATCTTGAACCAGCCACTCTTCATTTTTAGTGACAAAACTTTTCTTCGTCTGCTTGATGGCCGTCAAATATTCCATCGGCGCCAAGTCTTCGCTTTGTCGGATCATTTCCAGATCTTTATCCGTATAACCTTGCTGTTTCAACGTATTGAAACGCCGCAGCTGCTGATCATCTGTCTGTTCGTCGGTTTCTTTTTTATAAAAAACTTTATTCTCTTCAATGACAGTTTTTTCTAATGCTTTCTCATCGATAGAACCGTCTGTTAATGAAACGACGCCGGCCATCAACTCTACCAGTTTCATCTCGTCATATCCATATAGCTCATGGTACAACGTTAATTTTTCTTTTAATGAACCGGTAAAAGCGGAACGATCAATAAATTTACGCTCAGCCATATCCATGATAAAGGTCCAATTTAATTGTTTTGTATCTAATTGCAGTTTGTTTTCTTTCTCAAGCGGGAAGGCATTAGACACCTTATCCAGCTTTTCTTCCTGACGTCCGAACTCTTTTTCCGACCATAAGAAAACATCCGTGAATTTCTGGGTGACTTCTTCGTAACCGGAAGTATCAACAGGTCTTGGACGAAAACGCCGCATCAGCTGCTGAAACTTATCTTCGCCGACTTTGCTTAAAAGCAGAAACGACATCAGCTGTTCTCTGAAAAAGATTTGCGGATGCAGAGGCTCATACAACTCATAGAAAAGCATTTTGCCGAATTCCGGATCGTTTTTCTGAAAACTCCGCAACAGTCCAATCCCTTCCAGACGTTTGCGGGCTTCAAAAAAGCGGGGCAGCCCCACATCCATTGCATTCAGCAAATCGAGATGGGTAAACTCTTCTGCCGTTTTATCTGCGGCGTCACCGATCAAACAGAAGTACAAACTCATGGCATCGCCGCCGATGATCGGCTGATACAGATAAAGCAATGCTTGCTGACCTTCTTGGGTCAACGGCTGCTCTTTTTTCACTTGATAAATATTTTTTGGTTGGATCTCATACCAGGCATTTTCCAAGAAAAGCCCTCCTTCTAACTACTTTTCCGTGTGGTCAGAAGCTTTAGCTTTTTCAACAATATCCTGCAATTCCTTCAAGAAAACAGACATATCTTTAAACTGACGATACACACTGGCAAAACGGATATACGCGATCTCATCGACATCGACAAGGTCTTCCATCACATATTCACCGATCAAATTCGTTGATACTTCATTGACACCTAAACTGCGGACACGATTTTCCACGTGATCCACGATCTGTTCCATTTGTTCCATCGCTACCGGACGTTTTTCAGCAGATCGGATCAATCCTCGCAAGATTTTATCGCGATTGAATTCTTCTCGATCACCGTTTTTCTTCACAACTAAAAGCGGTGCCGCTTCGATCCGTTCAAAGGTTGTAAAACGAAACCCGCAATTTTCACACTCACGGCGGCGGCGGATCGTCCGGCCTTCATCTGTTTGACGACTATCAATAACACGAGAGCTGTTATGGTGACATTTTGGACAACGCATAGTTTCACCTCATTATTCTTTTGATTTTTCTCTAAAAGCAAAAATTTTTTCTTTTATTTATTGCTTAATTATAACATGAAAACAGCTATACTGCGGAATTCACGGCAAAAAATCCCTTGAAAAACCCGAATTATCCTTGCTTTTTTTATTTTTTGTTCGTTTCTGACCTCCATAGGCTTTTTATGTAAACAAAAAACTCTGATTGCTCAGAGTTTTTCTTCAATACCTGTATAATGCTTCATTCGTTCTTCTTCTATCCGCTCTTCATTTAACCCGTCTTCTGCAAGCTTATCGCTTTTTTCAAGATCACGGCCGACATGTTCTTTTGTCGCATCCTGAGTCTGTGCCTTCTTTTCTTCGTGCATATCTTCCAGCTCTTCGATCCGTTTCTTGCGCTGTTCTGAATGCAGTTCCGCATCTTCTTTTTGAACTTTTCCTTCTTGAGAAAGTTCCTCGTTATTCGTCAAATCGCCGATTTTCTTTTTAGCAGACCCAACAATTTTATCTTTCAAATTACTCATACCAACCTGCCTCCTTTTGCTTCTACTATAATTTTAGCAAAACAGACCGATATAAACAAAATTTTTGAACGATTATGGGCAAAACAAGAGAAACTTATGATCCTCTAAAATCAGATAAATTTTTTCTGACGCAGCCAGCTGGTTATTTGTTCTTGAAGTTGTTGGATCGTTCCTTGATTATCAAAGAAAATATCAGCACGACGGCGTTTTTCCTCCATCGACAGCTGGCTTTTGATCCGCTTGGAGGCTTCTTCCAATGAAAGGTTATCGCGTTTCATCAAGCGTTCCAGCTGGATTTCTTCAGGAAGATAGACTACCGCCACCTGATCCATATAATGATCGTAATGGCCTTCATACATTAAAGGGATATCGGCGATCACTAATGGCGCTTCGCTTTTGCCTTTTTCGATCTGCCGCAAGATCTCGGAACGAATATACGGATTCAATATCTGATTGAGACGATCCAGTTTTTGTTTATCAGAAAAAACAATCCGCCCCAATTTTTTGCGATCCAGGCTGCCGTTTTTTTGCAGAATGTCATCGCCGAATTCTGACACGACCGCCGCTCCCCCGGGTGTCCCCGGTTCAACCACTTGGCGGGCCACTTGATCTCCGTCTACAATGGGAAAATCGTATTTTTGAAACACTTCGACCGCCGTACTTTTTCCTGTGGCGATTCCGCCAGTGATCCCTAAAACAAAACTCATCTTCTTACCCTCAATTTTTGACATGATGGACAAATATGGGTTCCTCGTTGGGCGACCTTCAATTTAACGATCGGTGTCCCGCAGCGAGGACAAGGTTTACCGGTTTGTCCGTAGGCGTTCAATGAAAGCTGGAATTTTCCCGCTTCTCCTAACGCGTTCAAATACGTTCGAATCGTTGTACCGCCGGCTTCCACAGCTTTTTTCAATACATCGATGATTGCTTCTCGCAAAAGGGCGATCTCTTCTTCTGTTAATGTGTTGGCTGGCTGTTCCGGATGGATCTTGGCTTGCCATAACGCTTCATCTACATAGATATTTCCCAAACCGGTAACTAATTTTTGATCAAGCAGCAACGGTTTGATGGCTTTATGGGATTTTCTCAATCCTTTTGTAAACGCCTCTAATGTAAACTGCTCTGGCAATGGTTCCGGACCTAACTGCATGATCCCTTTGTAATATGGACTTTGGTCTTTTTCCACTAAAGCCATCCGACCGAATTTCCGCACATCCCGATATTGCAGTTGGCTGCCATCGGTAAAGTGAAAGATCACATGAGTATGTTTATCTACGATAGGATCCGTTTCGAAAAATTCATACTTGCCTTCCATCCGCAAATGAGAAATCAAATCATTAGCAGACAATTTGAAAATCAAATATTTTCCCCGACGAGAAATATCTTCGATGGTTTGACCGGCTAATTGGACTTGAAACAACAAGATATCTGGCGTTTCGATGATTCTAGGCCATAAGATCTCGACATTTTCAATAGTTTTTCCTTTGACTAGCTGAACTAATCCTTTTCTGACTGTTTCTACTTCTGGTAATTCTGGCAATTTTTTTCACCTTTTCTATTTCGCATCGTACCACGTTTTGCCCCAGCTGCTGTCGGTAACTAATGGAACATGGAGTTTTACAGCATTTTCCATGACTTCTTTTACCAAACGATCCAGCTGTTCCAGCTCGCTTTCAGGTACTTCAAACACCAATTCATCGTGGACTTGCAGCAGCATGACTGCTTCCATCTTTTCTTCTTTCATTCGATTCGCCAAATCGATCATAGCGATTTTTAAAATGTCCGCGGCACTTCCTTGGATCGGTGTATTGATAGCTGTCCGTTCCGCAAAAGAGCGCAGATTGTAGTTGCGGGCGTTGATATCCGGCAAATAGCGGCGGCGATGATAAAGGGTTTCAACGTAGCCTTTGTCTTTGGCGTCACGTACGATATCTTCCATATATTGTTTGACACCGGGATATTTTTCAAAATAGGTATCGATATATTGTTGAGCCGCTTTTCGCGAGATCCCTAAGTTTTGAGACAAACCATAATCAGAGATCCCGTAAACGATCCCGAAATTCACCGCTTTGGCTTGGCGGCGCATATTTGGCGTCACGTCTTCCGCTTTTTCAATGCCAAATACCCGCATCGCTGTGCTGGCATGGATATCTTGTCCTTCAATAAAGGCCGCTTTCAAATGTTCATCATTGGAGATATGGGCCAACACCCGTAACTCGATTTGAGAGTAGTCAGAAGAATAGATCAGCCAATCTTTTTCACGAGGAACGAATGCTTGACGGATCTTGCGACCTTCTTCCAAACGGATCGGGATGTTTTGCAAATTCGGATCAACAGAACTCAAACGACCAGTCTGGGTCAATGTTTGGACGTAACGAGTATGGATCTTGTCGTCTCCTTGGATGACTTTCAGCAATCCTTCCACATAGGTAGACTGGATCTTAGCGATCTGACGATAATTCAAGATGTGTTCTACGATCGGCGCTTGTTCCCGCAACTGTTCTAAAACATCGACTGCGGTGGAATAACCGGTCTTGGTTTTCTTGATCACTGGCAACCCCATTTTTTCAAACAAGATCACACCTAGTTGTTTTGGCGAATTGATATTGAAGGTCGTTCCAGCTTCTTGATAGATTTTTTCTTCGATTTCATGAAGGCGTTCAGAAAATTCGCCTTTCATTTCATGCAATCGGCTCGCGTCGACTTTGATGCCGGCGATCTCCATTTCCGCCAAGATTCGTGAAAGGGGCAATTCCATTTGATAGAACAAATCGCTTTGATTTTTTTCTTCCAAACCTTTATCCAAGTGGTCGCTCAACCAATGGATCGCTTGGATTTTACGGGCTAAATGAGCGAAAAAGATTTCTTCATCTTCCGGAAGTCCTTTTTTTGCCCCTTTTCCATAAACTGCATCATCCGATTGGACCTCTGTATAATCGTATCGGGCAGCCAAGCTGGCGATATCATTGCTGTTGTCACTGGTATCCAATAGATAAGCAGCCAGCAGGACATCAAATCTGATCCCTTCTGGACGGACTGCGTAGCGTTTCAATGCCACATAGGTTCGTTTGGCATCAAACACTTTTTTATTGTTTTTCTCCGTCAGCCAATCGATGAAATATTGATTTTCAAAAATATCCTCGCTGTTGGTCACATAGATCGTTTGAGGTGTTCCCCACGCAACACCGACAATATCTTCCAGATGATAATTATCTCCCATCATTTCCACGTATAAAGCCATGTCAGGAGCAAACATCTCTTGAGTAAACGTATCGACCACTTTAAATTGGATATCTTCCATATCTTCTTGCGGTTCATCAATGTTTAGTTTGCTTAAAAAGGAATTGAAGTTCATTTCTTTATAAAATGGAACAAGTTTTTCCAAATTCTTCCCTTGATAGATCAACGAATCGATATCAACATCGACAGGTGCGTCGGTATTGATCGTGGCTAATTGTTTAGAAAGAAATGCCTGTTCACGATCATTGATCAGGTTCTCTTTCATTTTGCTTTTTTTCATTTCGTCGATATTTTCATAAATACCTTCGACTGAGCCGTACTCTTTCAACAACTTGATAGCCGTCTTTTCACCGATCTTAGTCACACCCGGGATATTATCAGACGCATCTCCTGCCAGACCTTTCATATCGATGATCTGCTGAGGTGCAAGACCATCATATTTTTCCCGAATATGTTCAGGAGTATATGCTTCGATCTCGCTTACGCCTTTGACAGTAATATCGACTTTGATCTCGTCGGTAGCTAATTGTGTCAAATCTCGGTCACCCGATAGGATCACAACATCAAACTCGTTTTTATCTACTCTTGTTGCCAGTGTACCGATGATATCATCCGCTTCATAGTTTTCCAGTTCATAATAGTTGACCCCTAATCCTGTGATCAACTCCCGGATATAAGGCAGCTGTTCTCGAAACTCACCAGGTGTTTTCGAACGTCCCGCTTTATATTCCGGATAGATTTCCGTCCGAAATGTCGTTTTTCCCGCGTCGAAAGCTACAAGAACGTGGGTCGGTTTTTCTTTTTGCATCACATTTTCAAACATTGTATTGAACGCGTAAATCGCATTCGTGTGGAGTCCGTTATTGTTTTTAAAACGTTCCAGTGAATTGTGCAGCGCAAAAAACGCGCGAAATGCCACACTGTTTCCATCTACTAATAAGAGCTTTTTTTTAGGCATAGTTGTTAACTCCTCTTCTAAACATTCTTCTTCATTCTAACAAAGTTAAGGCGCGATTGCGATGATTTGAAACAAGAATCCCGCTGGAATCAAGAAAAAGGAACAAAATCAAAATCGATTTTGTTCCTTTCTGGTTTTGCTTCTGTTAATGCTGATCAGTCGTTTCTGCCGAAAATACGAACCAGCGCGATGAACATATTCATGAAATCAAGATACAACTGCAATGCGACGAATGCGGCGATCCCAGTATTCTCACCTTGATTTTGTTGGTAATAATGACGGATCATTTGGTTATCATAAGCGGTCAAACCAGCGAAGATCCCCACGGTCAAGATCGACAAGAAGAAATCTGTGCCAGAGCTGTGGAAGAAAAAGGCATTCATCAGAGAAACCCCAATGATCCCCCAAACGCCGATGATCCCGACACGTCCTACCACGCTAAGATCTTTTTTGATAAAGATCCCTACTAATGCAGCACCGGCAAATGTCACAGCAGCGGCGGCAAAAGCTTGAGCGATAGTACCGACATTATAGGTCATCAATGTGATAGACAAAGTTAAGCCCATCAGCAGAGAAAAGACGATGTAGCCTGCGATCGTCAAGGACGGATTCTTTTTCGCTTTAGCGCTCAAAACCAGCACTAAAATCAATTGAACGATCCATAAGCCCAAAAATCCTAAAGGAAAATTATTGACAAAGTTGATCGTCTCGAATCTGAATACAGTAGCAGCCAGATAGGAAGCAACGCCGCTGATCCCTAATCCTGCTGCAAAAAACAAATACACTTTCGAATAGAAATGGTTAAGACCGCTGGCTGCGGTAATCGGTTGATTGATATTATTCATTTATCTCACTACTTTCTTGTAAAATCGGCGGTTGCACCATCACAACAGCGTCCAACACACGGTTTTCTTCGGTGTTAGTCGCTTCAACAGAAATCGTTACTACGTCTTTCATTTTATCGACTTTGATCACTTCAAATTCGAAGGTCAATGTTTCATAATGATAGACTGGTTCGATAAAGTTCACGGAAAAATTCACAACATGAGAACCAGGTCCCGGTAAATGTTTGGAAATTGCGCTGGTAATGATCCCCATCAGCATAACGGATGGTACGATCGGCCGTTGATATTCAGTCTGTTTGGCAAAATCACGTTGGATATAAAGCGGATTGGCATCATTTGTCAGCCCTAAATACAAAAGCAGCTGATTGTCTTCGATAGATTCGGTCAATGATAACGAATCGCCTTCCTCGATCTCTTCAATTGTTTTTCCTAATTTCTTTGGTTTGTTTATCTGCAAAATTACTTTCCTCCAAGTAACCATTTATTATCCTAATTTTATCAGAACCTACTAAAAGTGCAAGTAGCGAAAACGAGAAAACTCCCGAGGGCTTCTTTCAGCCGGCTCAGGAGCTTTTTTCGATTATAAAACGTTGCGAGTCGTACTGCTTAACAGTTTTTCGTAAGCTTGTTCAAATTTTTGAACATCTCCGGCTCCCATAAAAATGATCACGGCATTTTCATAATCAAGAAGTGGTGACACGTTGTCTTCTTTAATGACTTGTCCGCCTTTTTTGATTTTATCTCCTAGATCTTCGATTCGCACATTGCCTTGTGTTTCCCGAGCAGAACCGAAAATATCGCATAGATACACACGATCGGCTAAATCCAATGCTTGAGCAAAATCATCCATCAGCGCGATGGTCCGCGTAAATGTATGAGGTTGGAACACAGCAATGATCTCTTTGTCCGGATATTTTTGACGGGCGCCGTCGATCGTGGCTTTGATTTCTGCCGGATGATGAGCATAGTCATCAACGATCGTCATATCAGCGACGATTTTTTCACTGAAGCGGCGTTTGACACCTTGGAAACTTATCATTTCGTCAGCCACTTCCGCCATATCGATACCTTCCAAATAAGCAATCCCGATAACACCCAATGCGTTGAAGATATTGTGCTGCCCAAAAGCAGGCAATTCAAAATGTCCGATCAATTTTCCGTGGACATAGACATCAAATGCAGAACCTTTAGTGGTCCGTTTGATATTGCGTGCTTGGATATCGTCATTTTCATTGACACCATAGTAATAGATAGGCACTTCTGCTTCCAATTTACGCAGATAAGTATCATCTCCAAACGCGAAGATTCCTTTTTTCACTTGATGAGCCATTGTTTGGAATGCGGAAAAAACATCTTCGATACTCTTATAATAATCCGGATGATCAAAATCGATATTCGTCATGATGGCGTAATCAGGTGAATACGCTAGAAAATGACGGCGGTATTCGCAAGCTTCAAATGAGAAAAATTCTGCATCTGGAACACCATGCCCAGTACCGTCACCGATCAAAAAACTGGTAGGACGGACACCGCTCAATACATGAGCCAAAAGACCAGTGGTGCTGGTTTTACCGTGTGAACCCGTCACAGCGATACTTGTGTAATCTTGGATGAAACGGCCGATAAAGTCATGGTAACGGATCACTTCAAGACCCAATTCTTTTGCCCGCACGATTTCTTCGTGGGAATCCGGAAAGGCATTCCCGGCGATGACCACCATGCCTTCTTGAATATTGTCCGCATCAAACGGCAACAATTTAATATGATTTTTTTCTAAATCTCGTTGTGTGAAGAAATATTCTTCCACGTCCGAGCCTTGAACGCGATACCCTTTTTCAAATAAGACCAATGCAAGTGAGCTCATGCCTGATCCTTTGATTCCAACAAAATGATACAATTTATCTTGAGTTTTCATTTTATCTATATCCTCTTTTCTCGATTCTCTGCTCGATATAGCATTATTTCTAGTATTGACACGTCCATCATTATCTAACAAATCACTGGAAATTTCAATGTATTTTCATCGGATTTAACGTTTCGTCAAATTCGTGTTATTGTTTTCGCCTCTATTGGTCATTATTTTGTAGTAATTGTAATCTTCCATGACAGCCTGCGCAAACATATCGTCTTAGGTTGAGACGCCGCTGTCTTTTGATCAGCTGATGGCACTGAGAACATTCATAAACATAAGAAGCCCTTTCCTCGATCCGCGGGGCATAGCGGCTGCCGCCGGTTTTTGCCAATAGTTTCTTGAAGTCTTGATCTTTATGGCGATACCCCTTTTTCTGCAGATGCAGATGATAATGACACAATTCGTGTTTGATGATGCCATGGATGACAGATTCATCGACCGCGGCGAATAGCCGCGGATTAAAGTCCAGATGATGATCTGTCAAATGATAGCGGCCGCCAGTCGTCCGCAACCGTGAATTGAAGGATGCCTGATGCAAAAATGGCCGATCAAAGCTTTCAAGAGAAAGTTTTTCCACTAGTGCCTGCAATTCCGCGTTGGTCATTTAGATTGTCCCGGATCCAGCATCGTTAAACTGATCCGTCCCTTTTTAGTATCCACTTGATCAATCCAGACCGTCACCACGTCACCGACCGCCACAACATCTTTAGGATGCTTGACATAATTTTTGCTCAATCTTGAAATATGCACCAGCCCATCCTGCTTCACACCGATATCAACAAAAGCGCCGAAATCAATGACATTGCGGACTGTTCCTTTTAATTCCATGCCAGGTTGCAGATCTTCCATCGTCAGAACATCTTTTCGCAAAAGCGGCGCAGGCATTTCATCCCGCATATCTCGTCCCGGTTGAGAAAGAGCTTTTAGGATATCGATAACCGTAGCTTTACCGATCTCTAATGTTTTACTTAATTCGCCAGCTGACAATTGAGCCAAACGTTCTTTCGCCTCTGGGGTTCCCAAATCTTCTAAAGCTAAACCCGCGTCATTCAAGATTTCTTGTGCCGCAGCATAACTTTCCGGATGAATACCGGTATTGTCTAAAATGTTTTTGCCGCCAGGGATCCGTAAAAATCCAATGGCTTGCTCAAAGGCTTTGGGTCCTAAACGAGGGACTTTTTTCAGTTGAGAACGCCGATCGAAGGCGCCGTTTTCTTCCCGATAATTCACGATATTTTGCGCGGTGGTCTTATTCAAACCGGAAACATGCTGCAGCAACTGGGGGCTGGCTGTATTGACGTCCACGCCGACTTGGTTGACCGCTGTTTCCACGACAAAATCCAATTGTTCCATTAGACGTTTTTGCGAAACGTCATGCTGATATTGTCCCACACCGACAGCTTTAGGATCGATCTTGACTAATTCCGCCAATGGATCTTGCAAACGGCGGCCGATACTGATGGCACTCCGTTCTTCGACTTGCAGATCAGGAAATTCACTGCGGGCGATATCGCTGGCGGAATAAACAGACGCACCAGCTTCATTTACGATTACATAAAAAACTTCCCGTGAGACTTTTTTCAACTGCTCTGCGACGAATTGTTCCGATTCTCTGCTGGCGGTCCCATTACCGATCGCCACCATATCTACCTGATACTTTTCGATCAAACGAATCAATGCTGGACCGGCTGCTTGACGTTTTTCCATGTTGGCGGGTTTATGCGGATATATGACTTCGATCGCCAACACTTTGCCCGTCGCGTCAAGGACTGCCAATTTACAACCGGTACGATATGCCGGGTCGAAGCCTAAAACGACTTTCCCCTTCAATGGCGGCTGTAATAAAAGATTCCGCAAATTTTCTCCAAAGATCTGGATAGCTTGTTCGTCTGCTTTTTCCGTCAATTCGTTACGGATCTCCCGCTCGATTGCTGGACCGATAAAGCGTTTATAAGCATCTTGGTAGCCTTCAATGATAAATGGAGCTGTTGGGGATTGGCTGTTTTTGATCAGTTGGCGATTTAGATGAGCCATGATCTGTGTTTCATCTACTACCAAAGCAACTTTTAATATATCTTCTTTTTCGCCGCGATTTGTCGCTAAGATCCGGTGGGAAACGATCTTTTTGACAGGCTCGGAAAAATCATAATACATTTCATAAACGCCTTTTTCATCTTTTTCAGCGTCTTTGACGATACTCGTGTAACTGCCTGTATTGTAAGTAAACGAGCGGATCCAGCTGCGAAATGCCGCTTCGTCTCCGAATTTTTCCGCTAAAATCTCATGGGCGCCTGCCAGTGCAGTTTCCGGAGAATCGATCTCGCCGTCTGGTGTGACGAATTCACCGGCTTTTTGATAGACATCGCCGGTTTTCGGAAAACTCAGCAGCCAGTCCGCCAATGGTTCTAAGCCGCGTTCTTTGGCAATGGTCGCTTTTGTCCGGCGTTTTTGTTTATAAGGACGATATAGATCTTCCACTTGCTGCATTTTCGTTGCTTGGGTGATCGCCGCATCTAGTTCCGGTGTCAGCTTTTCCTGTTCGTCAATCAAACGCAAGACTTCCAGCTTACGTTTTTCTAAATTTTCCAAATAGTTGTATCGTTCTTCGATCTCGCGGATCTGGACTTCATCCAGATTGCCGGTGGCTTCTTTTCGATATCTGGCGATAAAGGGGACCGTATTGCCATCTTGAAGAAGAGCAAGGACTTTTTGCAATTGTTGATTCGTGTACTGTTTCAATTCATTTTTTAGTAAATGAAGGATTTCTTGATTGATTGTTTCTGCCATTTTTCTCACCTTTCGTTTTACGGAAGTTATTTTACCATAAAAAAGAGCCGCAGCGGATGAAAGCTGCAGCTTGATTTTGGAATTACAGATTTCAAAAACTGAAAAACGCGATAGCTCTTAGATTTTCAACAAAGATGCACCTATGTGTCCTGATCAAAAATCCGGCTGCCAAGGTCCCCGCATATTTTGATACTCGATATCTTGGACAATTCCTTTTTTATCAAAGACCACCCCGTGGACAGAACCGCCAAAAACAGCTCCGCCATCGATTCCGATTTTATTATCGGAGAGCCATAAATCTGTGGTCTGCATATCACCATGGAGCATCGGTGTAATGGTGTGACCGAAGACGATGGTTTTGCCGGTATTGTTTTTCCCTTCATGAAACGCTTCTCTGATCCAAATGAAATCATGATCTGACGTGTCCCGCCAATCTTTTTTGGAAAGATCCACGCCGGCATGAACAAAAAGATAGTGCCCCCATTCGTAATAAAGCGGACGAGCCATCAAAAATTCTACCAACTCTTTGTAACGGCTGCGGATCATCATCGCGATCTCAGTTGGCGAATATTCCTCTGTCGCGCCTTTATGGAGCAGGCTCTCCATTGTTTCTTTCCCGCCATTATGGAGATAGGCTGTATACCAGTCTTCTGGGTGCGCAAGAAATTGCAAGAAGTACTCCTCGTGATTCCCCCGCAAATAAATCGCGCCGTATTTTTCCACTAATTCTTTGCCTAGAAAGAAACACTCTTTTGTTTGCGGTCCTCGGTCATTCAGATCACCGATCAGCACTAATTGATGGTTGACAGGATCGAAATTAGCGATCTCTTTGCGGAAAAGGTCATACTCTCCGTGAATGTCGCTGATAGCAAAAACATATGGTTTCATCTTCACCGCTTCTTTCTGATTTTCTGCTTTTTTTCAGTATCTATAGTACAAGTATAACAAATTCCTCAAAAAATTCACAAAGCTTTCAAAGAGAATGTTTGGACAGACCTCTTTAAAACCTTTAAAATTAGAGTTATGACATTGTGTCATAGTCTAGATAGAAAGAGTGGGAAAAATGAAGAGAAAAACAATTTGGGGTCTAAGTGCAGCGATTCTTGCCGTTTTAGTGATTGGCGGTATTGTACTCAGCACACGCAGCAATCAATCTGGGATTGCCGTCAACACAAAAAAAGTCAGCCAAGAAAAAATCGTGGAAAAACTCAATTTGAGCGGTACAGTGATTCCAAAAGATAGTGAAAATCTTATCGGCTCCGGGACTGTTACTAAAGTTGATGTAAAAGTCGGCGACAAAGTGAAAAAAGACCAAGAATTAGCCGAATATGACAACGGCTTGAAGTTGAAGGCTGGACAAGACGGAACCGTCACAGAAGTAAATATCAAAGCCGGACAACCAGATGCCAGCACACAGCAAAACAAAGCGGCGATCGTTGTTGCTGATCTTTCTGAATTAGAAGTCCAGTTAAAATTGACAAATTCGGAAGCCAAACAAGTAAAGGTTGATCAAAATGCTGTGATCACTTCCGGTAATCAAACTTTTGAAGGAAAAGTCGTTCAAAAAGATCCGACAGCGACTGCCTCACAAGCCACCGGTGAACAGGCGACACTTGGCGCTCGTGTTTCATTGGAAAAAGCTGACGATCTGTATGCTGGTTTTACCGCTGATGTAGATATTACAACGGCGTCTGTTGATGATGCTGTTGCTCTGCCGATCGAAGCGTTGACCTATGATAAAGACAATCAAGCGATCGTTTATACGATCAAAAACGGTGAAGCACAAGCCGTCAAAGTGGAAACCGGGATCCAATCTGATACATTGGTTGAAATCAAAGATGGCCTTAAAGTCGGCGACGAAGTTATCTTGTCTCCTTCTTCTGAAATCAAAGACGGTACTGCCGTCACTGTAGAGTAGGTGGTTTCATTGATCGACTTAAAAAATGTAGTAAAGATCTATCAAACCGGCGGCGAAGAACTTATCGCTTTAAAAAATATTTCACTGCATATCGATAAAGGCGAATTCACCTCCATCATGGGTCCCAGCGGTTCCGGAAAATCCACAATGATGAATATTTTAGGACTATTGGACCGATTTGATGAAGGAACATATCTGCTGAATGGACAAGATGTGACTCATTTGACCGACAAGGAAAGCGCGAAAGTCCGCAACAAAGAAATCGGTTTTGTTTTCCAATCCTTTAATCTGATGCCTCGCATGACGATTTTAGAAAATGTGGAACTGCCGATGGTCTATGCCGGTGTCCCCCGCAAAGAACGGCGGGAACGAGCGATTGCCGCACTGGAACAAGTGGGACTAAAAGACCGGGTCAACCATCGCCCGAATGCGATCTCCGGCGGACAAAAACAACGGGTCGCCATTGCCCGCGCTATTGTCAATCAGCCCGTCGTGTTGATGGCTGATGAACCTACCGGAAACCTTGATTCCAAAACGACATTAGAGATCATGAAAATATTTCAAGATTTAAATGATGCCGGTACGACTGTCGTAATGGTCACTCACGAACCGGATGTCGCCCAATATACCAAACGAATCGTCTCTTTCAAAGACGGCGAGATCTTAGGTGACGAACCTGTAAAAAATCGGAAGAAACTATAGAAAGGAAGCAAACAAATGGGAATCAGCGAAAGCTTTAAAATGGCCATCGACAGTATCTTTGCCAATAAAATGCGTTCTTTCCTGACGATGTTGGGGATCATTATTGGAATCGCGGCCGTTATCGCGATCTTAGCTGTCGGAAACGGCGCCACCAATGAGATCAACGGAACTTTCAGCGACTTGGGAGCTTCCACGATCTCTGTTTCTACCAGACAAAATGCCACAGATTCGCAGAAAATCAATGATAAAGATATTCAGGCTCTAAAAAATGGGATCCCCCATATCGAACATATCTCTCCTAACACAACGATCCAAGCTTCGGTCAGCGGTAATGAAGAAACAAAAACCAGTATCGTTGCGGCCGGAACGCCGGATCTCCAGTATACAAGTCAGATGATGGACAAATCCATCACTTATGGACGCTACTTCAATCAAACGGAATTTGATGAAGCCGCCAAAGTAGCGGTCATCAGTGCCGATACCGCTCGGGCTTTATTCAACGGACGTGAAAATGTCGTTGGGGAAAAATTGGCGATCAGAAGCCAACAGGGACAAACCAATGTACGGATCATCGGTGTTTCGAAAAGCACCATGGAGCGAATGATGGGATCTTTTGATACCGATCAAATGCCCGGCTACGCGGCGATCCCGTTGACGACTGCCGAAGCACTTTCTCCTAACGTTTCCAAAATCACGGAAATGACGGTGATCGTCCGTTCAAAAGATGACATCGATTCTGTATCCAAACAGATCGTCAATATGCTGAGTGTACGTCACGATACGGTTGGAGATAATGTGTTCACTGCAACGAACTTTTTGCAGACTTTAGATGAAGTGAACAATGTCTTAGGTCTATTCATCAACTTTATCGCCGCCGTAGCCGCCATCGCTCTTTTGGTGGGCGGGATCGGTGTAATGAACATCATGCTGGTATCCGTTACAGAACGAACCCGAGAAATCGGTACAAGAAAAGCGCTGGGCGCTACCAACAGCAACATCCTTTTCCAATTCTTGATGGAATCCGTCATCTTATGTCTGATCGGAGGCTTGATTGGTCTATTGTTGGGAGGTTCATTAGCAATCGCAGTGGCGAACGCTTTGAATATTACACCACAATTTACTGTAAGTTCTGTGTTATTAGTGTTATTATTTTCTAGTATCATCGGGATCTTTTTCGGTGTCTATCCTGCTCGTAAAGCAGCACGTCTTGACCCGATTGAAGCCCTTCGATATGAATAAAAAGTCAGATAGCCTACTACTTTTGATTCGTATCCAGCAATCCCACAACTCTCTAGAAATAAGAGGAAAATAAGTATGCAGACATTAAAAAAAGCCGTCGCAGCTTTTACCAATGATCTAAAAGAAGCGATAGCCACTGGCGCCATCGCCAAAGATCGCGCCATTCATTCCAATA
This sequence comes from Enterococcus mediterraneensis, assembly GCF_900604485.1. Classification (NCBI taxonomy): domain Bacteria; kingdom Bacillati; phylum Bacillota; class Bacilli; order Lactobacillales; family Enterococcaceae; genus Enterococcus; species Enterococcus mediterraneensis. The sequence goes on from NZ_UWOP01000001.1 coordinate 224,093, forward strand.
GAAATTAAAAAAGATTCCTTTATCCTGCTTTTCCGAGATCAATTGATCACCGGACTTGCATTTGGATAAAGGAATCTTTTTATTTCAATTCACTGACTGCAAAATAATTTTCTTCGTTATCGGCAAAGTTGAAGACCATACGATCTTCCAGTTGGATCAATTCACCGAGTGTGATTTCTAGTGCCTGCATCTTTTTATAAAGTCCTAAGATATCTTTGGCAAAAAACATGATGGAAGGTGTGTTGTCAGCAACTTCTGGAGAATGACTCATTACGAATTCACGGTCATAAAGGACAAATCGCGCTTGCGCGTTTTTGCTTGCGGCGATCTCCACTATGGAAGTGCCATCGACTTCCTGATGATCTACTACCACGAAATCTAATGACTGCCAGAATTTAACAGAAGCTTCTACATCAGAAACGTACAACATAATTTGCATTTCTTCGCTGAACATCTTGTTCCTCCTTACCCTTGTGATTCAGTTTCAGGTTCAGATTGAAAATTCAATGTGATCCCTGGTTCATCGGTTGTGATCTCTGTTACCTCATAAGTCAGACGTTTAACGATATCAAACAATGGTGCTACCAGCTCATCGATTTCAGCTTTTGTCACATCTTTTTGTTCTTTGATTTTTCGCCCCACTACATGATTGATCTGGCTGACTCTGCCGGCAATGATGAATTGCTCGAAGACCAGACGAAACTCTAAACGCGCTCCCAAGACACTGTTTTCTTTGGGATAATCAGGGTCTTTCGATTCTAACGGCGCAAAACCTACTTTTAGCTCGGTTTGATATTCTTTTTCTGGGATTCGTTGATCGTAATGATACGCTTCTACGATTGGTTTTTGTCTTTTGATTTCCACTCTATTCACGCTCCTTAAAAAAATTATAGCATACCTGCTTTCCTTCTTTGTTCTTTTTCATCAGATTCTATAAAAAAAGTCTGTGCCATAAGTTGTCCAAACGTTCATCTTATGAAATGTCGGATATTTTTCAGCTGTTCTGGTTACAGAACGATCTGAAAAGACCGGCATTTCTTTAGACGACTTTTTCTACTTATGCCGCAGACCTGTGAGATTATTTCATTTTTTGTAAATAATCCAATGCGTCTTGAACTGTTTTGACTGGCACGATCTTCATTTTCGTATCCAATTTTTTAGCAGCCGCTTTTGCTTCTTGGTAATTTGATTTTAGTTTAGGTTGATCGGATACGTCATCATCAGGAGCAAAGAAGATTTCCGCACCGCTCTTGCTGGCGCTGGCTACTTTTTTGTCGATTCCGCCGATCCTGCCTACTTCTCCGTCACTGCTGATCGTCCCTGTACCGGCGATTTCTTTGCCTTTTCTCAGATCTTGATCTACCAATTGTTCATAGATCTCCAAAGTAAACATCAATCCGGCAGAAGGTCCACCGATATTTTCTACATCAAAGTTCACCTTCTGATCACTGGAGACTTCTGTGTGATCTGTCAATGTGATACCGATACCTGGTTTGCCGTTTGAAGGCAATTTCATCAGTTTTCCAGTGGCTGTTTTTTCTTTTCCTTTTTGCAGATAGGTGATTTCCATTTCTTGACCGACTTTTTGTCCTTGAACATACTTCATGAACGCTTCGCTGTTTTTAAAGGTATGTCCGTCTGCTTTGGTGACCGTATCGCCGATCCCGATCTTTCCGTAAAAAGCGGAATTTTTCTCCACTCCCAGCACGTAGACCCCTTTATAAACCATCTGATACTCTTTTCCCGCCAATTTCAACGCCTGTTCGATAGCGATATTTTGCGAGGATTCCATATAGAAGTTTTGGATCCGATCGTATTCTTCGTCTGTCGCACCGCCCATCAATTCTTCTTCACTCACCAAGTCTTCAAATGGAGTCATTTTGGCCTGTAACGCACGAAAGACTGTCGCTTGTCTGATCCCCACCGATGTCAGTGAAAACGAACCGGAAGATGAATCTTTTTTATCATTGACGGTGATCAGCTCTTTCAGATCGATCGTCGCTCCCGGTCCTTCTACATAATAGGGTGTCGGAACGATCGCACAAGCAGCTAAGATCAAAACACCTAATAACAGTAAAAGTCTTTTGATGGATACTTTATTTTTCATAGCTATCACGCTTCTTTACGATTTCTTGATAAACAGCCGGAGGAAAATAGTTGCGAACGTCGCCGCCAAAATGTAGGACTTCCTTCAGCAAACTGGAACTAATATGATTGTATTCTGGACTGGCCAGCAAAAAGACCGTTTCGATCTCAGGCGCCAAATGATGATTCATAGCCTGGATGTCTTTTTCATATTCGTAATCTTTGACGCTGCGGATCCCCCGTAGCAAAAAATTGGCCCCCAGCTTTTTAGCCGCTGTGACCGTCAGATCCGTTTCTTGTGAAACCACTCGGACATTCTCCAAATGAGCAATGGTTTTTTCGATTTGTTCTGTTCGTTCTTGAGCAGTAAAAAAACTTTTTTTATTGGTATTCACGAAAACGCCGACGATCACTTCATCAAATATTTTAGCGCCTCGTTCGATGGTTTCCAAATGCCCATTTGTAAAAGGATCAAAGCTGCCTGGAAATAATGCGATTTTTTTCATACTACGCATCCGCCTCTTTTCTATAGATCGTGATCGCTGTGATCCCGTAGTTTTGCCGGCGTGTCGCTGTCAAACCGGCGATTTTATCTGGCAGGTCGACTTCTTTTGCTGTCTCGCAAACGATGATCGGATCAGGTGCCAACAGCTGAGCATCCGCCATTGCTCCGATTTCTGCTATGATTTCTTGACGTGCGTAAGGCGGATCTAAAAAAACTACGTCAAACTGGTATTCTTTTCTTTGCAGTTCATTGATCGCGGTTTTAGCATCCATCTTCAATGTAACAAATTTTTCCGGTGCTTTCGTCAAAGCGATATTTTCTTTGATGACTTTGATCGCTGGATAACTGCGGTCCACGCAGACCGCCTGATCCATTCCCCGAGAAACAGCTTCGATCGCTAACCCGCCGCTGCCGGCAAAAAGATCCAAACAGATCCCGCCGTCAAAATAAGGACCGATCATGTTAAAAATAGATTCTTTCACTTTATCCGTCGTCGGCCGTGTATTCGCACCTTCCAGGCTTTTCAACCGCCGTCCGCGATATTCTCCTGAAATTACTCGCATAGTATTTCCTCCACTAGTCCATTTTTATACATAAAAAAGGCTGGCGTCCAAATTAACGGTCCCCAACCTAACTACTTGTCAAACGTTCTCTGCCAAACGAATCTCTGAACTATGTTCTTCTTCGTAGTCATCCGCTTGATACGCCGCTTTTGTACCGATTTTTTCAGCGAAATTCATCTCGATATCAGGACGATAAGAAGGTTCGACGGAGCGGACAAAGTGCAGCCGTTCGATTCGTTCTTTTGCTTCTTCGAAATTTTCTTCATTCAGATACATAACGACATATTTCATTTTTCGTGAAACATAGTGGACAAAGCCCAGACGTTTCAAATTTTTTAATTGGCGTAAACTGTATACCCAAACGATCAACCCTCGTCTTTGGGTCAATTCAAAATTTACTGTTGTATCAACTTGCATGGCAATTTCCTCCACAGCCAGAATGTTTACCGGTGACAAAAAAAGGATTTCCGGCATCCACTTTTATTTCAGAAGAAATCGTTTGAGCTACTGTCAGCCCGATCTCATCTAAAAGGTTTTGTAAATCAGTTTCTGCTAAACGAAATTCGGCGACTTTTTCATTGAGATCCAGCGCCCGCTTTGCTTTACGGACTTCACGCTGCTGTTCTTTGTAACCTGGCGCATAAGTTCCGTAATCGGCGATTTTCTCGAATGATCGCTTTTTTTCATTGAACACTTGTTTCAGCAAAACTGCCTCTTGATCATTATACACCTGCTTTTTGGCTTGCAGGTATTTTTCAAAAGACGGCGATACTGCTAAGGCATGGACTACAGCGGAAACTTGATCTTCTATTTCAAAAAATCGATCATCATAAATCAATTCGCTCCACTTTCCTCTACTTTAGTTTCTTGTTCTTGTAATAAGACTACCATATTTTCTTTTGAAATAGCAATGCTTGCTGTTTCAGGTTCTTCTCGAGAAAATTTAGGATGCAGATACGGATCGCTGTAATAAGTCAATAATTGGAATGTCGGGTCGTAAGTCGGCAACTCAAAGATGCCTTGCGCCTTTGTGATTTCATGTTTTTGCAACAGACGATTCCACTCGTCTGTACTTAATAGAAACGGTTGTCGATTCTCTTTGGACACTACGTTATGATAGTCGTCCAGGCGATCATCTTGCAGGATATCTTCCGGTTTTTCTAAAAAATCAGCTAAAAGGGTTTCTGCCTGATCTTCTGCTTGAGGGTTGGAAAAGTAGGCTGGGAGCTGATCAAAATTCCGCAAGACATTTAGCAGCTGAAGCGAATTTTGTGCCTTCTCAAAGTCGATTTTCGCCCAGTCATCAGTTGTCTCTTGAAAAGAAGGAGCTTTCCCGGAAACGATTTGATAGGGTGCCAATTTTAAAAGTGTTTCCTGATCAACAAAAGCAGCCGCAAATAATTGGCTGTTGGCCTGATCAAAAAACAAAACCGCAAACGTATCATTGTCAAAAGCGATCAACGGACGATAATTCATGTCTTCTTCCATCAGTTCCAATGTGATGTCTTCTTTTCCATAAGATAATGTGAAATTCGGATAGATCATCGTCAGCTGCGATAGTTCACTCATTTTCATCCCGATAGAAAAAGGCTCAAGATCCCCGGCTTCTTTTCCGGTGATCTTGATCGCAGTGATCTTGCCTTTCTCGCTGTTGACTTCTACATACTCTTCTCCTTTTGTCGGATACAGACTGACTGTATACCCGTAACCGGAAGAAAAAGTTTTGACTGGTTCACCAAATCGTTCAGCAAATGTTTTGACTGGTTCACCAATGAATTTGGCATAACCTTGCGCTGGGATCGGCTCAAAATTCATTGTCGTCGGTATACCGTCTGCTGAATTTTGAGTCACAGAATGGCGAGGTTCCGGCGCTTTTTGCGGAAAAAATACTGGTTGAAAATAAACTATCCCTAATGCCAGTATCAATAATCCGCCAAATAAACAGCCTCTTTTCACGCCAAAACCTCCCTGATTGTTTTTACTTTTTTATTTTTCTTTGATCTCGATCAAAAGATCGTCTGCTGCGATAGCTTCGCCTTCAATAACGTAGATATGTTCGACTACGCCGTCAAATCTCGCCTCGATCGCAGTTTCCATCTTCATTGCTTCAGTGACCATCAGCGTATCGCCTTGTTGGACACGGTCTCCTTTTTTCACCAATACTTTCAGTACAGACCCCGGCATCGTCGCACCGATCTGTTCTTTGTTCGTAGGTTCCGCTTTGCGTTTTGTTTGCACGGTACTGATGATCGAATTGTCTTTCACGACGATTTCGCGGCGCTGACCATTCAAGTTGAAGAAAAGTACACGATTGCCTTCAATATCCGGTTCGCCGATTTCATCTAAACGAATGATCAAGATCTTGCCTTTTTCGATTTCTACGTTGATGGTTTCACCCAAACGCATGCCTTGGAAAAAGGTTGGTGTATCTAAAACCGTGATATCTGCAAATTGTTCGTAGGCTTTTTGATAGTCTAAAAAGACTTGCGGATACATCAAATAGCTGAGAACTTCTAACTTGCTAGGTTCATAATGGATTTTTTCTTTTAATTCTGCTTTTACTTGATCAAAATCTACAGGTGCTGCTAATGCGCCTGGACGATCCGTGTAAGCAGGACGGCCTTTTAAGATCGCTTTTTGCAGTTTTTCCGGAAATCCGCCCACTGGCTGACCCAGTTCTCCTTGGAAGAAGGTAACGACTGAATCTGGGAAGTTAAGATCGTTCCGTTGATAAATATCATCTTCTTCCAGATGATTTTGGACCATAAACAACGCCATATCACCGACTACTTTTGAAGAAGGCGTTACTTTGACGATATCGCCAAACATCAAATTGACGGTTTGATACATTTTCTTGATTTCATCCCATTGTTCTTCCAGCCCTACCGCTTTGGCCTGTTGTTGCAGGTTGGAGTACTGTCCTCCCGGCATTTCGTGTTGGTAGACTTCGGTTTGCGGCGCATTCAAGCCATTTTCAAATGGTTTGTAGAACATCCGCACATCTTCCCAATAATGATTGATTTCTTGGGCATTTTGAATATTGATCCGCGGTTGGCGAACATCTTGATCCAGCGCGTAATATAAGCTGCTCATACTTGGTTGGCTGGTAGAACTGCTCAACGCACTGGTGGCGACATCCACGATATCAACACCGGCTTGCGTTGCCGCTGAATACGTAATAATGCCGTTGCCGCTGGTATCATGAGTATGCAGATGTATCGGTACATCGACAGTGGCTTTCAGTTCACTGATGAGACGATACGCTGCCTGCGGTTTTAATAATCCGGCCATATCTTTGATAGCAATAATGTGAGCACCGAGATTTTCCAATTCTTTCGCCATATCTTTATAATATTGTACAGAATATTTGCTCCGGCTTGGATCATTGATGTCCCCTGTATAACAAATAGTCGCTTCAGCGATCTTGCCTGTATCACGGACAGCCTGAATACTTTTTTTCATTTGCGGAATCCAGTTGAGACTGTCAAAGATCCGGAAAACATCGATCCCTTCATGGGCAGCTTCATTGATGAATTCAACTAGCACATTGTCTGGATAGTTGGAATACCCTACCGCATTTGAACCGCGGAACAGCATCTGCAATAATGTGTTCGGCATCAAGCGTCGAATCTCTTTTAAACGGACCCATGGATCTTCTTTTAAGAAACGGTAAGCAACATCGAACGTGGCGCCGCCCCACATTTCCGCAGAGAATAATTCCGGAAGTGCTTGTTCAGTAGCAGCAGCAATTTTTTCAAAGTCATGTGTCCGCACACGCGTCGCCAATAAACTTTGGTGGGCGTCACGGAAAGTCGTATCGGTCAATAATAATTCTTTTTGTGCTTTGACCCACTGCACGACACCATCTGCGCCTTCACGGTCCAGAATATTTTTAGCAGTTGTTATCTCTTTTACCGCTAGTTCCTTTGGCAAACGAGGTTCTTCAAAGAAATGCTTTTTATTTTTTTCGATTCCCGGGAAACCATTGATCGTGATCTCGCCGATATACTTCATAGTTTTGTTTCCGCGATCTCGCAGACGAGGAAATTCAAATAATTCAGGTGTATTGTCAATAAATGTCGTTTTGGCTTCACCCGTTTGGAATACGGAATGATTGATGACATTTTGCATGAATGGAATGTTGGTTTTTACTCCCCGAATCCGAAATTCTCGCAAACAACGCTGCATTTTTTGGATCGCTTGTTCAAATGTCGAACCATGAGTACATACTTTTACTAGCAGTGAGTCAAAATAAGGAGTGACTACTGCGCCCGCATAAGCGTTACCGACATCCAACCGAACACCAAAGCCGCCTGGTGAACGATAAGTATCGATCTTACCAGTATCAGGCATAAAGTTATTCAACGGATCTTCTGTAGTGATCCGGCATTGGATCGCCGCACCTTGATAACGAATATCTTTTTGTTCCGGAATACCGATCTCTTTATGAAGATCTTTGCCTTGAGCGATCAAAATTTGAGAAGTAACGATATCAATATCCGTGATCATTTCCGTGATCGTATGTTCCACTTGGACCCGCGGATTGACTTCGATAAAGTAAAACTGATCATTTTCCACTAAAAATTCCACAGTGCCGGCATTGATATAACCGACATGTTTCATCAATTGAACAGCGGCTTGACAGATTTTTTCCCGTTGCTGATCGTTTAAAGAAACGCAAGGAGCGACTTCAACGACTTTTTGATGACGCCGTTGGACCGAACAATCCCGCTCGAACAGATGCACGACATTTCCATGAGTATCTCCTAAAATTTGGACTTCGATATGTTTCGGATCGCTGATGTATTTTTCTACATAAACTTCGTCACTGCCGAATGCGGCTTTTGCTTCACTTTTTGCGCGTTCATATCCGTCACGGGCTTCTTTTTCGTCATGAGCGACCCGCATCCCGCGGCCGCCTCCGCCTAACGCGGCTTTGATCATGATAGGATAGCCGTGAGCGGCACCAAACGCCAATACTTCATCGATGGTATCTACTGGACCGTCTGAACCGGGGATCGATTGGATTCCTGCTTTGACGGCAGCTTCTTTGGCTTTGATTTTATCTCCGAAGATATCTAAATGATGAGTAGATGGTCCAATAAAAATGATTCCTTCTTCTTCACAGCGCTGCGCAAATTCCAGATTTTCCGAAAGAAAACCATAACCGGGATGAATCGCCTCTGCGCCGGATTCTTTGGCGATCCGCAAAATATCTTCAATATCTAAATAGGCATCGATGGGTTTCTTGCCCTTTCCAACTAGATAAGCCTCATCTGCTTTAAAGCGATGTACCGAATATTCATCCTCCGCCGCGTAGATTCCGACTGTTTTAATATGAAGCTCCGAACAGGCACGAAATACGCGTATCGCGATCTCGCCTCTATTTGCAACAAGAATCTTTTTCATTAAACCACTCCTCCATCGATTTTATTTCATTATATCTAAACTATATTTCTTTCTTTTTTCTTCCGCGCTGATGTTCAAAACAAAGCCGATACAAATCGACAGCATCAGCAGACTGGAACCCCCTTGACTTAAAAACGGGAAAGTGATCCCGGTCAGCGGTATCAGACCAGAGATCCCGCCTAAATTGACAAACGTTTGGATCATGAATAGTGCGCCGATCCCCAGACACATCATCGAATTAAACGGATCAGACGAGCGAATACCAACTAAAATGATCCGGGCGATCATATAAAAGAGTAACGCCAAAATCAAAATCGACATGATCAAACCTAATTCTTCAATCACGATTGAAAAAATATAGTCTGTGTGAGCAAATTTCAAAAATCCTTTTTTCTGGATACTGTTTCCCAACCCGCGACCAAACAGACCGCCGTTATAGATGGCGTAATATCCATTGACCATTTGATGTCCTTTATTGAATTCATCAGCAAACGGATTTTGGAATGTGGCAAATCGGCTGTAAACGTGAGCTGGTAAAAATTTCCCGTGGGTCAGATTGATCAACTCGATAAACCCGATACTGCCAACGATTCCTACAGCACCTAAAATCAAAGTATATATATAATTGATCCCGCTGGCAAAAAGTACTGCCAAAACGATCAATGTGATGACCGCGGCATTTCCCAAGTCAGGCAGCAACGCAATAATGATCAGTGCAACTACGATTGGGAATAAAGGCCGGCGAACTGTTTCAAAGAACGTTTTCCCTTGGATCGCAGTTTGTCGGTTAGACAGTTTTAATGACAGATACCAGATAGATACGATTTTCATATACTCTGCCGGTTGGATCGAAAAACCGCCAACTTCCAACCACCCCTTGGCACCATTTACTTCTTTCCCGATGATCAGAACCAACAGCAGCAACGAAATAATCACGACAATGGCGATCCAAGCAAATCCCTTGTTTCGAAAAACATCGGTCTTCATCTTATAGATCACAGTGATCACCGCTAAACTGAGGATCCAAAAAATCATTTGGTTGATGACCGAAGACATCGGATTTTGTCCTGCTTCTACTAGTATGTAAGAAGTAGAACTGTAAACCATCACCAATCCCAACACACATAAAATAAGATATGGAATCAAGATCCCATAGTCTAATAAATGACGTTTCTTTACTTGTTTTGGCAAGTGTTAAACCTCCTTGCCATTCTCACTATTTTTTGTTTGTTTTTCATAAACTTCACTGTACAAAATATTCAAATCTCGCTCAACATCGCTCAATAACTGGTTTCCATCTTCGTTGCTTACTACGCCTAAACGAATCGCATAAGCGACTTGACGAGACAGTCCATACATTTGCGTATCGACGACTTCTTCGAAAGCCTTGCATTGAGAAATGCATAAACTATTTTTTTGATTGCTGATCAAACGTTTGATCCGGTCAGCATCTTGCATTAATAAATCGAGAGCAAACTCTGGAGAAATAGATTCCATTTTGCACCTAACCTCCTTCTTTTGTTTCATTATTATAGCATAACTCCCAGATTATTTGGATAACTTGCCGAAAAGCTTTACTAGATTTTTCAGTAAATTCACGAAAAAGCCGAACGTTTTTCTCGTACACCTTTCAATGAAAAAAATCAGAGATTTTTACCTCTCCGTGAAACTTTATCGAAATATGAAACAAACAATCCTGGTGTTTCTCTGTTTTGCAAAGTCTTTTAAAAGTCTTTTCCGATGAAATTAAGACTTTTAAAAACCGGCAGCGTCAGTTTTCCACACTATTTCGCGCGTGTTTATGGAAAAAAATTGTTTTCTCCTATTTTTAATTGCTCCTTTTTCTTCTTCAAAGCTGAACACAAATATATAAAAAAAGCACCAAGAAGAACGATCTTCTTGGTGCTGCCACAGTATATTAGTTTTCTGTAGCCATTTTTTTCTTTTTGGAAGCTTTTTCCCGTTCGTTTTTGTTTAGAATTTGTTTCCGTAAACGAATGCTTTCCGGTGTTACTTCACAATATTCATCATCATTCAAGAATTCCAATGATTCTTCTAATGTCAAGATTCGTGGTTTTTTGATGACAGATGTTTGGTCTTTCGTAGCAGAACGCACGTTAGTCATTTGTTTTGCTTTAGTGATATTAACTGTCAAGTCGTTATCACGAGAATTTTCACCAACGATCATACCTTCGTAAACTTCGGTACCTGGATCAACAAAGACGGTTCCCCGTTCTTCCACACTCATGATAGAATATGTTGTTGCTTTACCGGTATCGATAGAAACCAAAGCGCCTTGATGACGGCCACCGATTTGTCCTGTCAGCATTGGCAGATATTGATCAAAAGTATGGTGCATGATTCCGTAACCGCGAGTCATAGACAGGAATTCTGTCGTATAGCCGATCAGTCCGCGAGCAGGCGCTAAGAAGATCAAGCGTACTTGTCCGTTACCAGTATGGATCATATCTTGCATTTCGGCTTTACGAACACCTAATGATTCAATGACAGAACCCATGTATTCTTCCGGTGTATCGATTTGAACACGTTCAAATGGTTCACATTTCACACCGTCAACTTCTCTTTCAATGACTTCTGGACGTGAAACTTGCAATTCATAGCCTTCGCGACGCATATTTTCGATCAAGATGGATAAATGCAATTCCCCACGACCGGAAACGATCCATGCATCAGGAGCGATCGCTTCGACACGCAAGGATACGTCTGTTTGTAATTGTGCCATTAATCGTTCTTCGATTTTACGGGCTGTAACAAATTTTCCTTCACGGCCGGCAAATGGCGAGTTGTTCACTAAGAAAGTCATTTGCAATGTCGGTTCATCGATATGCAAGATTGGCAATGCATCTTGATGATCGATCGGTGTCACTGTTTCACCAACGAAAATATCTTCCATCCCGGAAATCGCGATCAGATCGCCGGCTTTTGCTTCTTGGATTTCCAAACGTTTCAAACCAAAGAAACCAAATAATTTTGTTACTCGGAATTTTTTCACTTCGCCGTCAAGCTTCATCAACGCTACTTGGTCGCCGACTTTAATGGCACCGCGGAAGACACGGCCAATACCGATACGGCCAACATAGTCGTTATAGTCTAGTAAAGATACTTGGAATTGCAATGGTTCGTCGCTGTTATCAACAGGCGCAGGAATATGTTCGATGATCGTATCGAAAATCGGAGCCATCGTATGTTCTTGTTTTTCTGGATCATCTGAAAGACTTGATGTACCATTGATCGCAGAAGCGTAAATCACTGGAAACTCTAATTGCTCGTCATCGGCACCTAGTTCGATAAACAATTCTAATACTTCATCGACTACGTGTTCTGGACGTGCAGAAGGTTTGTCGATTTTGTTTACGACTACGATCGGTGTCAAATGTTGTTCCAATGCTTTTTTCAAAACAAAACGTGTTTGAGGCATTGTTCCTTCATAAGCATCCACAACTAAAACAACACCGTCTACCATTTTCATGATCCGCTCTACTTCACCACCGAAGTCCGCGTGTCCTGGTGTATCCATGATGTTGATTTTTGTTCCGTTGTATTCAACCGCTGTATTTTTTGCCAAAATCGTGATTCCACGTTCTTTTTCAAGCGCGTTCGAATCCATCGCCCGTTCTTGTAATTGTGTGTGGCCATCTAATGTCTCTGATTGTTTTAACAATTCATCGACTAACGTTGTTTTCCCGTGGTCAACGTGGGCAATAATTGCAACGTTGCGAATATCATTTCTAAATTTCAATGTATTTTTTCTCCTTCTTTGTTCTCCTCAATAGCACTCGACGGCTAATTATAACAGAATATCTTTCTGAAATATAGTGAAAAGTTTTCATTTTTTCTATTGGTAAAGGAACCTTAATATATCAACGATCAGAGGTGATAAAATAGAAACCAGTTTAGAAATAGTTTAGACTCATTTGTTTTTAATAACTTTATAACCTTAATTTAACCGAAGAAATATTGGTAAATCAATTATCAACCTTATGTAAAATAACACTTTTATAGAAAAAATGCAAATGTGTGGGACGAAAACAAGGAAAAAGCTATGTCAAGTTGTGACATAGCTTTTATAATAGTAAGAAACTATCATTTATTTAATTTTTTTGTTGATTTTAAGAGGTTTAAAATCAAAACTTTCTGCTCATCAGACAGCGAGAAATAGATTTCAATAAGTTCTTTGGTATCTTTCTCGGCTGGATCAATTAAAGAAAAGAAACTTTCTAAACTTATATCTAATACATGAGTGATCGAGTAAAGTGTTTGGACACTGATGTTCTTTTCACCTCGTTCGATTGCCCCAACATGATTTGTGGAGTGTTTCGATAGTTCAGCTAATTTCATTTGCGACAAATTTTTTTCAAGTCTTAACTTTCGAATCAGACTACCAATTTTTTTATTCAAATTCTGAGTCACTTTATCCCCTCCCACTCTTTTAAATGTTATCCAAAGTTAGAAGAAATATACACCATCTAAAAAGTATTGATTTATACGTTTTCATCAATTAAAATAGTTAATGAAAGAAGGGAGAGTTAAGATGAAAAAAGTTATTTTGGGGATATTGTTAGTTTTATTTGTTTCTGGTTGTTCAACAGCCAAGACAGCGGAATCAAAAAGCAAGGAATCAAGTACAGAAATTAGTCAAAGTTCTACAATTGAAAGTAGCGAAACAGAGAGTAGTTCTACAATAGAATCAACTTCCGAAGAAGAAGTTAAATATAAAATGTACTCTTACAAAACTTTAGACCCAGATAATCTGATAGCGACTACTACTAATGAAGCACATGAAAAAAATTTGGAAGTAGATGAAATACTAAGAAGCACGTACTGGGGAGATCAATATGATGTATATTACGACGCTACGTTTGACACTGATGGAGCAGTTAAACTAGTTAACCTGAAACTTGAAGCTGATATTTTTACAAAAACAATTGTAGACGCTGCAAGTGGTGATGAAGTTTCTTATAGACTCTGGAAAGATGGTTTCGTAAATAAGTTTGTCTCAATCTCTGAAAAATTGGGTATGGTCTCTTTTGCTGTCTATTTTCCAGATTCCGAAGATAAATTTTTGTTCCAAGCAATCGAAGGAAATGTATTAGTAGACGCTGTAGAAGAGGCTCGTGCCGCTGGTTACTCAAAAAATGATTATTAAAAGAAAACAACCGCTGATTTTTATAGTCAGCGGTTGTTTTTATTCAAATTTTACAGACTCAAGTTCTACTCTATCGATTCCATTATCAAAAACGGAAGAAATTTCAATAGGCAAACTTTCAATTTCAACGCTTTCGCTGGCTGTCATAAAGGCTTCGTTTTCTTTAAGAATAGGTTCATCAAAACCCCACTCCCATTCTTTTGAAAAAGTGGTAATCTTATAGCCTTTGAAACTGTCCGAGTACTCAGCTTTCAGTTTTTCAGCAGTAAATATCAATATACCATCTTCAAAGCTTAAAAACTCAACATTGCTCTTTCCTTGCGATGGTAACAAAGCAACGCTCCCATCGCTAACGCTAAATGCGCTCTCGTCAATCAACTCTTGCCAATTTTCAGGACAATTTGCGATACCAGCTATCAAGTTGTCTGTCGCTTGCGATGGAATAAGCTGGGCTGTAATGTCTAAGATTCCTTTATTTGCTGTAGATATGCCAGCTATTTTGAAGGTTCGATGACCGAACACTATCCGCTCGTCTAATAATTGTAGAAGTGATTCTGTTTTCTCGTTGTGTGAAGTGAAAACATGAATTTCACTTTCTACATTTATTAGTTGCGATTGCTTATTATACGACAAGTTGAAATCTGCTGTTTGCGAAACAAGAACAGGAAGCTTAAGCAGATATTTTAGTGGCTTATTCTCTAATTTTGAAAGATTAAAAATTATATCATGCTCGATCCGTTGCATTTTTGCTTTATAACTTTCATATCTTTTTGAAACTTGATTAGTGATAAGCCAAAAATCACTTTCGTATTTTACTAGATCACCGCGTCCAGTTTGGTGTAGCGTGATTAAAAATTTACTATCATAGTCTTTCACGCTGACTTCATTGGTCACGAGAGCGCGTTCAGACAGTCCGTTACGGTAAATTGTAGACCCTCGCCAGTCTAAGATGGCTCTGAGGTCGTTTTCAGGCGTGTTTTGCTCGAAAATATTCATCGTAGGCATATTTTTATCACCTCAATTCCTAAACAAGTTGAAAAAGCTAGTAGGCTCGTTAGTGTCTGGCATTGATTGAATTGTGTTGGTCAATTGATTGATACGACTTTGTAAAAATTTAGCGAATGAGGATATATTCATATCGTCTTGTTTGTAGTTTTTCATAGTCGCTGGATTGTTTGCGATGGATTGCAAAACGCTGAGAGCTGTTTGATATATCGCCTTTTTTTGCGCTGGGATTGCTGGGTTGTATTCTTCTGTTGCTGATAGTCCGTTTTCAGCTAGATAGATTGTCGCTTGATCATCGACTAGTGTAATGCCTTCTATTTCCATCTTTAGACGATCGATTATTTTCATATTGAAATACTCCTTCTTTGCGCCTAGCTCATAACAAACTAGGACTAATTTATTTATGTAATTGTCTATTTTTTCTAAAAAAATTGGTTCGTGATTGTAATAAATACGTCCATCATAAGCCAATAAAAATTCATGAGAACACATGTTGCGTTCGATGATCGTGAAACCTCTCAAAAGTCTACCATTACTATCTTCTGACTCAATTTGATATATCTGAAAATCAGTGATCGACATCATATTATAGATTTTTTGAAAAATTAGAGGCACGATAAGGTCGTAAATGTCTGTAGTCAGATAGGCTTTTGTCTCAATTGGTCTTAAAGATGGATAGTTTTGATATATTTTTTCTAATTGCATTGGCTCACCTTTTTTATTTTTTTCGCGCGAGAAATTTTAGGTAACCTTGTGAATGGTCTGCTCGTGTTGGGGTAACTGTCTTTTTCCTTCGTTTGTATGTATCTAGTTCTCAAACGTCATTTTAAAAGCATTTAAAGGCTATTTTAAAGCCTTTTAATGCTAATTAGATAGTTATCCTATCTGTCAGACGGCAAGGCTCTAGCGCGCTGTCATAAAGTTTTAAAATAGACGATAAAACCGAAATTTTATTGGGTTTACTGGTTTAAAACAGCTTGAAAATATGCTAGAAACGTTGATATATTAGCGTTTCTATACCTAAATATTTTTGCTGATAATGAAAATAAATAACAATTCAGCAATTTCAATAAATTATGAAAACAAAAGAATTTCACAATGTACCGAAACACAAGAAACGCGATATATCAAGCTTTCATAATGTATACCAATCTAATTTCACAGCTCAAATCGCTCAAACCCTTGAGGCGTAAGGTACTTCATTTAAGATGGGTTATGTAAACCAGCGCTTTATATCTCCTTAAAATAACGATTAACGAGATATAATAAGAAGAAACAACACTGATAAACGCTGATAGTGTGGGCTTATGATAGCTAACACTCTTTTTTTTGTAGAACGTCACGCTTCAATCTTAATAAAAGTAAAGGCGAAAAATTTTCAATAGTATTTATTTTTATGCAACTATTAATCTAGCAACGATTAAAAGCATACAATTAAATTACTGTACAACCTTTTGTACATAGTAATAAATCATTACTCAACTACTAGATTACTCTCTCTGCTATTCTCAGCATTAATCTTTCTAAGTTCTTCATGACTACTTTGCTGTAGCAATGGTGCAAGATCAATGATGGTTTCCTTCGATATAGCTCCCATTTCCGAAAGCGATTTGAGATTATCAATCACATCTTTTTCGTTTATCGGTCTAGCGTAGTGGAATACTAAATCAAGATCATGGATATTTTGCCCTTCGACTGTCTTTCCTTGAAGATCAAGCAAACGCTCAATAATCTCAAAGCGTTTCTCGAAACCATTTCTCAAAAATCTCTCATTCATTGACGCTTTCATATCTGAAAGTGTAAACAGCAATTTCATACTAACTTCACTGAGATTCGAAACATCAGTGTTATTCAAACTTACTGCTGGCGTACTCGAAATGTTTAGCAATTCTTGTTTTAGAGTTTTGTAAATCGTTTCAAATGCTTTCTCGTTAACTGAGTTTGATACCATTTTGAAGTCTGATCCATCATCAAGAACAAGCCCTTCACCAACTAAATTTTGGTTGATTCCTTCACCTTTCAGTTGCTGACCGATGACAACAGGGATAGGGTTGTGGAATTTGTAAAAGCTGTCACTAAATTTAGATAGTAAATCTTCCATATTATCAATTATGTTAAGAAAATCTGCTAAATCAGACTTGCCAAACACTTTATCCAATTCATTATCATTGCGATAGTGTATGGGAAGACCAGATACATTGTTATAACGGTCTATTCTTCGTAGATCGTTACCACCGATATTAGACCATTTCTCCACTTTCTCTGGATAATAGATAATGTAAAAATCACTTTCCAAAGCTTCGAAGGCTTCAACAAAAGCAATCATTTCAAGAGTCTCATTATAGATCGGAAACGCATTTTCACTTTCAATGACCTTCGATTTGATTTTGTCATTATCGATATAAATATATTCATAGCTATCACCGAATTTTATTAAACGCGAAAGCAATTCATAATCAGACTTGTTGAAGCTTCCTTCTTTGTAAACACGTTTAAATCGCTCTGATAGTTCTTCTTTTCCAACTATCGTGACAGGATTTTTCAATAAGTAACTAGTTTCGAGATTCGCGATCAACTTAGCGTATTGCAACATCACTTTTCGAGATTCATACGGACGATTATTGTACATCTCTACGCCCCTATTCATGATCGCATGCTTGCCTTCAAGATAATTTTTCATTTTTAAGACATCAGCAATTCTTCTTTGTTTTTCGTAGTGATTAACCTCATCTAAAAACCATAGAGGATTACCATTATGTATAATTTTTATATATTCTTTAATATTCATTTATTTGTCACTCCTTCTAAACATACCATTTTTTCGCTTTCTTTCCTTGAGTCGCCAATGCCAGCGCAATGACTAAGTCATCATGTAACCCTTGTCCATTCATGTTCCCCGTTTTTCCATTTGATTCTTGAAATATTTGCATTTCTTCCAACGTATCGCGATCATTGACTAGTATTTCATCAAGTTCGAAAGCCTCTTTCAAGTCAGAAATAAGCGTTGCTTTATTACTTGCGGTTGTACTCCAACCTAATTTCATGCGCTTTCTGCCTGTTTGTTGGTCAAATAGCTTCATCTTATAGATGTTCATGTAAAGATACTCTCTACGTAATTTTTCTAGCAGCGGAGTACCAAAACTGTTACGCTCAATGACTAAAAAGGCATAATTATATAAGCGACCTAATTCATTAATAATCTTCGCAAAACGATAAACTGGAGTTCGATTATCTTTAAATCTAGCTACTTGCTTACCTTCATCATCAAGAACACTAATCGTAGAATTATCGCCACCACTTCCCCCAGCAACATCGACACCAAAATAATATTTCGCATTTTTTCTAGGCAAATCATACACAAACAAGCTTCCATTTGACACAAGAGACAGTAACTCTTGTTGCAAATGCAAACTAACAGCGCTATATTCTATTTTTTTTGGTAAGTGATTCAAGCGCTCACTGACTTTAGATTGATCGAAAACACTGAAACCTGTCGATATGAAGCTCTCATGCAAGTTTGAAGGAAATTCTTGTTTGAAATCGCGATCGCTCATATCTAATTTTTTAAATTGTCGCCACATCAACAAGCGCAAAGTAGCGCCTTTTTCAAAGAGCAATTTCTCTTCATTATTCAAATCTTTTTCACTGAGCAACTCTTTCATACTTGCCTTATACCATGCCACCGCTTCATCAATCTCAATCTTAAATTGTTGAGCTGTAGCCTTAGAGTACCAAGGGAAGAAAAATAGCTTATACTTTGATAGTCCTTTTTCTGCTGATGTAGCAAGCTTTTGAAAATGATTAAAGCCATTCGAAGTACTTTCTACCGTCAATATAGCTTCTTCCGACTTAGAAAGAGCTTGCTCTACTGACAACAAGAGCTTTTCTTGATTGCTGTAGAAAGCTAACTCGCTGAGATGAACTCCCAAAAAGTTACCGCCTCGTGCCACGTCTTTATTGCCAGCGACCGAAAGCGTAATGGTAGAACCATTCTCAAAACTGAGCTTATTTTTATTTGAGTGTTTAATCTTCGAAAATTTAAACTTATCACGAGGAATACTATCATTCATCGCCTTCAAACGCTCAAAAAGAATTGTACTTGATTCAAGCTTATAGGAAACTATCAAGTAGTTAGTTCTTGCTTTAGTCAAAGCCATGTACAAAAACAGCCCCAACATGAGCGTACTCATTCCTAGTTGACGAGATTTAGCAATCAAGTTATATCTCGTTCGATATTCTAAAAACTCTTTCTGTTGCTGATTGACAATAAAGGGAACGTATTTTCCTTCATTATCAACGATCTTTACAAAGTTTTTCAGCCATAGCGTAGGATCAGCATTTATTTTTTCTAATTTTTTTGCTGTTGATAATGTCATAACATCAACCCATCGTCTGAGCTATCCTCAACGGTAATTTTTTGCTTCGTCATTGATTTTAATTCTTTCGATAAAGTCAAAAACAATTTGATAGATTTTTCATCACCATTTTTTGCTTTTTCACTGACTGAATCATATATCTCAAAAAAATCATTATTGGCAATGGAAGCATATCTCAAAGCTTTCAATCTTTGAAATTCTTCCGTTTTTTCCCAGTTTTTGTAGTAATCTATATTCTTTGTTCTTATAAAATTACAGAAATGATCCATTGTAATTGGTTGGTCTGTCTTTCGGACATCGGGAAACAACATTTCAAAATACATCTTCTTCTTTATTGATAATTTCTTAATTTCATCTTTAATATCCATTTATTGCCCTCATCTCATCTGTACAAAATCAATTAAAAAACTATAGATTTGCACATACTCTTTATATTTTTTTGCCTTGAAATCAGCTTTTTCTTGATACATTGCCGTTTCAATATGGGATAACTCTTCATCAAGCGCACGATTGTACATTTTTCCACCTTCAAAAGAACTTTCACGATATAATCTCTGATTAGTATCTCTAATTTCTTCTTCATACGTTAAAAGATTTTCACGTTTTTTGGCATTTTCGAGTAATCGATTCTTTAATAAATCATTCACTAGAGTTTGCAAATATTCTTTATCACACTTGATATACTCAATTTTTGAAGTATCAAATATTTGAAAACCATCATACATAAACAGACAATCAAACTCAGTCTGTGCCATTTCTTTAATCGCTTTTTCGCATTCTAACTCACGTTTTTGTGCCTTCATCTTTTTACGACTGAATTGCTCTCTAATTTGCTGTTTTCTTTCTTTATATTTATTGAAAATTTTTTCGTCAACTTCTAAAAATATTTTCTTCTCATCAGTTGATAAAGAAACAGCGACAAATACTTTCTGAATATCCGCTTTATCTTTAAATTCGCGAACAAGTCTATTCGCTTCTTGTGTGATTTGCTCATTGAAAAAGCGGTAAAAATCAGCGGCAAGAACAGCCAAATCATAATTCAAACGTTTTTTACTTCTTAAAGTTTTGAAGTAGAATCGATTATTTTTTTCTTTCAAAACTTCAACGATTTTATCTCGGTATCTATCGACCTTTAGAAATATACTACTTTGACGTAATAGCTCAGTTTTAGTATATGTTTTTCCTTTTTCAAAAAAAGGCAACGCATTATTAAAGAGTATAGCTGTATACTCAGACCACTCAGCTTTTTTCTTATGGTGTCCTCGCTGATCTTCGATAATATCAGAGTCATCAAAAATGGGCTTTTCTAACTCAAAATATGGTTCGTTTTTTCCTTTTTTTCCAGCCACATATCTAACTGATCCAGCTTTTTCGCTCAGTTTACTGATAATTTTATTTTTAGTATCAGTTTGCAAATAGAATTTTTTATCACTCATAACTGCTGACTGATACTTTTCTTGAACTTTATTTCCTACAAATTTTGTGTATAGGGAATTTGTCATTAATTCGCTTAAAGTTATATTCATCAGATTCATACCTCAACTTATTTACTTTCAAAAAAATCATTATATCTTTTAAGCGCAATTTTCAACTCTTGACTCCGTTCAAAGAGCCAATATTCTTGATTACTTTTGATTGTCAAAGCATGTGTTATAAAATTAAAGCCTTGTTGTTTGAGCCATGCTGTCTTAG
This sequence comes from Enterococcus mediterraneensis, assembly GCF_900604485.1. Lineage (NCBI taxonomy): Bacteria > Bacillati > Bacillota > Bacilli > Lactobacillales > Enterococcaceae > Enterococcus > Enterococcus mediterraneensis. The sequence goes on from NZ_UWOP01000001.1 coordinate 244,895, forward strand.
CTCCGTTGTAACAGAAATAAAAATCTTTGTTAGTTAGTTTATTCATTAAAATTCTTCCCTTCATTATTGTTGTAGTTTTTAGCTGTTTAGATAAATAGTATTTTTAGTATTTATATAAACAGTCAAGAACTACAACAAAAATTTTTGCATACAGTATTAAGATCAAAAGCCTACCGCGCTACTTACGATTTTGCTTCGCAAGAATCGTGCGGACGCTTGGTACAAATATTTGCTCGCTTTTAGCAAGCTAAAAACTCACAAAATTTGTGATTACTTTTATTTTCTCTCTGTCTTAAAAAGTTACTATATCACTTTCAATAATAGGTATAGACCTATAATATTTTCTAATGTACTTACGTAACTCACTGTTATTTTCATAAACGGCAAGTGCCGATCCTTTTTCGGAACGTACGATTGTAATATAATCAATACCAATTTTTTCAAGATACAAAACTAATTCGTAATCATACACATATTTAAATTTTCTAACTCGTGTAATCTGTTCCAGATATCTAAGTTCGATTTTCTGCTTCCAATCCATCGATATCACGCTCGCTTCATTATTTTTTGTTATCAATATAGTTTTCGTACGCTTTTACACGCTCATTATCAAAAAGATATTTTCCATTTTCGAACCGAGATATGACTGTGCGTGCTACGTGTAGTGCTTGAGCTAACTCTTGTTGCTTTATATTTTTTCGCTTTCGTAGCGCTACATAAAACTCTCGTCTAGTTATGTTTTCGTTCATGTCGTTTTCTCCTTTTTTTCGTACATTTGTTCTTTTTCATTTTTTTGAGAGAGGACGCTATCACACGCCCTCAAAAATAAAGGAAAGAAAAATATATGATATAAACACAAGAATTGTGTGGGTAGCTGCTATTCTGCTGTTGTCGTGTCTAGCACAGCAACAGATTTTTTTGATCCTACTTCTAATGTCGCTTCTAGCAATACCATGCCTTCTAGATTGTCTCCGCGTTTTCCAAGAGGTTCATAATGAGGTTGGCGGCCTTTTAAGAATTTGATAGACAACTGATCTAAATCGAAGAGGACAGCTTTTTCAGAAGGCATGTAGCGGTCAAGTACTACGTTAATAACTCCGTAATTAGTTTCGATCTTGTTTACTAACAGACCAAAATCGTTTGTCTTTGCTGGATAGAAATACTTATCTTTATATAAGCTATCTAGCTCTTCTTTGATATCAGCATTAACGAAGAGATAAAGATTTTCACCTTCAAAACCTTGGTTCCAAAGTTTTCTAGCTAATTCTTTGATCGCTGTTTCAGAAACTGGTTCTTGCACTAGATTTTCAGAGTCAGCAAACTCAATTAAGCCCGACATTTTACGTGGTTTTCCGTCTGATCCATCGTTTTTTGTGGAAGTCAAAAGCGCTTTTTCAAGGTCTGCTTTGACTTCAATCAAGCGATCATTAATTTCAGAAGCGAATAGATCACCGACTTTTTCAGTAGCTTGCGCTGTACCAGAAACTTTGACTGTCTTAGATAGAATTTGCAATACATTTGAAAGTTCAGCACGATTCGAGTGAACGCCTTCCCCAGCCTCTGCTCCTTCTTGTGCTAAAGACTCACTTGTATCGAGTGTACGCTCACGCCATGAGTGAATTTTAGCGCCTGTTTCGCTATTGCCTTTTTTAGATAAAAGTAGAGTTGCAAACGGGGTTTGCTTTGGCGCTACTAGATGAATCTCATCACTGAGATAGATATTTTCTTGTGTAGTTAGATTAGTTGTATTCATTTTATGTATGTCTCCTTTTATTGATTGATCTTAGTTCTCAACATGCTTAATACGTCTCTATTTTTAACAGCTTGAGAGTATTGACTTGCGCTATTGTGATCTGAGGGTTTGTATGAGTTATTTAATTTTCGCTTGTTGACAAGCTCTTTTAATTTGTTGACTTGCTCAATCAATTCAGCTTCATTAGTTGCATGAATCAGTGGTGCAAAATCTTCTAAACCCTCTGATTTAAGCTCTAATTCAACTTGACGATCAAACAGCGCTTGTTCACGCGCTGAGAATTCAGCTTCACGATCTGTTGCTGGATCGTCTGTTACTTGATCTTCATCGACTATTTCAGTTTCTTGCGCTGACGTTTTAGCTTGTACAAGCTGTTGAACTTGCTCCTGTAGCTGTTTTACTTGTTCTTCCAGTGAGGCTTCTGTTTGCTCTTCAACATCTTCAACCGTCTCAGTATTATCGACTGTTTCAGTTTCTTCGTTTTCGTCTTCAATTTCTTTGATATCTTTTTTCATATATTTTCAGCTCCTTTTCAAAATCGTTTTCATTTTTGTTCATAAACAAAGAAGCTCTTCCAGCAGAAAAGAGCTTCTTTGAGTAAATGGAAGGACAAAAGAGCCGTCCTCAAACGGTATCTTTTGTGTGCTATCAGTAAGTAAATAGCACGAGTTTTAAGAGAAAATCATATTAAGCGAGTACGATTTCCAAAAATAAAATATGAGAGAGAGAAAGCCCTCACATCTATATTATAAATATAACATACATTTCCATACCTGTCAAAAAAAGAACTTTTGTTCATTATCCATTAAACAGCTCTATATAAGTATTTAAAAATAAAAAAATTAAAAAAATAGTTGCATTTAAATAACGATAAAACGTGTTATAATACCTTATCGGATTCTACAAAAAACTTGTAACTTAAATCGATCGCTGGTAGCTGTTTGCTTTGCTTTTGCAATCTTTCTGCTGTCACACGGTCTCTAACACCGTTGAGAAAATATGTTGCTGGTGCAATGATCTGCTTATTTTTCATTGATTCGATCTGGGCTGTAATGATTTCTTGTGATGGTTTAAGAGCTGTCTTATCTAACTCAAAGATGATTTTATAAATATCAGTCACAGAAAATACTTTAAACGTGTCTAAAAATTTGAAAAATGGTGATTCGTGTACACGCGTTTTATTCTCTTCTTCTCTTTTATCTCTTGGTTTTACTAGATTAGTATTACTAGCGTCCAAATCTTGCGCTACTATGTCCAAATTTTGATCTACTTTGCCAAAAAAAAGTGGTTCATTTTCTGAACTACTATCGTCAACTAGTTCAATATTTGAGATACCTTTATTTTCAACTGGTTCAGATTTTGCACTACCTTTTTCAGCCGTTTTATTTTCTGAACTATCTTTATCCTCGTATTTGTCGTCATCTGTTAAAACTGGATGATGCAAATATAGATGATTCGCTCGTCCTTTACCTCTTTTCTCTTCTTCTAGCAAGTTAGCAGCAACCAGCTCACTTTTGACTTTCAAAGCTGTATTTTTTGATACCCCTAGCTCCTCAGCTAGTTCTGAAACAGAAAAGATAAAATAAATCTCACCTTCTTTATTTGTCCAAACGTTTTTTTGAGATACGTTTAAACGATCTTTGAGTAAAGCATATGCAACTTTCGCATCGTTGCTGAGAGATTTATATAGACTGCTTTTAAATAAAAATTTTGGTAACTGAAAGTACTTTACTTTTTCTTCTATGTCGTTTTTTGAGTATCTCATCTCGAATCGCTCCTCTTGATTTTTTATTGAGCGATGATAAAATGTATTTGTAGATTACAGTTTTATCATCATCAACCGCCGAATAGCCCCAACTATTCGGCGGTCTTTTTTATATAATTTTCTCGTCCCACACGTCTTTTGGAATACATTTGCTTTTTTATAACAGTTTTTGCTTTGGACTAAACCCGATGACTACGCATGAACTCATCGCAATCGTCTTTTGATATTCGTAGCATGCCATCAACCATGATAACTTTTAGACCGTTTTTGATGTATTTATTCATCAAAGTCAGATAACCGACATTCAGATATTCTTGTGCTTGCGTTTTCGTCATATAGAATGGCAGTTCTTCGCGCTTCTGATAAAGTTTTATACCTTCATTTACCGCTTCTCGAATTTCTTCTGAAATTTTAAAAGCTATTTCTTCATTCATTAGATAAGCTCCTTCTTCCTTTTATCATTACAATTATTTATAGAAATAACTATAAATATCTGTTAAAAACAATATAAAACAAAAGAAAATAAAAATCAATAGTTTTTCTGGTATTTTCTATAATTATTTATTATAATATATAGTAGGAGGTGGAATATACTTTGAACAAGCAAAAAAAGAAAGTGCCTGATAAAAAAAATCTTGAAGTCGCTCAACGAATTAAGATGATCAGAAAAGAAACTGGATTAAGTGCTAAAGATTTCGCCAAAAAAATTGATGAAACTGCAAGTTATGGTGCTGTCAGCAATTGGGAAAATGGCTATAACCTTCCAAATAACAGGCGTCTAAAGCGTATTGCTGAAATTGGTGGAGTATCAATTGAATATCTGCTAAATGGTACAAGCGAAGAAGATTATATTGAGCAAGCAAGACAAATAAATGATGATCAATTTAACGCAATATTAAACTCGTCTATCGAGAACAGCCAACTAATAAAAGTTGCTCGAAACTTTCAACGATCTGCTGAGCTCGCTCAGTTGGAAGAATTTTTTGCGATTGATGATGATCTCGTGAAGATAATCAATTATCTTGATGATCTTTTCTATCAAAAGAAAGATTATGATTATACAGAAAAATATCTCGAATTTGTTGAAACTATTGTCACCTTATTGCAACAAGCTGGTGAGATATCTGAGTTTCGTAACACCGAGGTACTTGATTTTGAGAACAAAAAATATCAAGAAAAGTTTCCTAAAATTGTATTTGAGGTTATAGAAGAACTTTTTGAGGAAAAAGAAGAAGAAGATCAAGATTGACAAATAAAAGTAGCTTCTTTTTTTAAACACAAGGATAAACAAATAAAAGTTTCTTATATTTTTTACCCCTTAAGTTAAACAAATAAATGAATTGTAACTATAATTCACTCTCCCTCTTTCTCGTCCCACACACGCGATGAAAAGGAGATAAAAACAATGGCAAAAGCATACAAATATGAAAAAAATGGTCAAACTTTCTGGCGAAAAAAAGGATATTTAGGTACTAATCCCCTGACTGGAGAGCAGAAAAACTTTAATCGAGGTGGCTTCAAAACGTCACGAGAAGCTGAACAAGCCTATTTAGACGCTAAACAGAATTTCATCAAGACTCGCGGAACTAATCTAAGAGGGACTACTTTTAGAGAAGTTTATGAGTTGTGGATCGAAACTGTTTACAAACACAAGGTAAGATCAGCTACACTTCTTTCGACAAAATCAAAATTCAAGAATCATATTCTTCCTAAGCTCGGCGATAAATTAATCGATAAGATCACCGTTGATGATATTCAAGACTTTGCGAACTACATTTATTATGACGCTAAGCACTCACAAGCTCGACTATTTTTGAACTACGTTAGCAATGTATTCGAATTTGCTCGAAAACGTAAGCTTGTGCAAAGTGATCCTGTTTTATTAATCGAAAAAATGAGAACTATAAGAAGCGAAAATGAAGGATCAAAAGAAAAGGAAACATATTTGTCCCCTAGTGATTTGAAGATTTTTTTGGAGGATTTGAAGTACAATTGTAAATTCAACATTCGCGTTTTATTTTATTTGATTTTTGTAACTGGTATTCGAAATGGCGAAGCTATTGCTTTACAATGGAAAGACGTTGATTTTGAAAATAAAGTCCTACACGTCCGACACTCACGAACACGCGATGAAAACGGACATGACACGATCGGACTTACAAAAAACGGAAAGTCTCGGACTATTCCTTTATCGTCTACTGCTATCAGTCTTTTGGAAAAGTTACAGTATTTTAATAAACTGCAATTTAATCGAAAAAACTACGATCAGTTTAGAGATGACCTCGTTTTTCCATCGGATAAAGGTAAAATGTTACATCCATCGACTGTATATCTTCGACTAAAAAAGATCGAAAAAAGAACAGGATTGAAAGATTTACATCCTCATAAAATACGACATACCTTTACAACGTATTCGATTTCTCTAACTCAGAATGTAAAAGAAGTCAGCGAAATGCTAGGACACTCCGATGTAGCGTTCACATTAAATGTCTATGCTGGGACTTCGAGTGAAGCAAAAGAAAGAATAGTTAACGAATTAGATAACATCATCCCAAAAATTTAATTTGTAAAATAGAGCTCTAAACCAGTTTAGATTTTTGGATCGACCAGTTTAGATTTTGAATCGAAAAGCTAAAAAATAAGCAAAAATAGATAGAAAATATACATTTTATTCTAATAATATTCAAAGATAAAAAAACAAAAGAAACGCCTAAAAACGTTGATTTAAAGGCGTTTCTGATGTATTTTTGAATTGAACTAAAAATTAAAAAGATTCTTATTATACAATTGGTGAAAAGTTTTCATTCTATTGAAAAAAACTGGTATCTTTACTTTTTCTTTCATTATATGGCAGTATTTGCAATGATCGCTCTCATTTCGTCATAAGCAGTCGGTGTCCCGGCAATAAATAATTCTCTGCCGTCCAATTTCAGTGGTTCGCCGTCAAGTGCTGAAAATTTCATTCCTAAAGCGTCCAGCAAGACACATCCCGGTGCATAATCCCATGGAGCCAAATTAGAGATATAGCCGTTACGATGTCCTAAGATGATCCCGATCAGCTCTTTACCGGCACAACCAGTCATTCTCACGCCCATTGCATGATCTCCGATTTTCTGACAATTGTAGGCGTTCTTTTTGTACAAGCTGGTGTTCATGCCGACTAAGCCTTCCCGCATCCCGAGATCTTTTGGAGCCTTGATCTGCTGTTCATTGCGAAAGACACCGACTTTTTTTCCGCCCCACAAAAATTCATCTTTCATGACATCATAGACAAATCCCAATTGAGGCACTCCATCTTCATAAACTGCCATCATAATACAGAAATTTTCATGTTCTAAAACAAAATTCATGGTGCCATCGATCGGATCAATGATAAAAACTCTTCCGGATAGATCCGTCAAATGATCCCGCCCATTTTCTTCTCCCATGATTTTCGCATTTGGATCATAGTTCAAGATTTGCCGAGTCAAGTATTCTTGGGTCTGTTTGTCCAAACTCGTTACCAGATCTTTGCGGCTGGATTTGGTTTCCACTTGCAGATCCTCGTCGAAACTTTCTTTGATCTGCTCTGCAGCGGTATATATCCAGCTTTTTATATGAGTAATCATTTGATCCATGATAAAATCAACCTTTCATTTTTAATCGTCCTTTTGGATTTTTCTTGGCTTCTTGGAGGGTGTGGTATAACGAATAACCGGAGATTTTCTCAAATTCCCGTCCAAGACGTCGTTCTTCTCCCAGACTTTTCACGACAGTCTTGAATTTTTGATAAGTTCGTAAAAATTCTTCTGCTTTGATATTGGTCTCATTCGCCTGCTCCAATTTTTCCCACATATCCATTACGATCACCATCTCGTCTGTCGTCCAATCCAGATCAAGGGGATACTGATAATCACGCATTCTTTCTCACCTCAAACATTCAATACCTAGTGTAGCATAAACCCTGTAAGAAAATAAACAAAAGGAGCAGGTTTTCACCCGCTCCTAATCGATATTCACATGCTGTTAAATATGGATTGGTAATCCTAATGCCAATTCTGATGCGTCCATTACGATTTCTCCTAGTGATGGATGTGGGTGGATCGTCAAGGCGATATCTTCCGCATTCATACCGGATTCGATAGCCAACGCTAATTCAGAGACCATGTCGCTTGCGCCTACACCGGCGATTTGTGCACCGATCAATACGTTGTCTTCAACGGTAGTCACTAAACGAATGAAGCCTTCTGTTTTATCTAAGGAAATCGCACGGCCATTTCCTGAGAATGGGAATTTATAAGCTTTTGCTTCCAAGCCGGCATCTTTCGCTTCCGCGATCGTCATACCAACTGAAGCAAGTTCTGGATCGGTAAAGGCTACAGCCGGCATTGCTTTGTAGTCGACTGCTACTTTTTTACCTGAGATCGCTTCAGCAGCGATTTTCGCTTCATAACTTGCTTTGTGAGCTAAAGCCGCACCGGGAACGATATCACCGATTGCATAGATATTCGGCACATTTGTCCGACCTTGCTTGTCTACTGTGATCAATCCGCGTTCGCCGATTTCAACACCAGCTTGTTCCAAACCAAGATCATTGGTGTTTGGACGACGGCCGACTGTTACCATGACATAATCTGCAGTAACAGATTCTTCTTTTCCGTCGATTTCATATTTAACGGTTACGCTGTCGCCATTGTCAACGGCTTCTTTAGCCATTGCTTTCGTAACGATCGTAACACCTTTTTTCTTGAAGTCTTCTTCAACAATTTTTACCATATCTTTTTCATAAGTAGGTAAAATTTGTGCAGTTCCTTCAAGGATCGTCACTTCTGCGCCAAGGTTGGCATAAGCACCGCCTAATTCCGCACCGATAACACCGCCACCGATGATCACGAATTTTTTAGGTACTTCTTTCAATGCCAATCCGCCAGTTGAATCTAAGACGCGTCCGCCGAATTTGAACCCAGGGATTTCGATTGGACGAGATCCTGTAGCAACGATCGCGTTATTGAATGAATAGGTTTGTGCAGAATCAGGATGGATCACCCGTAAAGTATGATCGTCTACAAAAAATGCTTCGCCTTCGATCACTTCAACTTTATTTTTTTTCAATAAGAAACCAACACCGCTAGTCAATTTATTGACAACTGTATTTTGTTTCCAATCTTGTGTTTTCGCAAAATCAAGTTTTACATTTTCGCTGGTCACACCGAATACTGTTGAATCTAAAGATTCTTGGTAATGATGTCCGGCCGCGATCAAAGCTTTAGAAGGAATACATCCCACGTTCAAACAAACGCCTCCGATATATTCGCGTTCGATGATTGCTACTTTTTGCCCCATCTCTGCGGCACGGATGGCAGCTACATAGCCGCCAGGTCCCGCACCAATCACAACTGTATCTAATTCAATCGCAAAATCTCCAACTACCATTTCTTTATCATCCTTCCATCAACATTAATTCTGGGTCAGCCAACAGACGTTTAATGTTGTTCATTGCTTTTTGAGCAGTCGCGCCATCCACGATACGGTGGTCAAAGCTCAACGATAATTTCATTACACGGCCGACAACGATTTCGCCTTCTGCGTTAACGATTGGTTGTTGAGCAATAGTTCCCACACCTAAGATCGCTACTTCAGGGTAGTTGATAACTGGAGTAAACCAGCCGCCGCCTACAGAACCGATATTACTGATGGTAATTGTTCCGTTACGCATATCATCAGCAGAAAGTTTGCCGTCATGAGCTAATTTAGCTTTGTCGTTGATTTCGTCTGCAATCGCGAACATACCTTTTTGGTCTGCGTTTTTCACGTTAGGTACGTATAGACCATGATCTGTATCTGTTGCGATACCGATATTGAAGTAATGTTTATAGACGATTTCTTGTGAAGAATCATCAATAGATGCATTCAATATTGGGAATTTCTTAGCTGTCGCTGTCAATGCTTTGACTACATATGGCAAGAATGTCAATTTAGTACCGTTTTCTGCGGCAACTTCTTTGAATTTCTTACGGTGATCCCATAGTTTAGATACTTCCACTTCGTCATGCAAAGTAACATGAGGTGCAGTATGTTTGCTGTTGACCATTGCTTTAGCGATTGCTTTACGTGTTGGTGTCATTGCTTCACGCGTTTCAAGATCGCTTAGATTTGAAGTAAATGCTTTTGGTTTAGCAGGAGCGGCTGCTTGCGCAGGTTCAACTGAAGCTGTAATTGTTTGGCCAGTTGAAGCCGGTGCTGCTTTTGCTTTTCCTCCGCCTGATAAGAATTGTTCGATATCTTCTTTTGTCACGCGTCCGCCTTTACCTGTGGCTGTAACTTGTGTGATATCCACATCTTTTTCACGAGCGAATTGACGTACAGAAGGCATTGCCAATACTTTTTTGTTTGGATCAGCTGCTTCGACTACTTTAGCTGCTTCAGGAGCTGCTGCTGCAGGAGCGGCATTTTCACTTGCTGGCGCTGAAGCCGGTGCGTCGTTATGCCCAGGAGCATCGATCTCTACCAAGACATCACCAACATTTGCCACTGTTCCTTCTGGTACTACGATATTTTTAACGGTACCAGTAACTGGAGATGGAATTTCTTCCACTGATTTGTCGTTTTGTACTTCTAATAACGTATCGTCTTCATTGATCGTATCGCCGGCTTTGACGAACCATTTAACGATTTCGCCTTCCGCGATTCCTTCACCGATATCTGGCAATTTGAATTGGAAGACACCGCCGCCATTGCTTTGGCTATCCTTTGTTTCAGTTGGGATTGCGGCAGGTTGCGCAGGTGTTTGGGATTGTGCAGCTACACCGGCATCCCCTTCATTGTCTTCATGTCCAGGTGCGTCGATCTCTACCAACACGTCCCCGACATTTGCCACTGTTCCTTCTGGTACTACGATATTTTTAACGGTACCAGTAACTGGAGATGGAATTTCTTCCACTGATTTGTCATTTTGTACTTCTAATAATGTGTCGTCTTCATTGATCGTATCGCCAGGTTTGACGAACCATTTAACGATTTCGCCTTCTGCGATCCCTTCACCGATGTCCGGTAGTTTAAATTGAAAAGCCATTTCGCTTTCTTCCCTTCTTAAATTAAATTAAAAGTTTACGATTTCTTTTACTTTCGCTTCGATATCTGAGGCATTTGGCAACCAAATATTTTCAGCTTGGCCAAATGGGAAGATTGTATCTGGCGCAGAAACACGGCCGATCGGTGCTTCTAATGAAAGAACAGCACGTTCAGAGATTTCAGAAACAACTTGTGCCCCTACACCTGCTTGTTTTTGAGCTTCTTGAACGACAACCACACGACCAGTTTTTTCAACTGATTTGATGATGGTTTCTACATCAAGAGGAGCTACTGTGCGCAAGTCGATGATTTCGGCATTGATATTTTCTTTTGCTAAGTTATCAGCAGCTTTGGCAGCTTCACGTACCATCGCACCATAAGTAATGATAGATACATCTGTTCCTTCGCGAGTGACTGCTGCTTTATCCAAAGGAACTTCGTATGCTTCATCTGGCACTTCCTCACGGAAAGAACGATAAAGTTTCATATGTTCCAAGTAAACAACTGGGTCATTGCTGCGGATTGCAGAAATCAATAATCCTTTTGCGTCATAAGGATTTGATGGGATAACAACGCGGATACCAGGAGATTGCGCGATCAAACCTTCTAAGTTGTCAGAGTGCAATTCTGGTGTGTGCACGCCCCCGCCAAATGGTGAACGAACAACGATCGGCAAGTTGCGGGTTGCCCCCATACGGTAACGTGTACGAGCCATTTGTCCTACGATTTCATCCATTACTTCAAATACAAATCCAAAGAATTGGATTTCAGGAACTGGACGGAATCCTTCAAGTGCTAAACCAAAAGCCAATCCGCCGATACCTGATTCAGCTAGAGGTGTATCAAATACTCGGTCTTCACCGAATTTTTCTTGAAGACCTTCTGTTGCCCGGAAAACTCCTCCGTTTTTACCAACATCTTCACCAAACACTAAGATATTTTCGTCTTTCTCCATTTCAAGAGCTAAGGCATCAGTGATTGCTTGAATCATTGTTTTTTGCGCCATGATTATTTCGACTCCTTCGCTTCGTAAATTGCAATTTGTTCTTTGATGTTTTGAGGTTGAACTTCAAACATATTTTTCAAGAAATCAGAAACTTTTTGTTTTGGTACACGGTCAGCTTCTGCGATTGCTGCTTTGATTTCTTCTTTTGTTTGTTCGATAACTTGTTCTTCTTTTTCTTCAGACCAAAGTCCTTTTTCTGTTAAATAGTTGCGCATACGGATCAAAGGATCTTTTTGTTGCCATTCGCCATCTAATTCTTTTGAACGGTAACGTGTTGGATCATCCCCTGACAATGTATGTGGACCATAACGGTAAGTCAATGTTTCGATCAAAACAGGACCATTTCCGCTTGCTGCCCATTCACGCGCAGCTTTTGATACAGTGTAAACAGCCAACGCATCCATACCATCTACTTGGATACCAGGAATCCCAGCGGCAACTGCTTTTTGAGCCAATGATTCAGCGGCAGTTTGTTTTTCACGAGGAGTTGAGATCGCAAAACCATTATTTTGTACAAAAAATACAGCATTTGCATGGTAAGCACCTGCAAAGTTCATTGCTTCATAAAAGTCCCCTTGTGATGTACCGCCATCACCAGTGTAAACAAACGCTACATTTTTGCTTCCGCGTTTTTTCAAGCCAAGTGCCGAACCAGCAGCTTGTACGTATTGCGCACCAATAATGATTTGAGGAGGCATTGCATGCAAGTCTTCTGGATAAAGGTTTCCGGCAACATGTCCGCGAGACCATAAGAAAGCTTCTTTCAAAGGTAATCCGTGTTGCACAAGTTGCGGCACATCACGATAACCAGGGAATAAGCGGTCTTCTTTTTCAAAAGCGAAGTGGCTGGCTAATTGGCTGGCTTCTTGTCCAGCTGTTGGTGCGTAGAAACCTAAACGTCCTTGTCTGTTCAATGCTGTTGAACGTTGATCCAATACGCGAGACCAAACCATCCGTCTCATCAATTCTACTAATTCGTCGTCAGATAAATCAGGTACTAATGCCTCATTTACTACTTTCCCGTCTTTGTCCAAAGCTTGGTACGTCGGAAAATCAGCATTGATTTTTTCTAACAATTTTTCAAAATCAATTTGTTTTTGATTTTTTGCCATGTTGTCACACTTTCCTCTCTTAGAAATTCTCGTCGAGTGAAACAGCCGCTTCAACTGTATCACTATTTTTATCACTTACAGTACTAAATTATCACTTATTCAAAATAAAGACAAGCAAAATGCAATCGTTTTAATTTATTAATTTATAAAAAAGTCCATATTTATCAAACTTTTAGTGAAATCAATCACAATTAGACAAACGCTTTCATTTTTTTGGTGTTAAAACTAACAGAATATCCAAATAAATTGATACAGATTTCCCCTTTTTATCATACAGTTCCGTTTTCCCCCTTCTTTTGATTTGGGTTTTCGCGGCAGCCGTCAAATGATTTAGTTCACAAAAAAACCTTTCGTCTTTAGACGAAAGGTTAGAATATTTTTAGAGCCAGCTATTTGTTTTCTTAATATAGATCTTTTTCCCTACCTGAACCACGATCAGGTACATCAAAATGATCCCTGCAAACCAGAACCAGTATGCGCTAGGCAATACCGTAAATTCAAATACTTCACGAAGCGGTGACAATACAATACCTAATCCTAGAGCGATCGCCATACCGCTGGAAAATAAAACTTGCGGCGAAGCGATACTTTGGATAAATGGCACTTTGCGAGTCCGTATCAAATGTACCACTAATGTCTGAGTCGTCAACCCTACCATGAACCAGCCGGTTTGGAACAGTGCTTGTTCTGCTGGTGTATTCGCACTGAAGACAAACCACATAAGCGCATATGTCAGGATATCAAAAATACTGCTGATAGGTCCAATCAAAACGGTAAAACGGAAAATGTTGCTGATTTCCCAACGTACAGGCCGGCTCAACTCTTCCTCGTCCACATTGTCCCAAGGAATCGTCAATTGCGCCATATCATAAATCAGATTTTGCACCAATAATTGAATCGACAGCATTGGCAAGAATGGCAAGAATGCGCTGGCTACTAAAATGGAAAAGACATTCCCGAAATTAGAGCTGATAGTATTCTTGATATACTTCATCATATTATTGAAGACTTTCCGTCCTTCGATCACACCGGTTTCCAAAACATCCAAGCTTTTTTCCAAAAGAATGATCGAGCTGGCATCTTTTGTGATATCTGCCGCTGTATCTACTGAGATTCCCACATCTGCTTTTCGCAGTGCCGGCGCATCATTGATGCCGTCTCCCATAAAGCCTACAGTATGCCCTTTTTTCTGCAGACTTTCAATGATCCGTGATTTTTGCATAGGATTCAATTTAGCAAAAAGATTGATTCCTTCCACTTTTTCCGCCAATTGTTCATCACTCAAAAGTTCGATCTCTGTTCCAAGCATTACAGAATCTACTTCGATCCCTACATCCTTGCAGACTTTCTTTGCTACGATCGCATTGTCGCCGGTCAAAACTTTGACATTCACACCGTGATCATGAAGGGAGCTGATGGCAGTTGCCGCTGTTGTCTTGGCTGGATCTAAGAAACCAACGAATCCCGTCAAGATCATATCTTTTTCGTCTTCAATCGAATAAGTTGCGGTATCATGAGCGTCGGTTTTTACAGCTACCGTTAGAACCCGCATCCCTTTTTCATTCATCCGAATGTTGACTTTTCGCATTTTTTTCCGCAGTTCCTCTGTCAATGGTACGATCTCGCCGTCAACTTCGGCGTATTTACAGATCTGTTCCATTTCTTCAACAGCACCTTTGGTCACCATGATTTGATGATCATCAGCTTTTACCACGGCTGTCATTCTCCGGCGGGAAAAATCAAACGGTATCTCATCGATTTTCAGAATATCTTTGAACGGCAATTGACGCTTTGTTTCTTCATAGTAATTGATGATGGCGATATCCATCAGATTCTTCCAGCCTGTTTGATAATTCGAGTTCAAAAATGCCATATCTAACACCCGTTGATTTTCATGGCCTAAAGGACTCAAATGCTCCACTAAAACAACCCGGTCTTCTGTGATGGTCCCTGTTTTGTCTGTACACAAAACATCCATACTTCCAAGGTTTTGAATCGCAGGCAATTCTTTGACGATCACTTTTTTCTTTGATAAAGCCATCGCACCTTTTGCCAGATTGCTGGTGACGATCATCGGCAGCATCTCAGGCGTTAGTCCGACTGCCACAGCGATAGCAAAGAAAAATGCGTCGCTCCAGTCGCCTTTTGTGAAACCATTGATCAAAAATACAACTGGAAACAAGACGGCTACCATGCGCAGTAACAATTTGCTGACCTGTGTCAATCCAGTATCAAATGCTGTACGACCTCGTTTTTTTGTTGCATTTTTCGCAATGTCGCCAAAGAAAGTACTTTGACCGGTTTTTAAGATAATAGCTATTCCTTGCCCACTCAAGACGTCAGTTCCCATAAATACAAGTTCTTGCATATCGATCGCGGAAACATCTTGATCCCGTTCTTCTCCGGCAACAAACTTTTCTACTGGCATCGATTCACCAGTCAATGAAGACTGGTTCACAAATAAATCTTTGGTCCAAACGAGGATCGCATCTGCTGGAATCATATCCCCAGTCGCTAAAGTAACGATATCTCCCGGTACGACTTCATCCATCGGAATTTCCCGTTTGATGCCGTTTCGCGTGACCGCACAAGTATTTTCAATCATTTCTTTCAACGCCAAACTGGCTTTTTGTGAGCGATATTCTTGTATAAAGGTGATCAAAACGCTGGCTAAGATCATGATCCCCATCACGATCGTCGCTTCAAAATCTGAAGTCGCCGCTGAGACAACCATCAATAACGCTAACACTAAAACAAACGGGTCTTTAAAGGCTTCTAAAAACAGCAGCCATGCTGGTGTTGGTTTTTGCGCATCTACACGGTTTGGTCCATACTCTTCCAAGCGCCCTTGAGCGTCTTCTTCGGAAAGACCCTTCATTGATGTACGCAACGCCATAAACAGCTCTCTTTCCGAAAGCAGTGCCAATTTTTTTAATTCTTGTTCTTTTGTATCGATTTTTTTATTTAACATTCTTGTACCTCCTCTACGCTAGGAGATCAAGAAATTACTCTCCTAGCAGCGTGATTGATATTATGAGTTTTCATCTGGGGACTGGGGTGATCCATATACATCTTCCTCTCTTTTTGTCAGTCGTGAAGCACTAGGAAAGTCGACAGTTTCGCACGCTATTATATAGGAAATAATTTCACAAAAACTAAACCTGTTTCTTTTTGCTTCATTTTTTCAGCAATCTGTACCAATACAGATAACTTTGGAAGCAAAGCACGAAAAAACGCGTGCTCAACAATGAACACGCGTACTAAATGACGGCTTACCGAACATCGTAGAGCTTTAGCACTATATAGCGTAGACAGCAAATGTGTCAGCTGCATTATGGATGACCTTCACGATCTATCCCTGTTCAACCAAACTAAGAATCTCTCGATCCTTTCGCGGCAGCAGCTTGTTTCTATATAGGAGCCTCACCTAACAATTATTTAATTACAGGTCAACTATAATACATTTTCTTTTATCAGTCAATAAACTCTTTGTTTTTTCTTGATTTTGACTACTTTTCTTCGCTAAAATAATAACGAGGTGATTTTGTGGACTTGCGTAACTTATTAAAAAAGGATGATCTGAGACGATTGAAATTATTGGAATATCTTTATTTCCACAATAAACAGGCCTCCGAAGAAGAACTGAAAAAAGCAGTGAACAGTACTTCCTACTCGGTCCTTCTGGAAGACATCCGTCTTATCAATCAGCAGATCCCGGAGATGACGATCACACGAAGCAAGAACGGCTATGTTCTGAATCACCATTCTGGATTTGGTTTGGATTCTCTTTATAGCCACATGGTCAGTCATACTCCTGAGATGAAATTTCTTGAACTATTGCTCTATGAAACCTGCAAAACTCAAGCGGAAGCAGCGGACCGCTTATTTTTAAGCCTAACTTCCTTTCATCGCTTATACAAAAAATTGCAACGATTTCTAGCGGAAAAGAATGTTCGGATCGAGAAAAATCCGCTGCGTCTTTGCGGCAATGAGTTTTTTATCCGCCACCTTTTTACCGTATATTATAAAGAACAGAGGAAAAACACCTATTCCTTTTTCCAAGATACTTCTTTAGATGAGGAATTAAATCAATGGATCGTCTCTTTTGCCAAAGCCAATCATCTGGAAGAAAAATATATCATCCATGAACAACTGCGAATCGCTTCGGCTGTCGCTATCATTCGTCTTAAGCACGGACATCGCTTATTTATAGAAAAGACAGCCGAGTATCCCGATATAAAATTTCCTGAAGAGCACCTTTCCATAAAGCTGTCTTTTGCCATAGATCCGATTCAGACGGCAAAAGAGATAGTATGGAACTATTTTAGCGATAATCATTTTGTATCGGCAGCGCACTTTCAACATGCATTAAAGGCCAATCCCTGGGTCAAAAAAATTCATCGTTTCGCTGAACTTTATTTGAAAGAACTGGAGGAGTCTTTGCAGCTTTCTATTACACCAGATAAAAAACAAGAACTAGTGACCCTGTTTTGCGATGATAATTTTGTTTATCGAAGCAACGGAGATGTGATCACTATCTTGCGAAATGTCCGCAGAAATTTTGTTGAAGAATACCAGCAACAGTATCCTCAAGAAATGAGGGTTCTGCAATCCTTTATCGATTCATTTATCGCCAGACATCAGGTGAAGATCACACTTGATCAGCGCTGTCATCAGCTGTTTATCCTGTTGACAAAAATACCTGATCTTTTAGAAAAGCTGATGCCGCCCCTTCGAATTTTGATTTTATCAGATATCGCGCCTTTTCATGGTCATTTTCTCAAGGAAAAAGCCCAACGCTCGTTATACGGCAATCTCACTTTTTCGGTAATCGAAGAGATTTTCGACCAGCACCAAGCGATCTTTGAACAATTTCGGCAATATGATTTGATCTTTTCAACCTTCGAACTGCTTCACAGCTTTCCTGACCTGCCAGTGATCACAGTTAAACCGATTCCTTCTTTAGAAGATTTCCATGAGTACCAGTTGGCCATCAATCAGGTAGTCAAAAATAAACTATAAAAAACTATCCAAACATTCAGCTATCTGCCAAACAGCAGAAGTAGATCGTTTGGATAGTTTTTTACGATAAATTTTTTCAGTTATCAATTTACTTTTGATCAGAATCCGCAAAATACTCTGCAATAGCATCCGCGATCCGTTCGCTGGCATGACCGTCACCATAAGGATTCTTCGCTTGTGCCATCTTTTGATACGTCTTGCCATCTGTCAGTAATTCTTTGACCGCTTGATAGACATCTGCTTCCTCAGTCCCCACGAGTTTCAATGTCCCTGCCGCGATTCCTTCCGGGCGTTCAGTAGTATCTCGCAGAACTAAGACCGGCACTCCTAAAGACGGCGCCTCTTCTTGTACGCCTCCCGAATCCGTCAAGATCAGATAGCTTTTAGCGGCAAAATTATGAAAATCCACTACATCTAATGGTTCAATCAGACGGACATTTGCGGATGACCCTAAAATACGTTGAGCCGCTTCCCGAACTTTGGGATTTTTATGCATCGGAAAAACGATGGAAAGCTCCGAAAATTCTTCAGCGATGCGCGCTAATGCGTGAAAGACCTGTTCCATCGGCGCTCCCAGATTTTCACGACGGTGCATCGTCAGTAAAATCTGTTTTTGACCATCAGGCAATGAATGATGCTGATATTCTTGCGAAACAGTATATTTCATCGCATCGATCGCAGTGTTTCCGGTAATAAAGATCCGCTGCTCAGGATGATTTTCCCGTCGTAGGTTTTCGGCACTTTCATTGGTAGGCGCAAAATATAAATCTGCCAACACATCTGTCAACTGCCGATTCATCTCTTCAGGAAACGGCGACAGCTTGTTCCACGTGCGCAGTCCGGCCTCCACATGACCGATTTTGATCTGTTGATAAAAAGCCGCCGTTGCTGCCGCAAAAGTCGTAGAAGTATCGCCATGAACAAGGATCATATCCGGCTTTTCAGCGGTCAAGATCGGCTGTAAGGCTAATAACACTTTTGTAGTGATCTCTGTCAGTGTTTGATTGGCGCTCATAATATTTAAGTCGTGATCCGGTTTTATATGAAAAACCCGCAGAACTTGATCCAGCATTTCCCGATGCTGCCCTGTCACGGTCACTAACGATTCAAATCGTTCGTCGGCTTCTAACCGTTTGATCAGCGGCGCCATCTTGATAGCTTCTGGTCGCGTTCCAAAAATCGACATCACTTTGATCGGCATTTCTTCACCCCTTGTCTTTACCACTCATTGTACCAAAAATTTTACTGAACTCCTATATCTCGTTATAAGAAAAAAATAACCGAACGTTGGAAAAACTCCTTTCCTATTCCCCAGATACTATTCTGTCGGAGAACAGGTGGATTTTTACCGTTCGATTATCTTTCTTTGATGAACTTTTAATCGTTATATCTAAAAAATTTTAGATAGTGTCGCCGTTGAAGATAGAGTTTTTAACGATCACATAATCAACTTTGCGGATCGCTTCTAAATCTTTTCCGCCGGCATAGGAGATCGAAGATTGCAGATCTTGCTGCATCTCAACCAATGTGTCTTTTAAAGATCCTTTGTGCTGGATCCAGATTTTTTTGCCTTCGACATTTTTCTTTTCGCCTTTTTGGAATTCTGACGCACTGCCGAAATATTCTTTATACACTACGCCGTTTTCGACTTTCGTTTCACCAGGTGATTCTTCGTGTCCGGCAAATAAAGATCCGATCATAACCATCGTCGCCCCGAAGCGGATCGATTTCGCGATATCGCCGTGGGTACGGATCCCGCCGTCAGCAATGATCGGCTTACGAGCGGCTTTGGCACACCAACGAACAGCCGCCAACTGCCAACCGCCAGTTCCAAATCCGGTCTTGATTTTTGTGATGCAGACTTTCCCTGGTCCGATACCAACTTTGGTAGCATCCGCACCAGCATTTTCTAATTCCCGTACTGCTTCAGGAGTCCCAACGTTCCCAGCGATCACAAATGTTTCCGGCAAACGTTTTTTGATATATTGGATCATCTCGATCACTGAATTCGCATGACCATGGGCAATATCGATCGTAATATAATCAGGGATCAGATTTTGCTCCGCTAATTCATCAATAAAAGCATACTCGCTTGTTTTCACACCCACACTGATTGATGAAATCAGTCCGCGTTGTTTCATTTTTTTGATGAAAGGAATACGTGCAGCTTCGTCAAAGCGATGCATGATATAAAAATAGCCGTTTTCTGCTAAAAATTCCGCGATGGTATCATCAATGATCGTTTGCATATTTGCAGGAACGACCGGCATCTTAAATTTGTGATTTCCTAAAGTTACTTGAGTATCGCATTCTGAGCGGCTTTGGACGATACATTTATTAGGGATCAATTGGATATCTTCGTAATCAAAAACTTTCATGTCAAACATAATAGAACATCCTTTCTCTTTTCCAAGAAACAAACGTTTAAATTTCGGCCCCAAATTGGCGCCCTATGTAATTTATCGCAAACAATCGTCAAAATCAATGAAAACAACTGTATTTTTTTAATAAAACAAAAAATCGTTCGTGTTTAACGAACGATTTTAGTCTTTTGAATGTCAAAAGCTCAGAAAATAGTCTAATTTTGCTTTTGCTTCCTTTTTTAAGGAAGGATATTGCCGGCTGCCAAGTAGACGCTGTACCAATCTTCTCTAGACATTTGCACTTCTGATGCTTTGGCAATTTCTTCGATACGATGAGGTGTCATCGTTCCCGCGATCACTTGCATGTTCGCTGGATGACGCAAGATCCATGCAGAAGCGATCCCTGTTGGCGTTGTATTATATTTTTCAGCCATTTCTTCCAATTTTTGGTTAAGCTCTGGGAATTTTTCGTTACCGATAAAGACCCCTTCAAAGAAACCGTACTGATAAGGAGACCATGCTTGGATCGTCATATCATGCAGACGTGAATATTCCAAGATCCCGCCGTCATGATCGAAACTGCCAGTATCAGTCATATTGACATGGATTCCTTGATCGATCATTTCGGTATGTTTGATACCGAATTGCAATTGGTTTGCTAAAAGCGGTTGGCGAACATATTTTTTCAGTAATTCGATCTGACCAGGGTTTTGGTTGCTGACGCCGAAGTATTTCACTTTTCCTTCTGATTCCAATTGATCGAAGGCTGCCGCAACTTCTTCCGGCTCCATCAATGTATCCGGACGGTGCAGTAAAAGCGCATCAACATAATCAACTCTCAAACGTTTCAGACTGCCCTCAACAGATTCGATGATATGCTTTTTAGAAAAATCATACATCTTGCCAGGAACGATCCCGCACTTGGTTTGAATAAATAAATCTTCACGTTTATAATTGGTTTTTGCCAAAGCGTCCGCAAAGATCGATTCACAGCTGCCATCTCCATAAATATCAGCGTGATCAAAGAAATTAATGCCGTTTTCTACCGCTGTTTCGATGACTTTCACCGGATCTTCTGCATTATTGATCCGCATACAGCCTAAGATAACGCTTGATACGCCTAATTCTTCTGAACCGAATTTTACTTGTTTCATAAAAAAACCTCCTTTGTTTTCCTCTTAAATTGTATCACAATTCCCAAATGAAAACCTTATCATTTTTGAGAGTTTTCGTTATTTAAACAAAAAAGTGCTGTGACACAAAGATAGATAGCCGGTAAATACTCGTTTTATAACTATACCTGTTAGCGACGATCTCTCGCTGCAAATCTGCGTAGCGGGAGTACAGGATAATTCGAATAGTTTGATTGGGCTTTCTTTGTGTCACAGCACTCTATGGATCTAGTTCTTTATTAATGCTTTGTCCCCGATATCATAGCGATAAAACATTTTTGACAGTTTGGCATCTGCCAAAGCACGATAAACTTTTTCACGGGCTTCCTCGAGTGTTTCACCGTTTGCTTCTACCAGAAACACTCTTCCGCCATTGGCTGACAAGTTGTCCTCGCCAGCTACTCCTGAATAATACACCGGACATCCTTCGATCGAAGGAATCGGCATCCCGGCAGCATAGTTTTGCGGATAGCCTTCCGCCGCCACTACAACGCCGACTGCTGCCTGATCGCTCCATGTGATGTTCGGCTCTTGATGGGCCAAAAGATCGATAACGAGCTGTGCCAAGCTGGATGTCAACCGCGGCAAAATGACTTGCGTTTCCGGATCGCCGAAACGAGCATTGAACTCGATTACTTTTGGTCCGTCTGCTGTCGCGATCAACCCGGCATATAAAATGCCTTGAAATGGTGTGCCGTTTGCAATCATTCCTTTTGCCGCCGGTTTTAAGATCGTTTCAACAGCTGTCTGCACGACTTCATCTGAAATCTGCGGTACCGGTGAATAAGCTCCCATTCCGCCCGTATTCGGTCCTTTGTCTCCATCATAGGCACGTTTATGATCTTGCGCGATCACCATCGGATAGACTGCCGAACCATCAACGAACGCCATCAAAGAAAATTCTTCACCTGCTAAAAACTCTTCGATCACGACTTTTTCACCATTTTGTCCGAAGCGGTTTTCCTTGAGCATCTCGTGAAGTGCTTGGATCGCTTGTTCGTTCGTTTCAGCCACAACCACCCCTTTACCGGCAGCTAAACCATCTGCTTTTACAACGATTGGCGCGCCTTTTTCTTCTACATAAGCCACTGCTTCGTCGTAACTGGTGAAAGCTTGATAATCAGCAGTTGGGATTTTATTTTGGCTCATGATTTTTTTAGCGAACTCTTTCGATCCTTCGATCATCGCTGCGGCTTTGGTGGGTCCAAAAATTTTCAGACCCGCCTTTTGAAAATCATCTACGATCCCATTCAGTAACGGAATTTCCGGTCCGACAAACGTCCAATCGATCTGCTTTTCTTCAGCAAAAGCGATCAATCCAGTGTGATCGTCTTCAGCGATATTCACAGGAATGATCCCGTCTTTTTTCATACCAGGGTTTCCTTTTGCGCAATACACATTCGTTACTCGTTCGTCTTCTATCAGCTTTTTGGCGATCGCGTGCTCTCGTCCGCCGCTGCCGATCACTAATATATTCATCGAATCCTCCTTAGAATTTGAAAGCTTTCCATCAATGTCTGAAGTGGCGAATACCGGTAAAGAGCATCGTTATTCCATATTTGTCAGCCATGTCGATCGATTCCTGATCTTTGATACTTCCTCCCGGCTGGATGATGGCTTTGATGCCATGTTTAGCGGCTGTTTCTACACTGTCGCTCATTGGGAAAAATGCGTCACTGGCAAGGACGGCACCTTGGATTTTTTCTGCTTGTTCAGCTTGTTCGATAGCGATTTTTACTGAACCCACTCGATTCATTTGTCCTGCGCCGATCCCTACAGTTTGGTGATTATTTGCCAACACGATAGCATTGGACTTCACGTGTTTGACCGCTTTCCAAGCAAATGCCAAAGCTTCTCTTTCTTCTTCTGACGGCTGACGCTTGGTGACTACTTGCCACTTTTCAGGGTCTTCCTCAACTACGTCCTGATCTTGGACTAACAAACCGCCTAAAACCGAAACCACTTCTTTTTCCGGTTGGAATTGTTGAGAGAAATCTAATGTCAACAAACGCAGATTTTTTTTGCTGGACAAGAGTTCAAAGGCCGCTGGTTCAAATGATGGCGCCAAAATGATCTCTAAAAACAGATGATGCATTTTTTCCGCCGTTTGCAGATCAACTTCCCGATTCAAAACCACAATGCCGCCAAAAATAGATACTGGATCAGCTTCATAAGCGTAATCATAAGCTTCAGTGATCGTTTCGGCTGTACCGATCCCGCAAGGATTCATATGTTTTAAGGCCACCACAGCCGGCTTAGAAAATTCTCTGGCGATCTTGATCGCCGCATCCGCGTCTTTGATATTGTTATAAGACAACTCTTTACCGTGAAGCTGTTTCGCATTGGCGATGGAATAAGAAGTTGGTAACGCAGAGCGATAAAAGACCGCTTCTTGATGACTGTTTTCTCCATAACGCAATGTTTGTTTCAATTCATAAGTCAGTGTTAGTTTTTCCGGATTTTTTTCAGATGTTTGTTCCGTCAAATAGCTCGCGATCACCGCATCATAAGCGGCAGTATGTCGAAAGACCTTCGCCGCCAGATAACGGCGTGTAGCCAGCGTTGTATCACCAGAAGTCAATTCTTCTAGAACCAGCGGATAATCTTGCGGATCAACGATCACAGTGACGGATTCATGATTTTTCGCCGCGGAACGGAGCATGCTAGGTCCGCCGATGTCGATATTCTCGATAGCATCAGCAAATGTCCCGTCTTTTTCAATGGTTTCTTTGAAAGGATACAGATTAACAACAACCACGTCGATAGGCGCGATGTCGTGCTCTTTCATTGCGGCCACATGACTGTCTGCATCACGTCGCGCCAGCAAACCGCCATGGATCTTAGGATGTAGTGTTTTGACACGGCCATCCATCATTTCAGGAAAGCCAGTGACTTCATCGATCGCAATAGTCGCGATCCCGGCGTCAGTCAACGCCGCCTGCGTTCCGCCTGTTGAGATGATCTCAAAGCCAGCTGTGATCAAACCTTTCGCTAATTCAATGATACCTGTTTTATCGGAAACACTGAGCAGTGCTCTTTTTTTCATTGTTTCATTCCTCCGCATGTATGATTTCTGCTAAAACTTCCGGATACAATCGATGCTCCGTTTGATGGATCTTTTCGGTAAGAGATTCCAATGTATCTGTCGCTGAGATCGGCACACATTCTTGTGCGATGATCGGTCCTGTATCTACTCCAGCGTCGATATAATGAACTGTGACCCCTGTTACCTTGACGCCATAGTCAAATGCGTCTTCGATTCCATGGAGTCCAGGAAAAGCCGGTAGTAAAGACGGATGGATATTGATGATCCGCTTAGGGAAAGCTTCCAGCAATCCTTCACCGATCAGTCGCATATACCCCGCCAACACAAGATAATCGACTTGGTGATCCACTAAAAGATCAAGGAGTGCTTCTTCATATTCTTTTTTCGATAAAAAATCTTTCGGTGAGAAAGTAAATGCGGGGATTTGATGTTTCTCCGCCCGCTCCAACACATAAGCTGTCTTTTTATCAGAAAAGACCAAAACCAGCTCACCGGCAATCGTTTGTTTTTCAAAAGCTTGCGCGATCGCTTCAAAATTACTGCCGTTTCCTGAAGCTAAAACTGCGATCCTCATTTTCCGCCTCGCAAATTGACACTGGAAGTTGTTTTTTCGATGACCGAACCGATCTCATAGCATTCTTCTTGCATCTCAGCTAACCGCATTTTGACTTGTTCTACATTATCCGGTGCGACAGCTAAGACCATCCCGATCCCCATATTAAAGATCTCATACATTTCTTCAGACGGGATCTTGCCATATGTTTCAAGAGCTGTAAAAATCGATAATTCCGGCCAAGTTCCTAATTCAATATCAGCTGCTAATCCTTCCGGCAGCATGCGGGGAATATTTTCTACAAACCCGCCGCCGGTAATATGCGCGATACCTTTAAGCAATTTCTCTTTGATCAAGGGCAATAGTGGTTGGACATAGATTTTTGTCGGTGTCAGCAAAGTCTCACCTAATGGCACATCACCAAGTTCCGGCAATCTGCTTTCACCTGAGAATCCATGTGTTTCGAAGAAAATTTTTCTGACTAAGGAATAGCCGTTGGAGTGGATTCCGGAAGAAGGTAATCCCAATAAGATGTCGCCGGCTTGGATGGTTTCGCCGGTGATAAGTTGATCTTTTTCAGCGATCCCTACGGCAAAACCTGCCAAATCGTATTCTTCCTCACTGTACATCCCCGGCATCTCGGCGGTCTCTCCGCCAATCAGCGCCGCTCCAGCTTGAAGACAGCCTTCTGCAACACCTGCCACTACTTGTTCCAAACGTTCCGGCTGATTTTTACCGGTAGCGATATAGTCCAAGAAATACAATGGCTCTGCTCCTTGGGCGACGATGTCATTAACACACATCGCCACACAATCGATCCCGATCGTATCATGTTTTCCTTCTTGGATAGCGACCAATAATTTTGTCCCGACGCCATCGGTACCCGAAACCAGCACCGGTTCTTTTACAGATAAAGCTGACAGATCGAAACAGCCGCCAAATCCTCCTAAAGCTCCTAATACGCCTAAACGTTCTGTTTTTTTCACATGTTTTTTGATTCGCTCAACGACCTCATAACCGGCTTCGACATCAACACCGGCTTTTGCATATGCGTTTGCCACGTAATCTCTCCTTTAGAAAAATGATGTTTGTTCTTCTAGTGACGCGCGATATTTTTCTTCATAATCATATAGCGGGGTAGGATAATCGCCGTTAAAATAAGCCATACATAACCCCGAATATGGTGCGTCAAAATCCAGACCGATTGCTTCGATCAATCCTTCTTCACTTAAAAATTCTAGTGAATCGGCACCGATACATTCTTGGATCTCTGCCACAGTATGATTGGCGGCGATCAATTCTTTTCTGGTTTGGATATCGATTCCGTAAAAACATGGATATTTCAACGGCGGCGAAGCGATCCGAACATGGACTTCTTTTGCCCCCGCTTCTCTAAGCAGGCGGACGATCCGGCGGCTGGTAGTTCCCCGCACGATGGAGTCATCCACTAAAATGACTTTTTTCCCTTCTACGACACCGCGAACCGCGGAAAGCTTCATGCGAACGCCTTGTTCCCGCAACTCCTGTGTCGGCTGAATAAAGGTGCGTGCGATGTACTGGTTTTTTACCAACCCTAATTCATAGGGAATGCCGGAAGCTTCGGCATAGCCGCTGGCGGCTGACAGCGAGGAATTAGGTACGCCGATCACCATATCCGCTGAAATCGGAGATTCCTCCGCTAATCGGCGCCCCATATTTTTTCTCGCAGTATGGACGTTGACTCCTGCGATATTGGAATCAGGTCGTGCGAAGTAGACATATTCCATCGCGCAGATGGCATGCTGAGTTTCAGAAGTATAGGTATCGATCTCGATCCCTTGATCACTGACCATGACGATCTCGCCCGGTTGGACATCTCGAATGAACTCAGCGCCGATCACTTCTAACGCGCAGGTTTCAGATGCGATGACATACGCGCCATTGACCATCCGACCGATCGCTAACGGACGAAAACCGTTGGGATCAAGTGCCGCGATCATGCAATCTTCTTTCATAAGAATATAGGCAAACCCGCCTTTGACTTGCAATAACGCCTCTTTCAATCGATCGATAAATGCAGTCTTTTTACTGCGGCGGATCAAGTGCATCAAGATCTCCGTATCCGAATTGGAATGAAAGATCGCTCCGTCTTTTTCCAAACTGGTCCGCAAACTGCGGGCATTGGTAAGATTGCCGTTATGCGCCAACGCTACTTGCCCGTCAAAAAATTTGAACAGAAAAGGCTGGATATTATCGACACTGCCATTGCCTGCTGTGGCATAGCGGACATGACCGATAGCGGCATCTCCTTGCAGTTGCGCCAACTGTCGTTCATCTTTAAAGACTTCTGACAACAGACCCAATTCACGATGACCGTGCAACTTGCCGCGATTATTTGCAACGATTCCGGCTCCTTCTTGTCCGCGATGCTGCAAGCTGTGTAAGCCGAAATAGGTGACACTGGCGGCATCCGCGTGTCCCCAAACACCAAAGATTCCACATTCCTCATTCAGACTTTTCACTTCATAAGACATGGAATCGCATCCTCCCATACTGCTTTTGCTTTTGCTGTCGCAACTTTGATCTGTCCATCTCTCCCATCGATCTGCAAGATACCGTCAGCGGTCACTTCACCAATCTTGAGGGCTGCTTCTTTGGCAAACGCTTCAAACACTTCTTGATTTTCTGGACTGATGGATAAAACAAAACGTGATTGTGTCTCTGAAAAAAGCCATTCCTTCGGCAGATCAAGGGCTGCTTTCACTCCCAATTCACGAGCAAATGCGGATTCAGCCAGAGCGACAGCGATACCGCCTTCTGCACAATCATGAGCGCTGTTTACCCAACCGTTTTGGATCGCTTCAAGAACGATTGCCTGATTACGTTTTTCTGTCTTCAAATCAAAAGGCATGATCCGTCCTGCAATCGTTCCATTTTGCATCTTTTGGATCTCAGAACCGTTGAAATCCGGAGCAGTCGTTCCTACTGTATAGATCAGATCGCCTGCATTTTTGAAACCTTGAGTAGTGATATCCGCAGTATCTTCGATCAAACCTACCATCCCGATCACAGGTGTCGGATAGACTGCCCGCCCATTGGTTTCATTATAAAGAGAAACGTTTCCGGAAATGACAGGCGTTTCTAGCACTTCACAGGCTTGGGCGATACCGTCAGCTGATGTCCATAATTCCCAAAAGCCTTCTGGTTTATCCGGAGAACCGTAATTCAAACAATCCGTGATCGCTAATGGCCGGCCGCCGCTTGCTACGATATTTCTGGCCGCTTCGGCAACCGCGATCTGTCCGCCGATCTCTGGATTCAAATAAAGGTAGCGGCTGTTGCAATCCATCGTCATCGCCAATGCCTTATTCGTTCCGCGAATACGCAAGACCGCAGCATCGCTTCCCGGTGCTACCACCGTATTCGTCAATACTTGGGAATCATAAGTTTCATAAATCGATTTTTTCGACGCGATAGTCGGTTGCTGTAATAAAGCCAGCAACGTTTCTGTTGGGTCGATGATCGTTGGAATGAAATCTTCCATTTGACGGAACGCTTCTATTCGTTCCGGTTCTTTGCGGGGCTTGTGATATGTCGGTGCGTCTTCTGCCAAAGCATCTACCGGCAGTTCAGCTACCAATTCTCCCTTATGGTATAAACGATACATTCCATCGTCCGTTACTTTTCCGATGGCTACTGCATCCAACTCATATTTTTGGAACAATTCCACAACTTCTGCCTCGTGTCCTTGTTTCACACAGATCAGCATCCGCTCCTGTGACTCTGAAAGCATCATCTCGTAAGGGGTCATTTCAGTTTCTCGTTGCGGTACATCGTCTAAAAACAATTCCAGACCAGAGCCGGCTTTTGACGCCATTTCCGAACTTGAAGAAACTAATCCCGCCGCTCCCATGTCTTGAATACCCACTAAGATATCCGCATGTTCCAAGATCAATTCCAGACAGGCTTCCAACAATAATTTTTCCATGAAGGGATCGCCTACTTGGACTGCTGAACGTTGTTGTTCTTCCTCTTCCACAAATTCTTCAGAAGCAAAAGTCGCACCATGGATACCGTCGCGTCCTGTTTTCGCGCCGACATACATGATAGTATTGCCGATTCCTTTTGCTTGTCCTTTTTGGATATCTTTATGGTCGATCAGACCGACACACATGGCATTTACCAGCGGATTGCCTTCATAACATGGATCAAAAGCTGTTTCGCCGCCGACTGTCGGGATACCGATACAATTTCCGTAACCGCTGATGCCGGCAACGACTTCTTCTAAAAGGTATTTCGTGCGGTCATTATCCAACTCGCCAAATCGCAGTGAGTCCAAAATCGCAATAGGTCGGGCACCCATGCTGAAAATATCGCGAATGATCCCGCCGACCCCTGTCGCGGCCCCTTCATAAGGCTCTACCGCAGATGGATGGTTATGGCTTTCTGCTTTGAAGACCACCGCTTGTCCGTCGCCAATATCAACGATCCCGGCACCTTCGCCGGGTCCTTGCAGAACTTGCGGTCCGGTCGTTGGAAATTTGCGCAAGACCGGCTTGGAATTCTTGTAGGAACAATGTTCGCTCCACATAACAGAAAACAATCCAGTCTCCGTGTAATTCGGCAAGCGTCCTAAAATTTTTTCGATCGACTCGTATTCTTCTTCTGTCAGTCCCCACTGGGCATAGATTCGTTCCATCTTGATCATTTCTGGTGTTGGCTCTGAGATTTTCATCATTGTTTTACTGGCACCTTTCCAAAGTTTTTCAACATCGAAGCGAAGAATTTTTTACCGTCTTCTGAACCTAAGAGAGCCTCCATCGCTCGTTCCGGATGAGGCATCATGCCTAAGACATTGCCTTTTTCATTGCAAATACCGGCGATACTTTCGACACTGCCATTGATATTTTCACTTTCATAGGTAAAGACGATCTGTTGATTATCTTGTAATTGTTTCAGTGTTTCCGCGTCACAATAATAATTTCCTTCTCCATGAGCGACTGGCAGATGGATCACTTCATCTTCTGAATATTCAGAAGTAAAATGAGTTTGATGATTGACCACTTTCAAAGGAACTGTTTTGCAAATGAAGCGCAATGATTCGTTTTTTCGCAAAGCGCCCGGCAATAATCCGACTTCTGTCAAGATCTGGAATCCGTTGCAGGTGCCAAAGACTGGTTTGCCTTCTTCCGCGAATCGAATGACTTCTTCCATGATCGGTGCAAAACGAGCGATCGCGCCGCAGCGCAGATAGTCGCCATAAGAAAATCCGCCAGGCAGCAGTACGCCATCAAAGCCCTCCAATGTCAAAGCATCATGACGGATGTATTCCGCTTCAGTACCCATCACTTCACGGATCGCCCACAACATATCTCTATCACAATTAGAACCGGGGAAAACAATGACCGCAAATTTCATGATTAGACTTCCTCCAATGCCAAGATTTCATAACGGTAAGTTTCCATATTGACATTTGCCAGTAATTTGTCACAAATCTCCTCGATGGTATCTTCAATAGGACGTTTACTTTCTGCCACTTTGATCTCGAAATACTTTCCAATGCGGATCTCGCTGATCTCAGCGTAACCCAAACGATGCACCGCACCTTTGACTGCTTCACCTTGAGGGTCTAAAACCGATTCCTTATACGTTACATACACCTTTACTAAATACATGATCATTGCTCCTTCGCTAAATAGTTTTCTAATCGTTGCAGCACTTCTTGATAAATCGGGATCAAATCCCCTAAATCGCGGCGATAAATGTCTTTGTCTAAATGATCTTTCGTCTGACGATCCCAAAGCCGACAAGTGTCTGGAGTGATTTCATCTGCTAAAAGAATCTTGCCGTTTTTGTTGCGGCCGACTTCGATCTTGAAATCCACCAACTGGATATCGATGTCAGCAAATAGTCGGCACAGCAGTTGATTCAATCGAAAAGCCAAGTGTTTGATGTCGTTGATTTCTTTGCCTGTTGCTAATTTAAGGAGTCGGATATGTTCGTCATTGATGAAAGGATCGTCCAATGCGTCATCTTTGTAATAGAATTCTACGATTGGAAATGCCAGCAGGGTTCCTTCGGGTATCCCAAAGCGTTTCGTAAAACTTCCTGCTGCTACATTGCGAACAACGATTTCCAGAGGAATGATCTCTACTGATTCTACTAATTGTTCGTGTTTTGAGATACTTTTAATAAAATGAGATGTCATGCCTTCTTCATTCAGCCATTGAAAAATCAAACTGGTGATCTGATTGTTCAACGCGCCTTTTCCATGTATCGCGTCTTTTTTGGCACCGTTAAGGGCAGTAGCTTGATCGAGATATTCTACCCACAATACGTTTGATTGATCGGTTTGAAAAAGTTTTTTTGCTTTCCCTTCATAAACCAAAGCTGATTTTTCCATAGTATCCTCCTAATTAACTTACGATACAGAGATATTATCTTTTTATCGTTCGTGTTTTATTGTGATCATTTTAACAACACAATAAAAACTGGTCAATGGAATATGAAATAATAAAAATAATTTATTCGTTAATGTTCGCTTTTTAGCGATAATTTGTTCTAATTTTGCATGTTTTTCCTGATTTATATTTTTAAAATCTTCATAAACCGTTTACAAATAAATAGTGGAATGCTATAGTGTAATTGTGATTCTAGAGATACGCTCTAAGGAGGATGACATATGGATTGTCAACGAGAAAACGTTGAATGCTTTTTATCCTCACTGTCAGAAGAGGATAAATTCCAATTATTTAATGACCTATTAGCTGTCAACGAAGTTTATCAAATGAACAAAGACACGTCTTTTTATACCTTCCGCAAATTAAAGCGGGCTTCTCAGCGTCATTGTGAATGCCGGAAGCGCACGATTCAATTTAAAAACAAAAAAAATGATGAAATCATCATCCATCAGATCCATGAACAACATATCTTCAAAAATAAATATCGTTTCCAAGTCTTTTATAATATGGAAGAACAAAATTTTTCTTTTATTGAATTTTTATTGGAAACCTTGCGAGAAGAACGTCTTTCTCAATTTATCAATCAACGAGTGGTTTTAGCTTAGCTCGTGTTATCAATCAGCAGATTAACGGAATCCATATGCTATGGGTTCCTTTTTTATCGTTTTCTATCAAACCAGATCGTTTTCTATCAAACCAGTTTTTTATTTAAAAAAATAACTATTTGTATAAAAAAATTTAATCGCATAAATATTGTATTTTATTTAAAAACATATAGTATGTCAGTATTGAAAAGAATCAACTGTTAAAATTAGGAATCAATAGTAGGATTTGCACATTTTTTTAACTGGATCTTCCAAAATAATGAAGCTCCTCATACCAGCTGCTTATCTATCTTGAGAAAATGTCAATGTCTACCAGCAGAAGTGCGTTTGGTGTAAGATAGACATAGCTTGTTGGTCTTTATTTTGGTCATTGAGCAAGACCTATTAAAGAAATAAAGACAAGTAACTCAGCGCCTTTTTTCAGTATGATTAACTAAACCATTCCCTCAAGGAGGAACCTATGAATACTACACGTTCTCAACAAAATACGAATAAAAAACGTCTACCTGTAATTATTATTGTTGTTGTAATTCTTCTGCTTGCTATCGCTGGATTTTTCGGGTATCGATTTTACGCAGAACAGCAGGCACTTGCCGCCAGCAAAAAAGTCGTGACAGATTATATCGCGATCCTGAAAAAACAAGATTTCGATAAGCTCCCTTCACTTCTCGTGGAGGATAGTGCGGAACGAAACGGTTTTTCAGATAAAGAGATCACGGAGAAATATCAAGCGATCTATTCCGGTGTCGGTGCCGATCAACTGGATGCCAAAAATATCAAAGTCACTCAAAAAGATGGGAATACGTATGATTTTTCTTATACTCTGTCCATGAATACTTCATTAGGAGAACTGAAAAGTCTAAAATACGAAGGAATTGTCGATAACAGCGGCAAAACGCCGAAATTAGAATGGGGTCCAAATCTTATTTTTCCGGGAATGTCCGGTAAAGATAAAGTCAGCGTATCTGTTCAAGACGCGATACGCGGGGAAATTATTGATCGCAACCACCAGCCGCTGGCCACAAATGCCGCGTTAACACAATTAGGAGTGATCCCTAGTCAATTAGGCGAAGGTGATACCAAAGAGAAAAATATCAAGGCGATCGCTGAGCAATTCGATTTAGAAGAGTCAGCTATTACACAAGCCCTTGAACAATCTTGGGTCCAACCTGATTATTTTGTGCCGCTGACGATCATCGACAGCGACGATCCCGAATTGCCTGCCGGTGCCAGCACACAGAAAATAACCGGCCGCAGTTATCCTCTAGGAGAAGCCGCCGCACAATTGATCGGTTATATAGGAACGATAACCGCCGAAGATATCGAAAAAAATCCCGAATTGAGCAGCAGCGGCAAAATCGGCCGTACTGGTTTAGAAGCAACCTATGACAAAGAGTTGCGGGGACAAAATGGCGGTAAGATCGCCATCACTGATGAAAATGGCGAAGAAAAACAAGTTTTACTAGAGAAAAAGAAAATAGATGGTGAAACGATCCAATTGACTATCGACCAATCAGTTCAAAAAGCCGCTTATAACGCGTTAGATGATAAAGCCGGCGCTACGGTCATCACTCAGCCTAAGACGGGCGATCTGTTGGCCGCTGTCAGCTCACCAAGTTTTGATCCAAACAAAATGACAAACGGCATCTCCCAAAAAGATTATGATGCCTATGAAAACAACGAAGATAAACCGTTCTTGTCTCGTTTTGCTACCCGCTACGCTCCCGGATCAACCTTTAAAACGATTACGGCTGCCATCGGACTGGAAAACGGTACGATCGATCCTGCCGAAACCTTAACGATCGATGGGCTCAAATGGCAAAAAGACAGCTCTTGGGGCAATTATCAAGTAACCAGAGTCTCTGATGTACCTCAAGTCAATCTAAAAACAGCGCTTGTCTATTCAGACAATATTTATATGGCCCAACAAACGCTAAAAATGGGCGAAAAGAAATTCCGTGCCGGCTTGGATAAATTCATTTTTGGCGAAAAACTTGATTTGCCAATCGCTATGGAACCTGCACAGATTTCAAACGAAGACAATTTTAATTCAGATATTCTTTTAGCAGATACCGGATACGGCCAAGGACAACTGCTTCTGACACCGATCCAGCAAGCTGCCATGTATTCGGTCTTCGCAAACCAAGGAAAACTGGTTTATCCTAAATTGTTACTGGATGCTGAAACAAAAACAAAAGAGAATGTCGTCGCTTCAAACGCTGTCGATACGATCGTTGAAGATTTAAAAGCCGTTGTGACTGATCCAAACGGCACAGCCCACAGCCTGTCTGCATTAGGTGTCGATATAGCAGCGAAAACCGGGACCGCTGAGATCAAAGAAAAACAAGATGAAAAAGGACAAGAAAACAGCTTCCTTTTCGCATTCGATCCTGATCAAGGCAATTATTTGATGGTATCCATGCTGGAAGACCGTCAAGATGATGAATCCGCAACGGCCTTGGCAAGTGATGTCTTAGCGCAATTGAATGGTTTGAAATAAAAAATAGCACCAGAATAATTGCAACAATAAAAACATACAAAAAAGCTGAAATCGATCGATTTCAGCTTTTTTATTATTCAAATTTGGATTAAAGTCCTACTCGCTCAAAAATGGTATCTACATTGCGAAGATGATATTGATAATCAAACGCGTCATCTAGATCTTCCGAGCTCAATACGGAAGTGATCTTTTCATCTTCTTCCAACAAAGGTCGGAATGCGGTTTGATGATCCCATGCGTAGGCCGTTTTCGGTTGTACCAGATCATATGCTTCTTCTCTAGTCATGCCTTTGTCGATCAGTTTCAGCATCACACGCTGGCTGTAAATCAAACCGAATGTCGCATCCATGTTGCGTTTCATATTTTCTGGAAAGACCGTCAGATTTTTAACGATATTACCGAAACGGTTCAACATGTAATCTAAAAGGATCGTCGTATCCGGTAAAATGATCCGTTCTGCTGATGAATGGGAAATATCCCGTTCGTGCCATAAAGAGACATTTTCATAGGCTGTCACCATGTGTCCTCGGATCACACGAGCAAGTCCGCTCATGTTTTCTGAACCGATCGGATTGCGTTTGTGAGGCATCGCGGATGAGCCTTTTTGACCTTTAGCGAAGAACTCTTCCACTTCTCGGGTTTCTGATTTTTGCAGACCGCGGATCTCTGTGGCAAAACGTTCAATACTGGTTGCGACTAATGCCATTGCGGAAAAATATTCCGCATGGAGGTCACGAGGCAGTACTTGCGTAGAGATTTCTTGGGGACGGATCCCTAGATGCGTGCAAACATACTCTTCGATATAGGGCGGGATATTCGCAAAAGTCCCTACCGCTCCAGAGATTTTACCAGCTTCCACACCTTTTGCCGCATGTTCGAAACGTTCGATATTGCGTTTCATTTCCGAATACCAAGTTGCTAATTTCAATCCAAATGTTGTAGGTTCGGCATGCACACCGTGAGTCCGGCCCATCATGACAGTGTATTTATGTTCTTTCGCTTTTTCAGCGATGATTTGAGCAAAACGTTTCAAGTCTTCTCGCAAAATATCATTGGCTTGTTTGATCAAATAACCGTACGCTGTATCTACAACATCGGTACTTGTCAGTCCATAATGGACCCATTTGCGCTCTTCTCCTAATGTTTCTGATACTGCCCGTGTAAAAGCCACTACATCATGACGTGTTTGTTGCTCGATTTCTGCAATGCGCTGGATATCAAAAGAAGCATTTTCCCGAATCTTCTTTACATCTTCTTTCGGGATCTCGCCTAATTCCGCCCATGCTTCATCTGCCAGAATCTCTACTTCCAGCCATGCTTGGAAACGATTTTTATCTGTCCAGATTTCTCCCATTTCTGCTCTTGTATAACGCTCTAACATTCGTCTGCTCCTTCTAATCCCAAATATTTGTTTGATAGATATCCTCTAAAGTTTGATAGATATCTGTTGTTGGAATGGTGATATGACCCATTTTACGACCGGCTTTCGCTTCATGTTTACCATAATAATGAAATTGCCAATCTGGTTTCATGGAGATCAAATCATAGGTATCTGTCAATTCGTCGCCTAAAATATTGATCATGACCGCATCAGTCAAAAGACGAGCTTCTCCTAACGGCCAACCGCAGATCCCGCGTATGTGGGCATCGAATTGGCTCATGGAACATGCTTCGATTGAGTAATGTCCTGAATTATGAGGTCGTGGTGCTAATTCGTTGACGTAAATACTTCCTGATTTGGTCAAAAACATCTCGATCGCTAAAACGCCTCGTAGATCTAACGCTTCTGCTACGACCCGCGCGATCCGTTGGGCTTCTTCTGCCACTTCAGGGATCACACGAGCTGGTGCGATCGTTTCATGTAAAATATTATTGCGGTGGATATTTTCTACTACCGGAAAAGTCGTAAATTCGCCATTTCCATTGCCGGCTACCATCACCGAGATCTCTTTTTCAAAAGGGATCCACGCTTCTAATTCACAAGTCCCTTCTCGTAAAAGATTCATTGATGGTGCCAAATCAGCGGTGCTGTACAACACATATTGTCCTTTGCCGTCATATCCCCCTCTTGTCGTTTTCAATACGCAAGGGTAACCGATGCTTTCGATCGCATCTTGGATATCCGTGGGGCTAATGATGGTGGCATACGGTGCAATAACGATATTATTTGCTTCTAAAAATGATTTTTCCAGCAAGCGATCTTGGGTGATCGCCAAAAGATCAGTACCTTGAGGAACATAAGCCAACGGTAAAATACTGTTCAGGGCTTCTACACTGACATTTTCAAACTCATAGGTAATCACATCACAACGTCGTGCCAATTCTTCTAAAGCGAAGATGTCTTCATACGCGGCAACGATATGCCAATCAGCAACTTGTGCCGTTGGGCAGTCTTCTACCGGGTCCAAAACTCCTACTCGGAATCCCATTTTTTTTGCACTGAGGGTCAACATTCTCCCTAATTGTCCGCCACCAACGATTCCTATCGTTGCTCCTGGCATAAGCGGCTTAACCAAGTTGATCACTACTTTCCATCACAGTTTCGCGCATCTTCTCGCGATGTTTCGCAAGCTTTTCTGCTACTTCTAAATCATACATTGAAAGCATTTGTGCCGCAAGTAGTCCAGCGTTGATTGCACCAGCTTTTCCGATGGCGGTGGTCGCCACAGGTACCCCACCCGGCATCTGCACGATGGATAATAAAGAATCCAATCCATTTAATGTTCGTGATTGGACTGGAACACCAATCACCGGCAATGTCGTCTTAGCTGCAACCATCCCCGGCAGATGAGCAGCACCTCCCGCTCCGGCAATGATAACTTTGATCCCGTTTTCCCGTGCATTTTCCGCGAATTGAAACATTTCATCTGGTGTTCGATGTGCAGAAACTACCTTCTTTTCAAAAGGAATCGCTAATTCTTCCAGTATTTCACATGAATGACGCATCGTTTCCCAATCTGATGTACTTCCCATAATTACAGAAACCAACGGCTGCATAATTTACTTCCTTTCTTAACTATTCTTCATTAATTTTAACGAGGCACACTAGATCTGTCAAAAGAATATCGAATATTTAATAGTCATAACTTTTTATTGTTCGTGTTTGTTAAAAAAATAAAAAAAGAGCGGAAATCCGCTCTTTTCATTTATATATTTTCTTCAAACATTTCTTCCAATCCATCTTCTTGCTTCAAACCGTTAAAGATAAGATTCAATACGATCGCTGTCAAACTGCTTATCACGATCCCATTTCCAGTGAACATTTGGACTGTTTCAGGCAGTTTGCTGAATAGTTGAGGTGTGATATTGAAACCTAAACCAAATCCAATCGATATCGCAATGATCAATAGGTTTTTGTCATTAGCGAAGTCGACTTTAGACAGCATACGCATCCCCTGAACAGCTACCATCCCGAACATAACCAGCATCCCGCCGCCTAAAACCGGCTCGGGAATGATTTGTGCAAGAGCACCGATTTTAGGAAATAGACCTAAGATGATCAAAAAGAACGCAGAGAAATAAATCGGTTTTCTGGTTTTGATTCCAGATAATTGAACTAATCCGACATTTTGAGAAAAGCCTGTGTAAGGGAAAGTATTGAAGATCCCGCCAAGAATGACTGCCAAACCTTCCGCGCGATAGCCGCGTTTCAAGTCGTCTTCTTTTACTTGTTTACCGGTGATATCGCCAAGCGCGAAATAAACACCAGTCGATTCAACCATACTGACAATCGAAATGATGATCATCAAAATGATCGACCAAACATCAAAGGTCGGTTTGCCGAAGTAAAATGGTTGCGGAACATGGAAAATAGGCGCATGTCCGATCGCAGAAAAGTCCACCATCCCCATTATGTAAGCTAATAAAGTACCGCCTATCAAACCGATCAAAACAGAGATCGAACGGACAAATCCTTTGGTAAATACTTGGGTACCAATGATCAATAAGATCGTTATAAAAGCTAGCAGCAGATTATTATGAGAACCGAATGATTGCGCTGTTGCATCGCCGCCACCCATTTTTGTGATAGCTACTGGTATCAGCGTAAGTCCGATCACAGTGATCACTGTTCCGGTAACTAAAGGCGGAAATAATTTTTTGATTTTAGAAAAGACGCCTGAGATCAACACAACAAAAATCCCTGAAGCGATGATCGAACCATAAATCGCTCCGATCCCAGCTTTTCCACCAATCAAAATCAGTGGAGCTACCGCTTGGATCGCACAGCCTAATACAACCGGCAAGCCGATACCAAAAAATTTCGTAACAGTCAGCTGTAACAATGTAGCGACGCCACACATGAAAATATCAATGGAAATCAAATAAGTCATTTGTGTTTCATTAAAACCTAATCCCGTCCCGATCAATAAAGGTACGGCTACTGCTCCTGCGTACATAGCCAACAGATGTTGCAAGCCCAACACCGCCGCTTTGGCTTGTGATTGCTCTGTCACTGCTTTTGTCTGTGTTTGCTTTTTCAATTAAGCATCCTCCTCGATAAATTCCACCTTTCCATTTGATAACGATGCGATTCTAGCCAAAGAGACAACTTTCAGTCCCATTTCCTCTAATAATTCGCGTCCATCTTGGAAGGATTTTTCAATAACAATACCGATACCTTCAACTTTTGCGCCAGCTTGCTGACACAACTCGATCAAACCTTTTGCAGCTTGACCATTAGCCAAAAAGTCATCAATAATCAGTACGTTATCCTTTTCAGACAAAAATTTTCTTGAGATCGAGATCGTACTTGTCACTTGCTTGGTGAATGAATAGACAGAAGAAGTCAATAATTCTTCATTCATTGTCAGGCTCTTGGATTTGCGGGCAAAGACCATTGGAACACCTAATGTTTGTGCCGCGTACAATGCCGGCGCGATTCCTGAAGCTTCGATAGTAACGACTTTTGTGATGTTCGCATCTTTAAAAACTTCTGCGAAGCGTTCACCGATTTTCTCCATCAATTCAGGATCCACTTGGTGAGTCACAAAGCTGTCGACTTTCAGCACACCTTCGCCTAATACTCGTCCGTCTTTTTCGATTCGTTCTATAAGTTCTCTCATTCTTACTACTCCTTTTTTATTGAAAATTAAACAGAAAGACACCTTTTTTTGCAGATAAGCAAAAAAGGTGCCCTTCAGCACTTTTTTCACTTATAGTCCGATATTTCCGGTATCGGGTAGAGACTGTCGACCAATTACGACGATATATAAGTTGTTTTTGTCTAAAATATAGCTTTTAGTATGCCTGCTGACGATTAAAAACTCAAGGGGTGAAAGCCTTTCCTATCTAAAAAAATCCTAATATTTTTAGATAAATCAACAAAATCATTCGTTATCTTTTCTTTCCAAGTCCCGATAATAATCCATCTTATGGCTGAACAGTTCACCGTTTGAAGGCGGTGTATAGGTGATCGCATTCGCACCGGCTTCGATCGTTTCTAAGATACTTTCATCGGTGGGGCCACCGGTAGCAATGATCGGCAAATCTGGATAATGCTTGCGGAAATGCCGAACGGTCTCTGCCGTTTCTTTACCAGCGCTGATGTTGATCAATTTGACACCGGCTTCCAGCTTCTCATCAATGGGAGTATATTTAGAAGTGACCGTACTGATCACGGGAATATCTACCACCTGACAGACTTGTCGGACGGTTTCTACTGGCGTAGGTGAATTCAATACTACACCGATCGAACCTTGCGCTTCTGCGAACATACTCATATATTGGGAGCGCTGACCGCTAGTCAATCCTCCGCCAACTCCTGAAAAAACCGGGATATCTGCGGCTTCGATGATGCTTTTAGTGATCGCCGGATGCGGCGTAAAAGGATAAACTGCGATCACGGCATTCGCATTGGTAT
Source organism: Enterococcus mediterraneensis (assembly GCF_900604485.1). Lineage (NCBI taxonomy): Bacteria > Bacillati > Bacillota > Bacilli > Lactobacillales > Enterococcaceae > Enterococcus > Enterococcus mediterraneensis. The sequence goes on from NZ_UWOP01000001.1 coordinate 285,142, forward strand.
TGCGAATGATCGCGATATCTGTTGTAAAAATGATGGAACGTATTTTTTTCCCAAAAAAGTGGATGCCGCTTGCTTTGCGGATCACCTCAGGAACTCTTACAATATCTTTTCGTAACTCAGATGTGATGTTTGGGACCATTTGCTCTTCCATACGCCACTCCCTTTCTCTTACTCATCATATTTTGCTAGATCATATTGTTCAATGACACTTATGATTTTATCAGCATAGGTGGGATCTGTCGCATATCCTGCCTCTTGCAAGGCTTGTGCCGCTTCTTTATAATTTTTCGCCGTCAATACGCCTTCATAAAGTTTTGGATTCCAATCAACGCCATTGACAAAGAGCATCGTATGGTCGTCCATCGAATCCTGCCAAGAGTCATATACTTTGAATTCACCTTTGATGGTGATCCATTGTTCATTGACGAATTCTTTGGTTTCTAACTTTACTTTCTTTTGATTTCCATAGGCCTTGATCCCGAAAAGATTATTGTACTTACTGCTAAGGGTGCTTTCCCCAAAATTGGATTCGAGCCCCGCCTGTCCCAAAATAATGCTCGGCAGAATACCGTAGCCCGTCTGCAGCTCTTTGGCATGAGGCGCCAGCTTCTCGATAAATTCTCTCCGACTCATTCCTTTATCAGGTTCATTAAAAAATTGCTGCAGCGGTTGTAACGGACTGCTGAGACTTCTTAAAGAAAATGAAAAAGCCAGCCCAATAAGCAGAAATCCGGCGATGATCGCCGGCATCCGAACTTTTTGTTTCTTTTTGTATTTTCTTATTGCCATAGCTCCTCCTATTTTTCAGTCAAACGTTGGATATATTCTTCCAATGTAATATGGTGTTTTTCGATATATGCTGCACTTTCTTTCCCGACATACCGCAAGTGCCATGGCTCATAGGTGATTTTTGTGATATCTTCTTTTCCGTCAGGGTATCGAACAATAAATCCATATTTATATGCATTGGCTTGCAGCCATTTTGCCCCCGGCTTTTTGCTGTAGCTTTCGTCCAGAATCATATTAGGATTGCTGGCCAGCCACTGTTCATCCACGACATCGATTGCCAAACCGGTATGATGTTCGCTGAATCCCGGTTCGGTCATTGTCTCCATCGCTTTTTTCTTAGCATCAGCTTCCGATAAATTATTTTGGCTCATCAGCTGTGCAATTCGTGCACTAAAGACTGCCTCCTGATCGCTGACCGAACGAAAAGCAGAGATCAATCGCAAATTGATGCCGGCTTTTTTTGCTGAGGAAACCAGATCATTATAGGCTCCTTCGATCCGTCGATCGATTTGCTGACCGCCGTTGATCGTCACTAATTGATCCGCAGACACTTCTTTTTTGATATGGTGATCTGGACTGACTAAAACCAACTGCCAATCGTTGACAGAAACATCAGGCAGATCTGCAAAAGCGGATTGTTTTACTGCTTGTGTTTTTACCGCTTCTTTTTGCGCTGTTTTTTCTTTTGAAACAGTCGTTTTCTCCGCATAAGGTTCCTGCGCTTCGCCATATTTGATGGAAGCAAAAATGATGCCACCTAAAACTGCCAAAATGACTACGACTTTTCCTGCTTTTTTCAATTAAAAAAATCCTCTCAATGTGTAAATCCAACTACTTTGTATATGCATCTTCTAAATTTTCATTGACCCAGTTCAATAATGCCACTTTTTCATTTTTTATTTGCTGCTGGATCACCGCTGGCAGGCGGAAATTCAGAATATCATCAAAACCCCATTCATCATAAGTGATAGTGACCTTCAAATCAAGATATTGTTGTTCCTGGCCTTCTTCATTATAAGAAATCATTTCAGCCGTCGCTAAATTAGAACTCAGCCATTTTTGCGCGATCTTGGTTTTCATTTTTTTGTACTCGCTGATCGCAACTGTTCGTTTCTCTGGAAAAATAATGGTTTGCCGTAAGATTTTTTGCAGCAGCATCCACTCGTAGTCGCTGAATAGATTTTTGATTTTTTGATTTTGTTCAGCGGTCAGATTGCCTTTACCGGCTTTCCACGCTTCCCAAGTTGTTTGATCAGCACCTAAAATGCTTTCGTAAAAACTTTTTTCGCTGGTGTATTGTTCGTGTATCGTATTCACTAAAATTTGGATATATACTTCATGCATAAAAGAACGCCTCCTCATAAACAATTCTACTGAATTTAGCATGGAAAATCACCTCAAAACCTTAGGAATTTCCCTTTTTTTAAGGAAATTTTGCTAAGCGTTCGTGGTTTTTCTGCTATACTGATTATAACCTAACTAAGATAGGAGCGTGTTTCAATGAAAAAATACAATTGGGGGATCATTGGTCTTGGCGATATCGCCCACCAATTCGCAACCGTTTTTTTACAAGAACAAAGTGTGCTTTATGGTGCGGCTTCTCGTACATTAGCAAAAGCGCAAGCCTTCGCAGAAAAATATCAAATCCAACATACTTATGGTTCTTACGAAGAGATGCTGGCTGATCCAGCGATCGATGTCGTCTACGTAGCTGTTCCCAATCAGTTTCATAAAGCGCATATTTTGCAAGCGCTGCAAGCCGGCAAACATGTGCTTTGCGAAAAAGCGATCACATTAGATCTGGCTGAGTTAGAAGAAGTCGCGGCAGTTGCCCAAGAAAAAGGATTGATCCTGCAAGAAGCCATGACGATCTTTAACATGCCGCTTTTCAAAGAATTGCGCGGTATCGCTGATTCTGGAAAATTAGGGAAATTAAAGATGATCCAAGCACCTTTTGGCAGTTACAAAGAACCTGATCCGAACAACCGCTTTTTCAATCCAGAGCTTGCCGGTGGCGCATTGTTGGATATCGGTACTTATGCCGTTTCCTTCGCCCGCAGTTTTATGACAACGGCTCCTAAAGTCATCGCCAGTGATGTGTTGCCTTTTGAAACCGGTGTCGATGAACAATCGGTAACGATCCTTCGCAATGAACAGAATGAAATGGCGGCTGTCACATTGACTTTCCAAGCGAAAATGCCAAAAGTTGGGATCGCGGCCTTCGAAAACGCATATATCACCGTTGCAGATTATCCTCGTGCGGACAAGGCAGAGATCATTTACAACGACGGCACCAAAGAATTCATTGAAGTCGGCAATACACAAGAAGCGCTGAATTACGAATTGGCTGCAATGATCGCGTCGATTGAAGGCGCACCAAATCATTCACTCCAACTTACAAAAGACGTGATCACGGTGTTAGACCAAATGCAGAAGACTTGGAACGAATAAAATATTTCTGATCACTTATAAATAAAAAGGACAATGCTCTCACCTATCAAGGGAACATTGTCCTTCTTTTTACTTTGGAGATTGATTAGGATTGTTTGGTAAATTCCGCTTTTATTTGGATAAAAGTAGTAAAAGATTGCAAGAATTGGAACAAGCGTGCGCGATTTTCAAATTCTTCTCTTGTTTGCGGCAGTGGTTTTTGCCGATAGTTTTCATATACTTGATAAATTTCTGCTAGGATCTGTTTGCCATCGTTCGCTTCAGCAAATTGTTCTGAAGTGATCTGCAGCAGATGACGGACACCGTAAATTATTTCTTCGTCCACATAAATATGATCCAGCAAATCGATCATATCTCCTAATACGCGCAACTGAGTACGCCGCATAGCGAAATACTCTTTAAAGTAGCCGTTTTTTGCCATCCATTGATTCTCTTGATGGAGCACCGCCCGCTTTTGGGCATCATTGATAAAAGACAGCAGTCCATTACATTCATCCAATAGTTTGGCTTCCTGCTCAGGCTGATTTAAATACTTTGCCATTTTCTGCAGCAAATTGCGAAACATCTCTTCAATGACTAATTGATCTTCTTTCAACTTTTTTTGCAGATCGGGCATCACTAAATTAAACAGCAGTGCAAAGCCTACCCCCAATCCCATCAAAAAAAACTCATTAAGGATCAGCGCCGGAGCAAATGAAGCTTCGATCATATAATGAGTAACTAAAACAGAATTCACAACGATCCCGTCTTCCAGCCCTAAGCGGACAGAAACGCCGATAAACAGCAGCAGATACACGCCAAAAGCAATAGGATTAAACCCTAAGATCTGAAAACAGATAAAAGCGATGATCGTTGCCAAAATTAGCGAGCTTACTCGGTAGATCGCGGTCATCAATGACGTCCGCTTTGTATTGCCGACACTTAAAACGGCGATGATTCCTGCAGCTGGCGCAAATAATAATTGCAAAGCATTCGCGGCCAGTAACGCTAAGGTCGCGGCGACCGCCGTCTTGATCGTTCGTAACCCGATTTTCATGAAAATTCCTCCTTGTTTTTTACATAGTAATCTAAAACAGTTTAAACTGGCAATCATTTTGATAGTTCGATATGATAAAGAAAAAAGGAGAATTTTATGTACTTTGGACGATTCCGAATTGGCATGCGTACCATGAAGACCGCCCTTGCTGTCATGCTCTGCATCTTGCTTTTTGAGATCCTTGATCGCGGTGTCCCGCTGATTGCCGCTCTTTCCGCGGTATTCTCACTGCGGCAGGATCTGACTACCACCGTTTCTTTTGGCCGCTCACGTATTTTAGGCAATACGATCGGAGGCGCGGCAGCGATATTTTATTTTTTTATCAAGCAGTATTTTCGACAAGATTTTCTTGTAGAGCTTTTCATTTTACCTATTTTAGTAGCTGTCGTGATCATTATTTCCGACGGTATCAATAACAATACTGGTATTGTGGCGGCAATTGCTACGATGCTGCTGATTGCATTGAGTGTACCTCAAGGAGAATCTTTTCTCTATGCCGTCCAGCGAGTGATCGATACCTTTATCGGAACATTTATAGCTATCAGTATCAACTTTGTCATTCGACCGCCGGAACAGGAAAAAGAACAGCAAATCACAGAAGATCTGGAAGAATTGAAAAAGAAAAAAACCGAACTAGAATCCATGCTGTCAGAAATCCAGAAGAAAATCGAAAAATCAGAAGATGATCCTTTGTGAGGGACTTTTGAAATTTTCTAATAAGGTTATTATCTTTTGATTTGAAAAACCAACAAATACCCAAGCTATATATTTGCAGAAACAATCTATATAGCCTGGGCATTTGTTGGTTCTTTATTGTTCTCTTTGTAAAACTTTATCCGAAAAACGCCAGCAAAACACCAGCGGCAACCGCTGAACCGATGATACCTGCCACGTTGGGACCCATAGCATGCATCAATAAGTAGTTGGAAGAATTGTTTTTCAACCCTTCTTGATGCACTACTCGCGCTGCCATCGGAACTGCCGAAACCCCAGCTGCTCCGATCATGGGATTGACAGCTCCTTTTGTCAGCCGACACATCAACTTGCCGAATAAGACGCCGGCTGCTGTACCGACAGCAAAAGCAAACAACCCTAACAGGATGATCTTGATCGTAGCAAGCGAAAGAAATATCTCCGCTTCAGCCTTGGCTCCTACTGTCAAACCCAACAAGATCGTTAAAATAAACATCAACGAATCCTGCAATGTCGCTGTCAGTTTAGGGACGACCTGAGACTCTCGGATCAGATTTCCCAACATCAAACTTCCGATCAATGTCGTTGCCGCCGGGACTATCAATGCCACAAAAATCGTCGTAAAGATTGGAAAAATGATTTTTTCTTTGCGTTTGACGCTGCGCTGCATGTGCATCTTGATCTTGCGTTCTTCTTTTGTTGTCAATGCATTGATGATCGGCGGCTGGATAATCGGCACCAATGCCATATAAGAATAAGCGGCAATGGCGATCACAGGAAGCAGTTCAGGTGCCAAGCGAGTCGTTAAATAAATCGCCGTTGGCCCATCCGCGCCGCCGATGATCCCGGTAGCCGCTGCTTCTGGACCTGTCATGCCTAAAAGGATCGCTCCGAAAAAAGCCGCAAAGATCCCGAATTGTGCCGCCGCCCCTAAAAGCAGTGTTTTAGGATTGGCGATCAGCGGACCGAAATCCGTCGCTGCTCCTAAACAAAGAAAAATCAACGGCGGATAGATCCCTAATGCTGTTCCTTGATAAAGATAATAAAGCAGTCCGCCTGGCTCCATACTGGTTGGCGGTGCAAAGATCCCAGTCAGAGGCAAATTGACTAACAATATGCCAAATGAAATCGGCAATAGCAGATACGGCTCATATTTTTTAAAAACAGCTAAATAAATAAAAATCAGTGCAATAATGATCATCACTGCATGTTTCCATGTCAAACCAGCTATCCCTGATGATACAATCATTTCTTGGATTATCTCAGTCATCGGTCATCTCCTTCATCAAATGATTGAATGCCACTAACGCTCCCCACAAAACAGCTAAAATAAAAAATACCAAAAACATCGCAACGAACGTGATAACACTTGCATCTATCAACGACATTTTTTCACCCCTCTTTTTCATTGTAACAAAGCTCACAAAAATTACCAAAGAAAAGCCGACAGCACACGATTTTGGATTTTTTGTGTCGAGTAAGACGCGACTATAAAAAAATATCCGAACGATAGTTGACCTGTTTCTACCGTTCATGGTAAAACCTGCCGATATACAGCAGTGGTCATTATCATTCGAATATTTTTCTAGTATGTTATAGCCGATCCTTTACAAATTGACAAGACTTTGGTTCATAACAGTCTACTTTATTCATTTGATTTTAGTGCTTCGATCATGTCGACTTTTTTTAATTTAAAGTAAATAACGATCCCTACGATCACAGTGAAAAAGATGGTGATCAAACTAGAATAAAGGTAACTGATGGCGTGGATATTCGGCGGGAACATCAGCATATCAAGTTCTACAGTCTGCAATACATAATTGTGTTCGATTTTACCCATCACAAGACCCACCAAGATTCCTAATAATGTCAGAAGGATATTTTCGCGATAGATATACATCGTTACTTCTTTGTCATAAAACCCTAGTACTTTGATGGTAGACAATTCCCTGATTCGTTCCGAAATATTGATATTGTTCAAGTTGTACAGCACGATAAATGCCAACAGACCTGCAGAAATGATCAACACCCAAACGACTAGATTCAATGTCTCCGTGGTATCTCCCAGCGCGTCCAATGATTCAGTCAAGAAGGAAACATTGATGACTCCATCGTTTTCCATCAGATGATTGGCTAGATCATTTTCCTGTTTCGTTGACAAAGAGCGATCAAAAGCAATAAATTCCGTATTGTAGCTTGGCTTTTTATCAAAGACTTGTTCATAATATTTTGGTGACAGATAAGCAAAATGCCCCGTATAGTTTTCAGTAATGGCAGTAACTTTGACAGGATAGGTATGATCTGTTGATTTCAGCTCGATAGTATCACCGATCTTGATATCAAATAATTTTGCCAGTTTTTCGTTGATAATCGCGCCGTCATCTGTCAGCTGGTATTTTTTGCCGGTTTTTCGATCATTGAATAAAATAAATTTCGAAACTTCCTGCGGATCTTCCGGTACATAGACTGTCACATCTTGCGGTGTCTGTTTATTCCCAGACAATGTAAGGATCTCAGAAGAAATCGGCAGCCGTTCTTTGAAATGCTCTGCTTTGCTTATCTCTTCTTCATATCGTGTTCGTTGTTCAGTCGTCGCATTTTCATTGAAGGTCACGATCCCTTCATAATTCCACAACTTCTCAAACTGTGTTGGAACGATATCGCTGATAGAATCTCTTAATCCAAAACCGGTCACGATCATCGAGGTACAACCGGCAATGCCAAAAATCGTCATCAGCATCCGCAATTTGTAACGGAATAGATTTCGCATCGTTACTTTTTGGATAAAGCTGAGTCGTTTCCAAACAGGACGGATATATTCCAGCCAGACACGTTTTCCGGCTTTTGGTGCTTTAGGACGAAGCAATTCTGCCGGCTGACTGAACAGATCGATCCACAATGCCAGCAATGCGACACCAACCGTACAGACTAATGCCACGATGATCCCGATCAGTGAGTAACTCCAATACCACGGTGTCACAAACTCTTCAATATTATAAAGCTGTCCGTAAGCACTGATAATAATCGTCGGGAACAAGTAAAAGCCTAACGCCAAACCTAAAATAGACCCGATCAATCCAGCACTTAATGAGTAATATAAAAATTTCAAAGCGATCTCATGATTTTTATATCCTAATGCTTTAAAAGTCCCGATTTCTGTTCGTTTTTCTTCAATCATACGAGTCATGGTAGTCAGACTTACCAACGCGGCGATCAAGAAGAAAATGATCGGAAAGACGGTCGCCAGTGATGAGATACGATCTGCATTTTGTTTATATTCGATATAACCGGGATTGTCTTCACGATCTGTAAAGAGATATTCCGCCGGTTTCATTTCATTTAATCTTGCTGTTTCGTTTTTCAGCTGAAGTTCGGCATCCAAAAGTTTTGGCATATTCTCGCTATTTTGCTTTTGAAATTCTTCCAAACCTTTTTGATATTCCTCTTCGGCAGCTTCGATCTGTTCAGAAGCCTGCGCAAGCTCGGCTTCGCCGGCGGCTTGCTGTTCCGCTAATTCTTGTCTGCCGGCAGCGATCTGTTGCTTGCCATTTGCGATCTCTCTTTCACCAGAGCTGATTTGAGCTTCTGCTGCTTGTAACTGCTGTCTTTGCGTTTGCAGCGTCCGCTCAGCGGTTTCACTTTCTTGGATCTGTCTCGTTAGTGCGGTCGCTTGATTTGTAGCGGTGGTCAATTGATTGTTTGCTTCTTGTGCTGCTGTATTGACCGTTTCAATGATCGTTGCAAATTGTTCTTTCGTGGTTTCATCTGATAAGTTCGTCACTTGCTCGACTGCAGGAGAACTGCTGTCTATTTCATTTAAAGATTTCAACCATTCTGCTCGTTGTTCCACGATGGTTTCTTTGAATTCTTCTTCACCCAATGCTGCCGCTCGCTGAAAACTTGCGGCCAAACCTTGATAAGCAGTGACTTTCTTCGTCAGTCCATCGATGGTTTTCGTTAACTCTGTCTGCTGTTGTTTTGCTTCAGCCAGTTGCTGTTTTCGATCATTGAGCTGTCGTTCGGCGGTATCCAGTCTTTCTTTTTGGGCAGCCAGCTGTTGCTTCTGCTGCTCTAATTCTGTTTCTTGGCTCGTCAATGCAGCTTCATTAGCATCCAGTTCTTGTGTTGCCTGATTGATTTGTGCTGTCATCTGTTCTCTATTTGCAAGGATCTCTTGCTTTCCTTGGTCGATGTCTTTTTTGGCTTGTGTTAATTTGTCTTCCGCATCTTGTAACGCTTTTTCGCCATCTTCCACCTGTTTTCTTACTTTGTCTAATTCTTTCTCAGCGGCTTGTTTGACCTCGGCTAAACGTTCTTCAGGACGATCTGCCAGTTTTTTCTCAAGTTTGTCTAACTCAGCGGCGACCTTTTTTGTATAAGCATCCGTATAGGCACTGTTCGTCTGTTTAAAGGATACCAAGATCCGCGAATAAGTAGACAGATCCAGATCTTTTTCAGAAACAACAGCAAAATAATCTACCGAACCGCTGCCGACATTTGTGTTGCCTCGTTTGACATTTTCAATAAACTCCGGGGAATTGACAAAGCCGACGATTTTTAATTTATGGGATTTTACTTGATTTTGCGGATCATCTTCTTTCGCGATCTCAAACGTGTCGCCAACGGCATAATTTTTTGAATTGGCGATGCTATCCAGCGCGATTTCCCCTTCTTTTTCCGGAAGCCGGCCTTTGACTACCACATAGTCGTTCAATTCTTTTGTCAGCCCGAAAATACGGACCACTTGATTGGCTTCTGTCAGATTCAGATCCAGCATGTATTGGGGGACTGCCTTAGCGACTTGCGGTTCTTCCTTGATCAAATCCAGATCTTTTTCCACAACGCCAAGTGTCGAAGCAACTGCTCCGTCTGCCAAGTCTTGTTTTTGATAATAGTCATCTGCCGAACGGATCATATCAGGACCGGTGGCACCGATCCCTGCAAAAAAGGCAACGCCTAAAAAAATGATCCCCAAGATAGAAAAGAAGCGGGCGGGTGAATTTTTGATCTCACGAAGACTTGTTTTAAGTAAAGCTGATTTTTTCATGCGCTGCTCCTACCATTCTATTTGATCCACCGGGGTCGGCTGTTCGTTGATCTCGATACTGCGCACTTTGGCGTCGTTGATTCGGATCACCCGATCGGCCATTGGTGCGATCTGGGAATTATGAGTGATGATCAAAACAGTGGTTCCCATGTTTCTGGCAGTATCTTGTAAGATCTGCAAAATCTGTTTCCCTGTTTCATAATCCAACGCGCCTGTCGGTTCATCGCACAATAACAATTTTGGTTTCTTGGCCAACGCCCGCGCGATAGTTACCCGCTGCTGTTCCCCGCCGGAAAGTTGCGATGGAAAGTTGTTCATACGTTTTCCTAATCCCACTTGCAAGAGGACGTCTTCCGGATCACTGGCTTCTTTGACGATCTGCGACGCTAATTCGACATTTTCCTTAGCCGTCAAATTAGGAACTAAATTGTAAAATTGAAAAACAAAGCCGACATCATAACGACGATATTCTGTTAATTGTTTGGCATTGAATGTTGAAATATCCACCCCATCAATAGCGACTTTGCCGCTGTCACAGGTATCCATCCCGCCAAGAATATTCAAGACCGTTGATTTACCAGCGCCACTGGGACCTAAAATAACCGCGATCTCTCCTTTTTCAACAGAAAACGTAACTCCGTCATTAGCCATGATCGTGGTGTCGCCCATTTTGTATTTTTTTACTTCATCTACTACTTCAATATAACTCATCTACACTGCTCCTTATCCGTTTTCATTCCTAGTGTACCATATTTTTGAACCGAATTTACCGGATTTTATTGTTTCTGGGCAGTGAATAGAAGAAAGAAAAAAGCTATCCGTTTGATTTTGCCTGTTAGGCTCAAACGGATAGCTTGTATGATTTGATTATGCGTGATAGCGTTCTACGCCGTCAAGATAAGTCGCTTCTAATGTCATATCAGGATTCAATACGATAAAGTCAGCGTCGCGGTCTTTTGCGATCGATCCGCAGACATCATCGATCTTACAGCTGACTGCCGGAACGTAAGTCGCCATCATTACTGCTTGTTCAGGCGTTGCAAGTCCCCAATCAACCACATTTTTGATTGCTTCTTTCAGTTTCAAGATACTTCCTGCAAGATTTCCGGATTCTAATCGCGCAGTTCCTTCTTTTACTACTACTGGAAATTCTCCCAGCATGTAATTTCCGTCTGGCATTCCGCCAGCCATCATACAGTCAGTGATCAGCGCTACATGATCATGGCCTGCTTTTTCCATCAAAACTTCCGCAGCTTGCGGATGAACATGATGCCCATCGCAAATCAATTCAGAAAAGACATCGTGCAGTGTCAATAAAGCACCGACCATTCCTGGTTCACGATGATTCAAGCCTCGCATACCATTGTAAGCATGAACGAACACGCTGGCACCGGCTTCAACCGCTACTTGCGCTTCATCCAATGTTGCGTTGCTGTGTCCTAATGAAACAACTACGCCTTCACTGGTCACTTGTTGGACGAATTCTTTGACCCCTTGGCGTTCTGGAGCTAATGCGATTTTTTTGATGATCCCGCCTGAAGCTTCTTGCCATTCATGGAAAGTATCCAAATCCGGATCACCGAAGTAAGAAGGATTTTGCGCACCCTTATGTTCTTCTGTGAAGAAAGGTCCTTCAAAATAAATACCTTGGATTTTAGCACCAGTTACGTCTTTGTGGACGTTCCCGACTGTTTCTGCTACGTCCCGCAAGCGTTCTTTGCTGGATGTCAATGTTGTAGGTAAAAATGAAGTAACGCCGCAAGAAAGTAATCCTTCACTCATCGCTTTGATTCCTTCTGCATCGTTGTCCATTACGTCGTGATTGACAAAGCCGTGGATATGGGTGTCAACTAACCCTGGTGCGATCCATTTTCCGCTTTGATCGATTACATTTGCTTCTTGGTCAGGAAGCTCAGAATAAAAATCTCCAAATTTTCCATCGCTGATTTCTAGATATCCCGGTCCTTTTACAGCAGATTTCAAGAAGAATTTGTCAGCAAAAATAAATGTTTTCATTATGTTCGCTCCTTTATTTTGTTAATTTAAAATTACTCCTAATAGCAAAAGAAGTCAAGAAAAGGTCTACACCATTTTTAAATTTTATGCATTTCTCTAATTTTACGGCTATAAGAAAAATAGGTTTCCGCTTCTTGGGCTTTTTTTGTTTTTAGAAGCAACTCACCTTTTAAAAAGAAAAGCTCCGCTAAATAGTAATAGCTTTTTTTATCGTGGGCGGCTTTGATTCCTTCGTCCACAACGGCAGAACTTGCTTGGTACTCTTCTTGGTCAAATAAAAAACGGCCATAGTTAAAAAAGATCTTGATCAAGCGGTCCGTTCTTCTTTTTAGCGGCAGCTCTCGGTACAATGTCATACTTTTTTCTAAGTATTCCTGTGCCTTTTCTTTCACACCTAAAGCCGAATATACGCAACCGATGCAGCTGATCAGCTGTATCTCGGCAGCAGAATTATATACCTTATCGACTTGAAGCGTGTAGGAAAGTCCTTGTTTCAGGCTAAAAAGCGCTCCTTTATAATCTTGATGAAGATAAAAGCGGCAACTTCCTTCATAGTAGTAATATAGCTGCAGATCCGTGTCCAGATACAGTTGCTGCAAGACATCAGAATGATTCAGCAATTTCTCCAATTCTTGATATTCTTCATGAAAAAAATGAGATTCTATTTGATCCATGATCTCCTGATTTTTTTGCGCTTCATACCGATGGCAAGTCATCACTTGATCCATCATCACATTCAGCCGATCGCACAACTGTTGCATAACTAAAACATTCGGCAATTCTTCATTATTTTCAATCCGGCTTAAAACACTTTGAGAACAAATCCCCTGACTTAACATTTTTTGCGATAATGACCGCTGCTTTCGTATCTCTCGTAAAACATCCCCAAACGACATCTTTTCCATTTTTCTCACCTTTAAATATAAAATATGCTAATTTGCATTATTATTTTTGTTTAATTTATCACATAATGGCTGTAAGAGAAAATTATTTCTCTTACGACTAAAAAAAATTTTTGTTTTACTATCTAGTATTAGGAGTTGATAATCATGGAAAAAGCAACTGTCATCTTTGAGTGGGAACAGGCATTTTTCAAAGGTATGGTTGAAAAAGAGTACGAAAACTCTTTCTTGATCAATGTCTCAGAACCTTCCTGCAGCGAAATCAAAGAGAAATTCGCGAATCGAATGATCATTAGCAAAAAAAATTGTGAAATAGTGAATAATATTTCTCAAAACTGATCATTTGTACTATCATTAAAGGAGACACATCTCATTGCGTCAAAAGTGAGATCGTGTTCAACACCTCTTACTTGTAGTAGGAAACAAAAGAAGATTCTTCCCCAAACAGGCAGCATAGAGTAATCTATCCTGCAAAAAAATAGTTCCGTCAACTTCTTCCTCATTCTAACGAGCGAGGAAAGTGTTTGACGGAACTATTTTTATTTTTGTTTGTATGTTTCTAAGAATTCCCGCATTTTAGCGGCCGTGAATTTCAAATCATCCATCTTTGGTAAATAAACGATTCTAAAGTGGTCTGGCTTATGCCAGTTGAATCCGCCGCCGTGTACCAACAATATCTTATGTTTGTGGAGAAAATCCAAAACAAATTGTTCATCATTTACGATATTGAAACGTTTGGTATCAATTTTGGGGAAAATATAAAATGCGGCTTTAGGTTTGACTGCCGATAGACCTGGGATGTCATTGATTGCTTGGTAAATATATTCCCGCTGTTCATAGATCCGACCTCCTGGCAGCAGCAATTCATCAATACTTTGATAACCGCCAAGTGCCGTTTGGATGATTTGTTGCGAAAGCACATTGGAACAAAGTCTCATTGAAGACAGCATGTTCAATCCTTCAATATAATCTTTTGCATGGGTTTTATCTCCGCTAAGGATCATCCAGCCTACACGGAATCCCGCTACACGATGAGATTTCGAAAGGCCATTTAAGGTCACTACAAAACGATCCGGTGCAAGAGTCGCGATAGGAATATGCTGTAAACCATCCATAACCAGTCGATCGTAGATTTCATCAGAGAAAATAATCAAATCAAATTCTCTGGCGATTTCAACAATTCCTTCCAAAATTTCTTTTGGATAAAGCGCACCAGTAGGATTATTAGGATTGATCACTACGATCGCTTTCGTTTTGTCCGTTACTTTTGCCCGCATATCGTCAAGATCAGGGTACCATTCACTTTGTTCGTCACAGATATAATGGACAGGTTTTCCCCCTGCCAAAGAAACAGAAGCTGTCCAAAGCGGATAATCCGGCATCGGAACCAGCACTTCATCACCATTGTTGCATAATCCCTGCATACATAAAGTGATCAATTCGCTGACTCCGTTACCAGTATAGATATCATTGATCCCGACATTCGGAAATTTTTTCAACTGACAATACTGTTCGATCGCTTTACGAGCGGCAAAGATTCCCTTCGAATCTGAGTACCCCTCAGAATCCCGCACATTCAAAATCAAATCACGAACGATCTCATTCGGCGCTTCAAACCCAAATGGTGCGGGATTTCCTGTATTTAGCTTTAAAATACTAACGCCTTCTTCTTGCATCCGTTCCGCTTCTTCTAGTACCGGTCCGCGTACGTCATAGCTCACGCCTTCAAGTTTATTGGATTTTTCAAAATTTTTCATGGCCTTCTCCTTGTTTCATCGTTTCATTATTCAATTATCTTATTGTTTCGTTTTTCGTCAAATCTATTTCTTATACAGTAAGCCAAAGTCGTTCAAATTACAATCATTACGAGAACACTTTCAAAGAAGTTTCATATTTAGTCTCTCATGGTCAGAATATTTGCCAGCCAGTCGAGGGCGATTCCGATAATAACGCCAAGAAACAACCCCAAAACAAGATTTTCTTTCGCCAAGCCGATCAAAATCCCCGGAATCATTCCCAGCCCGGCAAATGTACCGTCAAATTTTTCTTCCTCCATAATAACATCCTCCTATTGACAAAAAAGATAAACTTGATATCATTATTAGTGTTGCAAAACATGCGGTCGTGGCGGAATGGCAGACGCGCTGTCTTGAGGGGGCAGTGGGAGTAACTCCCGTGGAAGTTCGAGTCTTCTCGGCCGCATAAAAAGCAGGCTTACTATAGTCTGCTTTTTTGTTTTCTAGGTAATATATAAATATAATATCAGTAAAATCCCTTTCTGTTGCAAAAACTTTACTATTTATAATTGTAAAGTTTTTGCTCTTTATCTATCTTGATTGCAAATTGAGTTAGACAGATATCACTACTTGCAGGATTCAAAAATATTTCCAATAAAATGGACAAAGAATATAAATCAATCGTAACCCGTGATTTATACACATATCGTGATAAACATGCATGCAAAAGAATATTTGATGTCCTTGATAATTTTTAACAAATACAAATAATACGGACAAATCACTGTTCAGCATACCGTTCACAATTTTTCCGAAAAAAAATAAGAGTAACGGATTTCAGTAGAAGACTCTTCCCCAAGGCCTCTCCATCTGTTACTCTTTTTAAAGTGATGTCTGTTGACTACTCAATAGTATAAAAGTTATTTAAATATTGCAAGCAATAACCATCACTAAAAATCTTATTATTTCAACCAAATATCCGATAAAAAGCGGAAAAATAATTTAGTTGTTTGTATTTAGCGATTAGAATATATTACGATAAATTATTTCCAATAAAAACGGCTGCATGTAAAAAACGTTTGCCATTTCTTAGGAGGAATCCCTGTGCGGGCAAGTGAATTATTGACGACATTATCCATCATCCCACAAGATCAAGCGTATATCGGCATCTACTTTCAAAAAAGTCAGCTGATTCCATTTACAACCATCAAAGCCGATCAAGATGGAAATTTGATCCTTTATGCAGAACATGAGAAAGCTCCATTGACTATCAAAGAACTTCTTCTTACTTTGATGAAAAATAAAGGCCGACAGATGCTTTATTGGAATGGCGAAACCACTAAAAAAATCTACGGCATCAAAGAATCCCAACGCAAGATCATTGTCTAACAGAAAAAGGCTGTGATACAAGTGCAGCATATCAACCGAAAAAGGGACTATCTAATCCTATAGATAGTCCCTTTTTCGGTTGATATGCTAGCCTTTTTATTTAAAATAACCATTTTTGGGCAGCTCATTTGCTCCATCTTCAATCATGCCTTTTAACGAACGATCTAGGATCGAACGCTTCTTTTCCTCTTTTGCAGAACGGCGGTATTGGCTGCGAGTCATTTGGACTTCTGAATGATTGAATTTGCGGACACTTGGATCAGTGTCTTTCTTTTCCTGATAGGCAGCGGGTTCTGTGTCAAATAAAAGATAGCTGGCTTGCGGTTTGCTCATCGCTTCGATCAGCGCTTCTTGAGAGATATCATCTTTTTTTTCATCCGGAATAATCGAAGCCGGTATATATTTAGGAACAAAATACGAACGACCGGAATACTCCTTTTTCACTGTGTTTTCTGCTTTTTCCTGTGGTTTGTTTTTTACTTTATAGGTCGAACGACGCTGGTTTTCGCCAAATAGTGATGTTCGTCCTGTCGCTGTCGGTTCTGGTTGGATTCGCTTATTATAATCCGGCAGATTTTCCCGATGTTTCTTTAACTCTTCTTGCTGACGAACCGTGTGTCCTTGTTTTTCAGCAGTCGCTTTGCGGGAACGACGCAACGCACGTTCTTCGTGAGATTCTGGATAACCGGTTTGAAAGGACGAATAACCTTGATAGCTCTCCGTTTCTTTAGCAGTTTCTGTTAAAATCCAGTCATCACCATACGAGAGTTTTCGTTTGCTTTCGCGTTGGATTTTCACACCTTCTTCATCGGAAAATGCTGGGAAACGAAAATGCTTGCGTTTGATTTCTAAAAAATTACTCATACTCAGTTCATCCTTTGCCACACTTTTCTCTATCATAACATAAAAATTTTTAGTTGTAATTTTCTTTGTCAGAACCGACCTGAGAAAACTTGAATTGCTTTCGGATGGATTGACTGCTCCGGCAGGTCCAATGTTGTTAAGGAAAACGGCAGATCGCGCAGACTTTGTATTTGCTGTTTTTTCAAGATTTGCTCTTCTTCTGTTGGATTAAAGACTGCCATCAGATAATTCTCCTGATCATAGCGTAAGATCAGCAACAGCTCATTACAAAAGAGCAAACGAAAGTCACCTTGTCTGAGTAATACATGGTCTTTTCGCATTTGCAGCCATCTCTGACAGTTTCCATAGCATTCCTCATCGATTTGTTCCCACGGGAAAAATTTGCGGTTTTCCGGATCTTTTCCCCCTGTCAGTCCAGCTTCATCACCATAATAGATACATGGTATGCCTGGCATAAAGGTCAAAAAAGCAAACGCGAGATCAAGTTTTTGTTTGTCTCCTTCTAATTCCGATAAGATCCGAGGTGTATCATGAGTCCCGATATTATTGAAGTTATTATAAAAAATATCTGTCGGATAATTTTCCTCCAACTGCGTCAATATCTTCGCCGCGTCTCTTGGTGAACAGTCTCTCTTCAAGAAATCAATGATCACTGTACGCAACGGGTAGTTCATCACACTATGCAAATGATCGCCTAGGATATATTGGCGACGTTGCTGATAGGCGATTTTATTTGAAGCGTCTTCCCAAACTTCCCCAATCAAAATCTTGTCTTTGTATCGATCAAGGTTTTTCCGGATCCCTTGAATAAAATAATCCGGCAATTCATCCGCCACATCTAGGCGCCAACCATCTACGCCCAGTTGATTCCATTTATCCAAAACGCTGTGCGTTCCATAAATAAAATCTTGAAAATCAGGATTTTCTTTTGCGATTTCCGGCAAATCTTTGATGCCCCACCAAGCTTTGTACTTTTCCGGATACTCTTCAAATTTGAACCAGTCAAAATAAGGACTTTCCGTCGATTGATAGGCGCCGATTTTTCCGTAACTGCCATCGTAATCGAAATAGCGGCTGTTTTTGCCCACATGATTGAAAACACCGTCTAAAACCAAATGCATCTCATTTTCATGAAGTGCTGCGATCAACTCATTGAAATCAGATTCATCACCCAAGATCTCGTCGATTTTCAAAAAATCGCCTGTATCATATCGATGATTGCTGTTGGCTTCAAAAATCGGATTCAAATAAATGGCTGTAACTCCTAATTCCTTTAAGTAGGGAATCTTTTTGATGATTCCTTTTAGATTGCCGCCATAAAAATCCCAACGCAGAATCTCTCCTTCTTGATTTTTGATATATAAAGGATCATCTTGCATCCTTCCATACAAGAAAGTATTCGATTTAGGCGCATTGACACGTCCATCAGGATTTCCATTAAAAAAACGATCTGGAAATATTTGATAAAAAACCGCGTCACGATACCATTTCGGTGCTTTTTCTTTTTTTTGACAACAGGTCAATTGATACTCGTGAACTGCTTCTTTAGACAGAAAGCAAGTATTTTCACCTTGTTCATTTCTCCCGTAATAGATCTTTTCCAGTTGATTCTCTTTACGAAGATGGATCTCAAAATGATAGAAGTAAAGTCCCACTCCCTCATTGACGAAAAAATCATAACAATAGCGATCCGTACCGTAGTTTTCCAACTGGATATAGTCTGGTTCTTGCGCATCTTTATGGATCACCAGATAAGCCGCTTCGACAGCTGTTTCAGCGATGGTAATCGAGAATTTGACAAAGTCTCTATCCATGACTGCGCCAAAAGGTTCTTTGTGTTCTGTCCGCCAAGGATCGTAGTAGATCTTCATTATCTTGGTTCCTTTTCTGCCGCTTTCAGGACTGGATTCAGCTGCCAGATATCTTCAGCATAACGGAGGACAGTGTCGTCTGCTGAAAAGCGTCCAGCATTAGCGATATTGATCAAACTTTTTTGTTGCCATTGCTGAGGATCCTGATACCATTCATTGATTTTTGCTTGTGCCTGACAATAAGCATCAAAATCCCGCAGTAAAAAGTATTCGTCGTTGTACTTGATCAGTGAATCAAAAATCTCACGACCTTCAAACTCGATATTTGGAATCGTACCATCGACAAAAGCATTCAATATCTTTTGCAGCACTGGTGATTCTTCATAGATTTTCAATGCAGAATAGTCTTGATTCTCATAGTAAGCATAAACTTCTTGCTCCGTCAGCCCGAATATTACGATATTGTCTTCTCCTACCGCATCTCTGATCTCAATATTGGCACCGTCAAGGGTCGCGATGGTGATCGCTCCGTTCAACATCAGTTTCATATTGCTGGTTCCTGATGCTTCTTTTGAAGCAAGAGAAATCTGTTCGCTGACATCCGCGGCCGGAATGATCCGTTCTGCTAAACTCACATTGTAGTTTTCTAAAAAGACGACTTTCAAACGGTCACCGATTGCTGGATCGTTATTGATCATATTGCCTACCTCATTGATCACTTTGATGATCGCTTTGGCATACGTATAACTAGGCGCCGCTTTAGCGCCAAAAATAAAGACGCGGGGATGGATCGCTGTATCGGGATTTTCTTTTAATTCAAAATATAATTTTAAAATATGCAATAAATTCAATAATTGCCGTTTATAAGCATGCAGCCGTTTGATCTGGACATCGAAGATCGCAGTCGGTAAGACCTTGATGCCGGTGGTTTCTTTGATGTAACGAGCCAGTGCCTCTTTGTTTTGTAATTTGGCAGCCGCTAATTCTTTCAATACTTGAGGATCGTCTAAATAATTCAGCAATAACCGCAGATCTTCAGGATTTTTTCGCCATGATTTTTTGATATGTTTATCTAAGACATGGGATAACGGCTCGTTGGCCAACTGCATCCAGCGGCGTTCTGCGATACCGTTTGTTTTATTGTTAAAGCGTTCAGGATAAATCTCATAAAAATCGTGGAGTACGACTTGTTTCAATAGTTCCGAGTGGAGCTTCGCGACACCGTTTGTGCTGTGACTGCCGATGATCGCAAGATGCGCCATATGGACCTGATCGTTTTGGATGATACGGGTACGTTCCACCAGATCACTGCCATAAGCCAATTTCTTTTTCTCCACAAAGCGTCGATCGATTTCTTCGATGATTTGATACATCCGCGGCAAAAGGGAGCGCATCAGATGGATTGGCCATTTTTCCAGCGCTTCTGCCATGATCGTGTGATTGGTATAACTCATAACTTTGACAGTGATCTCCCATGCCTGTTCCCAAGACAATCCATGCTCATCCAGCAACAGTCGCATCATTTCAGGAACGCATAACGCCGGATGAGTGTCATTGATATGGATCGCGACATACTCACTCAAACAGCTGAGGGGCTTTTTCAATTTCAAATAGTAGCGCAAGATACTTTGAACTCCAGCTGAAACAAAAAAGTATTCTTGTGCCAACCGGACTAAACGCCCTCTTTCATTGGAATCGTCGGGATACAAGACAGCTGTCAAATCTTCAAACTGTCTTCGATCTTGGATACTGGTATATTTTTCTTCTTCAGAAGTCGGGATCTCAATTCCCCACAAGCGCATGGTATTCACACGTTTGTTTTGGTATCCGATCATCGCTGTATCATAAGGGACCGCTCGCAAAATACGCTGATTTTTATAAACCGGTTTTAAATGTCCTTCTTCGTCAGGCACCATCCAAACGTCTCCGGAAAACTGGATATCTACTGCTTTGCTTTCTTTGCGGACTTCCCAGACATTGCCGCTGCTGAGCCATTCATCCGGCAATTCCACTTGATATCCATCTACGAAACGTTGTTTGAACAAACCATAATCATAGCGGATGCCATTGCCATTTCCCGGAAGACCGCAAGAAGCGATGGAGTCCATAAAACAAGAAGCTAAGCGGCCTAATCCGCCATTCCCTAAGGCCATATCTTTTTCTACATTTGCCAAATCTTCCAAATCGATTTCCATTTCCGCCAGACCTTCAGAAACGACATCCAATATGCCCAGGTTCAACAGATTGCTTTTCAACATTTTCCCTGGTAAAAATTCGATGGAAAAATAATATACCTGTTTGTCTTCATTCGCCAGATAACTTTTCCAGCTTTGCCGCCAACTATCCGAATAATAAGCCTTGATGACACTGCCTAAAACATTGAACAACTCTTGCGATGAAGCGTCTTCGATCTCCATTGCATATTTTTCCCTCAGCCGTTGACGCATCTCACTCTTAAATTTCTTTTTCGATAACACAGCTTACTTCGCTCCTTTTAGCAAAAAGGATGGACATCGATCAATACCAATGCACATCCTCTTAGACTTCATATATTTTTTTAACTTTGTCCTGTCAATTCTTGATACAATGTCACATAATTTTCAGAAGAAGTTTCCCAGCTGAAATCACGAGACATTGCTTGCAGAACCAGTTTATGCCACGCTTCTTGAGAAGAGTGATACAACTCCACCGCTTTTTTCACGGCTTGTAAAAATTGATAGGAAGAAAATTCAGCAAACCCGAATCCAGTTCCTTCACCAGTCACAGGGTTGAAAGGTTCAACGGTATCTTTCAAGCCTCCAATCTCGTGGACTATCGGCAATGTACCATAGCGCATAGACATCATTTGAGACAATCCGCAGGGTTCAAAGGCAGACGGCATCAAAAAGATATCTGATCCAGCATAGATTTTTTGTGCTAGCTTGACATCAAACGTAATATTGACCGCACATTTTTCCGGATATTTTTCCGCAAAATAGCGGAAAGTATTTTCAAAATGCGGATCACCAGTGCCTAATAAAACAAACTGGACATCCATATCCATCAAGTTTTGGAATTCATCTAGTACAAGGTTGAAACCTTTTTGATACGTCAGCCGGCTGACCACTGCGATCAGCGGAACATCTTTTTTCACTGGAAGTCCCATGATTTTTTGCAGTTCTTGCTTGTTTTTAGCTTTACCAGACAGATCAGTACTTGAAAAATGATAGCTTAACGACGGATCGTTTTCAGGATCATTGAGCTCATAATCGATTCCATTTACGATACCTCGTAATTTTCCAGCTTCCATCCGCAAGATCACATCAAGTCCGCAGCCGAATTCCGGTGTTTTGATTTCTTCTGCATAAGAAGGACTAACTGTATTTACGCGGTCTGCGTAAAGAATTCCGGATTTCATAAAGTTCAAACAGTCATCCAGACGGACAGTCCCATCTTCATAACGTTCCATCCCTACACCAAATAAATCAGGCAGCATATCGCCACTGTATTTCCCTTGAAATTCGATATTGTGGATCGTCAAGACGGTACGGATATTTTGATAGGCTTGGATCCAGCGATATTTTTCTTTCAATAAAAATGGAACCATCGCTGTGTGATAATCGTTAACATGCAGGACATCTGGAATAAAGTCCACCCGCTCCATCATCTCGATCAATGCTTGCTGGAAGAAGGCGAATCGTTCGCCATCATCATAGAATCCGTACAGACCATCGCGATCAAAGTAGTAAAGATTATCAATAAAATAATAGGTCACGCCTTGTAATATCAGCTGCTTGACTCCGCAATATTGATGACGCCAGCCCACTTCTACATAAAAGGAAAACAAGTCTTGACACTGTTCTTTATATTGCTCTGGCATTTTTGGATAATAAGGCAATACGACACGGATATCGATCCCTTTTTTTTGCAACTCTTTCGGCAATGCTCCCGCCACATCACCTAATCCTCCCGTTTTAAAAAAGGGTGCGCATTCTGCTGAAGCGAATAGTACTTTCATGCTTTGTTCTCCTCAAGTGCGTCAACCATCATGTCAGCTGTCACATGTGCTCCTTTTTTGACCACCATCGGTTTTTCCGGGGTACCAATGATTTTTACACCAGGATCGACGATTACGTTTTTATCTAAGATCGCGTATTGCACAACAGCGCCTTCGCAAATTTCATTGTTCGTCATAAGAATGGTATCTTCTACAACTGCATCTTTTGCGATGGTTGTACTGCGGGAGATCAATGAACGATGGACTTTTCCTTCCACTACACAACCAGAGGCAAATTGGCTGTTTTTAACATCTGAGGTTGTAGCGTAGTAAGTCGGCACTTCGTTTTTCAGTTTCGTGTAGACCTTCTGGCTGGAATACATCAATGAGCTGAATTGTCGTTGATTCAACATATCCATGTTCGCTTGATAATAAGACGGAACGTCATGGATATTGCTTAAATAACCCGTATATTCATAAGTCGAGCTTTTCAATTCAGTGATATGTCCCCGCAAGAATGTTTCCAAGTTTACCGGTGTACCGACTTTTTGTCCTTCTTTCAACGCTTTGATCAGTTGATCTGTTTGGATGATATAAATATCCGCACAAAGATTGACGGTTTCTCCCAGCTCGATGTCTTCAGCCTTGGCTGCACTATCGATCTTGCCGCCTTCTCCCAGCTTCAATACGATATCAGTAGGATATACTTGATCACGCTGGATACGTTTATAAACGACAGTCATGTCATTTTTCTGTACCTGATGGATCTTCAGCACCGCCCGCAAGTCAATATTGCATAGCATCTTGCTGCCCATAAATACAGTATATTCTGTTTTGGATTTTTCCAAAAAGTCGATTATTGTTGCATAGTAGTTTTCAGTTTCTTCTTTTTGTTTTAAAAGATCCTGATAGACATGAATGAAATAACGGTTTCTAACTCCGTCCAAATTCCACTCTTTCCCGCCGCCGATATGATCGAAAACAGATTGCGTTTCTCCTTCATTGAACATCATGAACACAGAGCTGATATTCGCGTTGACGATACTGGAGAGCGCAAAATCGATCAAACGATATTTACAGTCAAACGGCAATGTCGCCAATGGCCGATGTTCCGTCAATGGAAGAAGGTCTTCATATTGATTGAGATTTCCTAAAATTGCACACATATGTTTAGTCTTCATCTACTGTCACCCCGATTACTTCAGAATAGCCGACTACAGCGATCTCATCGCTGCCGTCAATTTCAGCACCGTCGCCGACGATCGCATTTTCACCGATGATCGCGCGGTGGATCTTAACATTTTTACCGATCGTTGCCCCTGGCATAACCACACTGTCAGAGATCTCCGCTCCTTCTTTTATCTGGACATCTGCCGATAAAATACTATTCTCCACATTTCCGGCTACATAACAACCGTCAACGATCAATGAATTTTTAGCTGAGCCGGTCTCGGTCAAGAAATGCGGCGGCGAGATGGTGTTTCTCGAAAAGACCCGCCAGTTTTTATCCCGGATCCCTAATTCCATCGCCGGATCAATGAATTCCATGCTGGCTTCCCACAATGAATCGATCGTTCCCACATCTTTCCAATAGCCTGAGAAGCGATAAGCAAAGACATTTTCTCCGCTTTCTAAATAGGATGGGATGACATGCTTCCCAAAGTCGATCATTTGTCCGTCTTTTGCATAACTGCTGGTCAAGACGTTTCGCAATCGACCCCAGTTGAAGATATAGATCCCCATAGAAGCCAAGTTGCTCTTCGGATGTTCTGGTTTTTCATCAAATTCAATGATCCGATCATTTTCATCTGTATTCATGATCCCGAATCGCGATGCTTCTTTCCATGGAACTTCCAACACACCGACAGTCAACGAAGCGTTTTTCTCTTTATGTTCTTCTAACATCGCTTCGTAATCCATTTTGTAGATATGGTCGCCAGATAATACCAACACGTACTGCGGATCCAGCTGATCGATATAAGCGATATTTTGATAGATCGCATGGGCAGTCCCTTCAAACCATTTGCTGCCTTCTGAACTGGAATAAGGTTGTAAGATCGTAACGCCGGTATTTATACCGTCTAATCCCCAACTTGCCCCGTTACCGATGTGATCGTTCAACGCTAACGGCTGATACTGTGTTACCACGCCAACATTTCTGATACCTGAATTCGCGCAGTTGCTCAATGCGAAATCAATGATTCGATATCTTCCTCCAAAAGGTACTGCCGGTTTGGCAATATTTTTCGTCAACTTCCCTAGTCTAGTTCCTTGTCCTCCTGCGAGGATCATAGCTAACATTTCTGTTTTCATTTTATTGCGGTGAAAAATCACCTGCCCCCTTTCATGATCCTATTCATTGATTTTTTTTGATCGTTTCCCACGAACATTTATCGTTTCAGGACGCAAGATCAATGCCCCTAATGCCGGTAAGATCGTTTTGATTTGATATGGAAATTGTTTGAATTCTATTTCTTCGGTTTCGCATAATTCATTCGGCTTAGTCCACGTGCCTCCGTATTCTGCCATTTCTGTATTGAGGATCTCACGATAGGTGCCTTTATAAGGTACACCGACCACAAAATCATGTCGTTCGACCGGAGTCAAATTGAGAACAACTACTAAAAAGTCTTTTTTAGTTTTGCCTTTTCGAATAAAGCTCAAAACACTGTCTGTCGTGTTATCTGCATCGATGATCTCGATGGTTTGTTCTGTATCTTCCAATTCCCACAGTGCTTTTTCTTCCTTATAAAGTGCGTTGACAACTTGTGTGAAATGAAGCATTTTGGCGTTCATTTCATCTTCCAGATCGATCCATTCCAGTCCATGATCATATTTCCACTCTAAAAACTGGCCCCACTCACTGCCCATAAAGAGCAATTTTTTCCCGGGGTGGGTCATCATGAACGTGTAAAGATTCCGCAAATGTGCAAATTGTTTATAGCGGTCTCCCCACATCTTATGCATCAGACTCTTCTTGCCATGAACGACTTCATCATGTGAAAGCGGCAAAATATAATTCTCATTGCGCATATACATAAAGGAAAATGTCATCAGATTGAAATGATTTTTTCGGAAAAGCGGATCCATTTCATAAAAACGCAAGACATCGTTCATCCATCCCATATTCCATTTGTAATCAAAACCTAGCGCTCCGGTTTCGATCATTCCTGTGATTTTCGTTTCTGAAGAGCTTTCTTCTGCCATCATGATCACAGCAGGATGTGCCAGCTTGATCACCGCATTTAATTTTTGCAAGAAATAATAGCCCTCAAAATTCCGATTGCCGCCTTCTGAATTCGGTGTCCATGGTCCTTCGTCATAATCCCGATAGATCATATTGGATACCGCATCGACTCTGATTCCGTCAATATGGTACATTTCGATCCAAAATAACGCGCTTGAAATCAGAAAACTTTGGACTTGCGGTTTTCCAAGATCAAAATTGATGGAACCCCAGCGAATATTATTGGCGCGATCCGGATCTTCATATTCGAATGTCGGTGTCCCATCGTAATAAGGAAGAGTATCATCATTGATACAAAAATGTCCTGGTACCCAATCCACAAAAACCCCGATATTGTTCTTATGACATTCTTCCACAAAATCTTGAAATTCTTCCGGCGTTCCATAATAAGAACTTAATGCAAAATAACCAATCAGCTGATAACCCCAAGATGTTCCAAGCGGGTGTTCCATCAGAGGCATAAATTCAACATGGGTGTAGCCCATCTCTTTAACATAAGGAACCAATTCTTCTTTCAGCTCTTTGAAGGTATAAGGCGTGCCGTCATCATGATGCTTCCATGAACTTGCATGCACTTCGTAGATATTCAGAGGACGTTTGAATGTACTGGAGCGTTTTTTTCTTCCTTGCCACAGTCCGTCTTTCCATTTCTTTTCAGAAATCGTATAGAGGACTGCCGCGTCACCAGGACGTTTTTCATAACGGATCGCAAATGGATCGATTTTGAAGATTTCACGTCCATTAGCTTGTCTTACTTTAAATTTATAAAGCTGTCCTTCTTGGGGGATCGTCGTTTCGATCTCCCAAATACCGGATGTTTCCCGCCGCTCCATCGGCAAAGAATCATCCCATCCATTGAAATCACCTACTAGCCAAACTTGTTGCGCATTTGGCGCCCAAACGCGAAAGACATAGCGATCTTTTATGTAATGAGCCCCCAGTAGATGTTGGCTGTAAAAATTTTCACCTGTAAGGAATCGTGCTTCAGCATCTTCGATTACCTGTTCTCTTCCTTTTTCCGCCATACTCGTTTCCTTTCCTAAAAAATATGTTGTAGATACTAAATTTGTTATAAATAACTCTGTTTTTGTTTTCTAATAATAGAATAACACATTTCTCATTTTTGTGATAATTTAAACCATAATTTTTTTGTGTTTTTTTGAATGTTTTCGGTTTTTATATCTTTATAAAATAAAACAAACGCTTACAAGTTTTTGTTCGGTTATTAAAGTCTATATTTTTAATATAATACGAACAATATTTTTTTTATACCAACAAATATACATATCACAAAAAATGGTAAAAGATGAGAAAAATATAGTATTACAAAACATAAGATTAGTTTTCAGTTAAAAAACGTTCTTTATTTATCTGTTATTTTCGGACCATACATCGCAAAAAACAATCTTTTATTATATTACATTTTCTTTTTTACAAGACTCATTTTCCTCACTGCTCCTTGTCTTAAAAGCTTTTGTTTCCATTCTTTTTTTGATATACTGATGGTTGGATTGACAGACAGAAAGGAGCAACGAAAGCTTGGATATCAAAATATTATTGATGATCTTCTTTATCAATTTTGCTTACATCACATTGAATACCTTACGCTTTTTGCTGACAATGAAGGGCTATCGTTTGATCGCTCCCTTAGTAAGCATGGTTGAGATCATCATTTATATCGTAGGGTTGTCAATGGTTCTTGATCGATTGGATAATCCTATCAATCTATTTGTTTACGCGTTAGGATATGCAATAGGGATCAGCGTGGGTATCAAGATCGAAGATGCATTGGCATTGGGCTATATCATGGTCACAGCGATCTTACCATCCAATACCGAAGAAGAAAGAAGTCTGCCGAAGATTCTGCGAGAAAACGGCTATGGTGTGACACAAACATTCGCCCAAGGATTAGAAGGAGAACGAATGGTGTTAGAGATCCTTTCCCCTCGAAAAAGCGAACGGGACTTATACCGCCTGATCAAAGAAGTCGAAGAACGAGCATTTATTATTTCTTATGAGCCGAAGTATATTTCCGGCGGTTTTTGGACGAAACGCGTCCGGAAACGGCAGAAAAAAGTCGGCAGCTAGCAGAAAACGGCACTAAAATCATTCTAGACAAGACGAATATGAAATGATCCTCCCAATGTTGAAGAGCAGCTCTGAAAGAGTATTTCTCATCTATTGTTGGGAGGTTTTTAATCTTAACAGGCAGTATTTCAGGGATTTCTTTCTATATACTGATCCTTTATTGTTTTTATATGTGAAAGAATCGACAAATTTTTATCATTTTGTTATCATTATGTATGAAGTCTTATTTGGTTGATGATTGGAGGTGTACAGTCATTCATAAAGAAAAATTATTAAAGCGAATATTACTTGGCAGCGGTGTGATTGCTATCATTTCCTTCTTGTTTCATATAGTATTGACGCAGCAAACTTTCTCATTGCTTTTTTCTGATCCGGTTTATTCCGTCAAGTATCAGACGATAGGAGGTTCGGATTTCTTTCTCCATACCTTTATTCTGCTAGGTAATTTATTCAGTATCAGTCTGTTTTTTTATTTCAAACAAATATTCAGCGATGGTTTCGTTGAAGCGACAAAATTAATGATCGCCTGTCAGGTCCTGCTTACTTTACGAAGCTTCGTCTTGATTTTCGATCCAAATTCCTTTGTTTATCTTGTTTTAGCGGGTATTCAACTGATCCTTGTAATAATGTCGTTATTTTTCTATTTAATAAATTTTTTGAATCGACAACAATACTTATTCTATGCGTTAGTGATCCTTGCTTGCTTAGTCGTTTATATCGGCAGCATCCTTTACACATTGGTTCTGTCTGAATTTACGTTACCAAATACTGGAAGTCTTTTGGTCGATGTGATCGTGATCGCTACTCTTACAGTGTTCGTTTACAGTTCAAAATCCCGAACCGCACAATAAAATTATGATAATAATAAAGGAAGTCAAAAAAAGCTGATTTGCAGAGAAAAGCAAATCAGCTTTTTTTTGACTTCCAGTATTCATTGATAAAAGTTTGAAAAATACAAGCGAGATCAAACTTTTTGATACAAAAACCTCTTTTGCAAATGGCGGATTTTGTCCCATCACTTGCAAAAGAGGTTCGTCTTTATTTTTAATACTAATTGTTTGCCCACAATTCTTTGACCTGCCCGCCAGTGTAAACTTTGTACATGCTCTCGATCTTCTTTTTCCCACTAGTAGCTACCACTAAAAAGTAATTGCCTTCCGTGTCAAAATCGATCTCGCCAACCACTTGGTATCTCATCCGTTCGTTATTCCCTCTTGTTTTATCATGAAGATAACTGATAGCTTGCGAACCAGACAAAATAAAGTTCTTTTCGATGAGCCAATCTAAGATCACTGGGACAACTGTTGCCGCACATAGCGATTTTTTATGTCTGATAGCTAGGATCAACTCACCATCTGAAAATTTTGCATCATCAAAACCGCTGACCTGCAATTCCTTACGAGCTTTCCCTATTTCTTCTTTAGCTACAAATGTGATTACTTCGCCATTTTTCTGTTTTTTCTTTAAATTCTCCTTAACACTTTCCATCACAAAACGCTCCTTCATTGAGTACTATGTTTATGATAGCAACAAAAAATGGCAATTTCAATCAGGACGCTTGTTATATTCTAATTTTAATCATCATTATTTAATTTTTTAATATTCTTGCTTATTTCATCCCTCTGAAATCGGAGACAAAACAATAAAATTAATCTGTTGAAGTTCTTGTTTTGACAGCAATAAATCAGCTAAAAGAAAAAGTTGAAGTACAGATAGTGACTCAACTTCTGGAAAATCGGTCTCTGCTTTTTCTGGAATGACGGGAATCAACAATTGGTAGCTTGTATCTTGCGGCTTGATCATTTTTGTTTCAAGCAATGCTTCTAAAAAAATACTTCTTCGTATTCTTTTGTTAGGAATTTTTTCTAAAATGACAGCAACTTGATCAAAGAAATACTCTTCGTTGACATCACCGATCATTTGCTGCAGTTGCGGATCGTTGAGGTCCTCTTCCCCGTTGCGATTGTTTGTAAAATAAATCGGAAGACTTGTTTCAGAAGTGTTCTGATAACTGACTGTATAAAACTGCAGTGTTTTATTTCCCACTTGATAAAACGCAGGCAGCCGGATTCCATCTTCTACCGCAAAAAAATAGGTTTTCTTTTTGATCTGCTCGTATATGCTCAGCAATAATTGGTTCGTATCTGTTTCCCCAAAAAATCTGCTGGTTTCCAGTTGTTCTTGCTGTGCTTGTATCTCCTTTTGCGAATAAATCGGAAATCCCAGATAGTAACGTCGCTCTTTTCTTACGATCAGTTCATGCTCAATAAGTTTATCCAAAAACTTTTCAAATCCCGGATCCGGAAAAGCTGCCTTTAATTGTCGCAATGTCGGCGCTTGAGGTCCTTGGATGTGTTCAACTAATTTGGCAAAGCGGTCGTCATGAACGAACCGCTCCGTTTTTTGATAAAAAAATTGCATAAGCGCTCCTTGTCTCTAAAAAAGAGATCATGACATCTCCCCCAGCTATCTCCATCCTCTTACATATCCCAGAAATGACCTGCAACTTTCAGCAGATTATCATTTTATGGAAGCTCTGTGATACTTTTTGGATGTCTGATCAGCGTTGAGTTATGTCACGATCCCTAAAATTCTATTTTGTAAAAGCTTCTGTTAATTGAGGTACAACTTGTTTTTTACGAGAAACTACACCTTTTAACAATGCGCGGTTATTATCCAATGTCGTTTGGAAAGCTTCTTCGACTTTATCTGTCGCTTTACCAACAACCAACAATTCCGAATTGCTTTCTAAAATATCTGTAGCAACTAATAAAAAGAGATCATACCCATTGTCTTTGTTTGCGGCAGCCATCGCAGTTTCTAACTCTGCTTGACGTTCAAATACTTCATTCAGATCGACTGTATTGACTTGCGCGATCCGCACATTGTTGTCGCCCATTGGGAAACTTTTCGCGTCCAGATCCAAAAGTTCTTCTACAGATTTGTCTCCTAAATTAGTACCGGCTTTCAGCATTTCTAAACCATAGCTGTTAAGATCGACTTCTGCAAGGGCAGCAAGTTCTGTTGCAGCATTTACATCTTCTTTGGTACAAGTTGGTGATTTGAATAATAATGTATCGGAAATGATCGCTGACAGCATGATACCAGCGATTGCTTTTGGTACTTCGATTTCCGCTTCTTTATACATTTTTAAAACGATCGTACTAGTACAGCCTACAGGTTCTGCACGATAGTATAAAGGATTAGCCGTTTCGAAGTTAGCGATCCGATGATGGTCAACGACTGATAAAATGTTCAGGTCCTTGATATCTGAGATACTTTGTTGGAATTCGTTGTGATCTACCAGCATAACGTCTTCTGTTTCACCGTTCGCTTTTTCAACAACTCGTGGTGCTTCTAATTGAAAATGATCCAATGCATATTGTGTTTCTTCACTAGGTGTTCCCAAAGCCACAGCTTCTGCTTCTACCCCTAATTCTTTTTGAAGATGTGCAAAGGCGATGGCTGCACCGATCGCGTCGGTATCTGGATTTTGATGACCGAAAACTAAAACTTTTGACATGTGATTCGCTCCTTTTTATTCACTTCATTCTAATGATAGCAAAAAACAGGAAAGATTCAATAAAAATCTCCTCTTTCCTGCTGTATCTTATCTCGTCAAATAACCTGTGTAATCACTTGTGTGCAGTAATTCCTTGGCATTTTGAACACGGTCTTCTGTTGGCGGTTCGATTCCATCTAGCGGATATGCCAGATCTAATTTTTCCCATTTGTATTTGCCCATCGTATGATAAGGAAGGATTTCTACTTTATCAACATTGTTCAATGACTTGATAAAGGTATCCAAACGAATCAGAAATTCATCAAAATCACTACGGAAAGGAACCAATACGTGGCGGATCCAAACAGGTTTATTGATCTCAGATAAATACTTAGCCATTTCCAAGATGTTGCTATTGGTTTGACCTGTC
Organism: Enterococcus mediterraneensis; assembly: GCF_900604485.1. Lineage (NCBI taxonomy): Bacteria > Bacillati > Bacillota > Bacilli > Lactobacillales > Enterococcaceae > Enterococcus > Enterococcus mediterraneensis. Next base: position 317,119 of record NZ_UWOP01000001.1, read on the forward strand.
AATTCCCGGTGTTTATGGTCATCGATTTGTTTGATATCAAATAAGATCAGGTCCGTATACTCCATCAATTCGTTAAATTTAGAAAAGAATGGTTCTTTACGGGTAAATGGATTTCCACACGTATCTAGTGTTGTATTGATTCCCAGCGCTTTGGCTTTTTTGAAAAGATCGATCAAAAAATCGATTTGCAGTAATGGTTCGCCGCCGCTGACGGTGATCCCGCCTTTTTCTCCCCAATAGCTTTTATAATGCAGCGCTTCTTCCAATACATCTTCTGCTGTCCGTTGTTTTGCTTTTGGATCATTGATTTTCCATGTATCTGGATTGTGACAAAATTGGCAGCGCATCCGGCATCCTTGCATAAAGACGATGAAGCGAACACCAGGTCCATCAACGGAACCAAAACTTTCTGTAGAATGGATATTGCCAATAATCGGTTGTTCAGTCACTGTTGTCATAAACAGCTCCTCCTTTATCTAAAAAAACGAAAGCGAATAGAACTCCGTCCATCCGCCTTCGTTTTGTACTATTCACAAAATGACGTGCCTACATTTTTTCGTGGAATGTACGGCTGATAACGTCTAATTGTTGTTCACGAGTCAAGTCGATGAATTTAACTGCATATCCAGAAACACGAATCGTGAAGTTTGCGTATTCTTCTTTTTCTGGATGTTCCATTGCATCGATCAGTTTTTCTTTACCAAAGACGTTCACGTTCAAGTGGTGTGCGCCTTGGTCAAAGTATCCGTTCAATACGCTGGACAAGTTTGCGATTTGTTCTTCTTCGTCATGTCCTAAAGCGTCTGGGTTGATACTTTGTGTATTTGAGATTCCGTCTAACGCATATTCGTAAGGCAGTTTTGTCAATGAGTTCAATGAAGCTAACAAGCCGTGTTGTTCTGCACCATAAGATGGGTTGGCACCTGGTGATAATGGTGCGCCTGCAGGACGTCCATCTGGCAAGTTACCTGTTGCTTTACCATAAACCACGTTTGATGTGATCGTCAAGATTGAAGTTGTTGGTTCTGAATCACGGTAAGTATGGTAGTGTTCCAATTTTTCCATGAATGTCTTCAATAACCATACAGCGATATCGTCGGCACGATTGTCGTCGTTACCATATTTAGGGAATTCGCCTTCTGTCTTGTAATCAATTACTAAGCCGTCTTCATCGCGGACTGGGTAAACTTTTGCGTATTTGATAGCAGATAATGAATCCACAACGTGTGAGAATCCAGCGATACCTGTAGCAAATGTACGTTTCAAGTTTGTATCCATCAATGCCAATTCAGCTGCTTCATAGAAGTATTTATCATGCATGTAGTGGATGATGTTCAATGTATTGACATACATTCCAGCCAACCATTCTAACATGTCATCATATTTTGCCATCACTTCATCGTAATCCAATGCATCGTCAGAAGTAACTGGACGGTATGCTGGGCCGACTTGTGCTTTTGATTTTTCATCGATCCCGCCGTTGATCGCATACAACAACGCTTTCGCAAGGTTGGCGCGAGCACCGAAGAATTGCATTTCTTTACCAGTTTGAGTAGCTGATACACAGCAGCAGATCGCATAGTCATCTAACCATACTGGACGCATAACATCGTCGTTTTCATATTGGATCGAAGATGTTTCGATAGAGATCTTAGCAGCGTAATCTTTGAACCCTTGTGGTAAACGAGAAGAATATAAAACAGTCAAGTTTGGTTCTGGAGAAGGACCCATGTTTTGCAATGTACGCAAGAAACGGAAGTCATTCTTCGTTACCAATGTGCGGCCGTCTAAGCCCATACCAGCGATAGATAATGTTGCCCATACAGGGTCGCCAGAGAACAATTCGTTATATGAAGGGATACGCGCGAATTTCACCATACGTAATTTCATTACTAAGTGGTCGATCAATTCTTGTGCGCCATCTTCAGTCAATGTTCCGTTTTTCAAGTCGCGTTGGATATAGATATCCAAGAAAGTTGAAACACGTCCGATAGACATTGCAGCACCGTTTTGTTCTTTGATCGCTGCAAGGTAACCGAAGTACAACCATTGAACAGCTTCTTGTGCGTTTGCAGCTGGACGAGAAATATCATAGCCGTATGCAGCAGCCATTTCTTTCATGCGTTTCAATGCATTGTATTGATCAGTGATTTCTTCGCGCAGGCGGATGTCTTCATCTGTGAATTGTCCATGTCCGCAGTTTTCATGATCTTTGAATTTTTGTTCCATCAAGTAATCGATTCCGTACAATGCTACACGACGGTAGTCACCGACGATCCGTCCACGACCATATGTGTCAGGAAGACCTGTAATGATCTTGTTGCGGCGTGCCGCGCGGATTTCAGGAGTATAAGCGTCAAAAACGCCTTGGTTATGTGTTTTATGGTATTTTGTGAAGATTTCAGTAAATTTAGGATTTGGTTGGTAACCATAGCTTTCCAAAGCTTCTTCTGCCATGCGGATACCGCCATAAGGCATGAATGCACGTTTCAAAGGTTTGTCAGTTTGGATACCGACAACTTTTTCTAAATCTTTCAATGATTCATCGATATAACCAGCGCCGTATGCATTTGCAGCAGATACTACGTCAGCTTCCATGTCAAGTACGCCGCCATTTTCGCGTTCTTGTTTTTGTAGGTCTTGTAATTTGCTCCAAAGAGTCTTTGTAGCGTCTGTTGGCTCAGCTAAGAAATCAGCATTTCCTTCATATGGAGTGTAGTTAGTTTGAATAAAATCACGAGTATTGACTTCTTCTTTCCAGATGGTGCCTTTAAATCCATTCCATTGTTCCATTTAATGGACCTCCTTAATCTTTCTGTTCAATATGTAACAGCTTTACAAGGCAAGTATAACACAAGACACGTTCTTTGCAAGCATTTTCTTGTATTTATTTGAACAAATATCACTCGGCAAAAATAAAAGCCTTAAAAAACCTTAATGCTAAAGGAATAACGTATGTGAACGCTTGAATTTATTTTTCGTCTATTTTAATAAAATCATTTTATTTGACAAAAAAGTCGCAATCTGTATTGATACAGATTGCGACTGATGCATATAACTATATAACAGTTTGATTTGACTCGATCGCCGGATCTTTTATTTCTTGGACCTCAATGATTGTGCCGCCTTGTTTTTCATCCATAACAAACGATCCGTTGGAGGTTCGATCGCTGACAGGATAATCATTGGTATTGATTTCCACTTGTTGTCCTTTTTGATTTTGAACAATCAATTGGCGATTTTCACCTGATCCCATGTAAACGATACGATGCGGGTTCTTTTTCAATTCTCGTAGAACCATCAATCCCCGTTTTGCTCGTCCTAACTGATTCAATTCCTGTGCCAGCATGCGTTTGACAGCACCTCGTTGGGTAACGATGACTATCGGTGTATCTCCTTCAGAATAAACCAGCAGTCCGCCTGCAACCTCATCATCGTCTTTTAGGTTCATTGATTTGACCCCTGCGGCTTTCGGACCGATAACCGGAACTTCTGCTAATGGATAGCGCAATCCAAAACCGCGGTTGCTGACTAAAAAGACATCCATCGCATCATCTTGTGTCACTAAGAAACAGTTGATCAACTCGTCTTGCGCGTCTTTGAATTTGACAACGGACAACGGGCGACTCTTATACGTCCGCCACGGTTCGAATTCAGTCATCCGAGTTTGCTTGATCAAACCTTTTTTAGTGATCATCACAAAATTCTTTTGCGGATCAAGTTCTTTATAAGTGAACACCGCTAAAATCGATTCGTCCATTGAAAGATTCATCATTGTCTGGGAGATATGTTCACCGATGTCCTTCCATTTCAGATCAGGAAGCTCATGGACTGGACGATAAATCATGTTGCCGCGGTTGGTCACGATCAATAAATGATCCAACGTGTTGACTTGTTGTGTGAATAAAACAGCGTCGCCATCTTTCATTCCCAGCTCATTTGGCTTCGAGGCGCTGTATGAGCGCAAGCTGCTGCGTTTGATATACCCGTCATGAGTGATAGCTACAACAACATCTTCTTGTGCCACCAAGACTTCTGTTTCGATCTTGATCTCTTCGATCTTATCTTGGATCTTCGTTAGACGAGGATTGCCGTATTTCTTTTTGACTTCCCGCAATTCTTTTTTGATCACTTTCAGCAATTCTGATTCATTATTCAAGATCTTGATGCGATCAGCGATATATTCCTGCAGGTCCTTGGCTTCTTTTTGCAGTTGAGTGATATCCGTATTCGTCAAACGGTACAATTGTAACGTCACGATCGCTTCTGCTTGCTCTTCAGTAAATCCATGATGGATCACTAAATTGTTTTTCGCGTCTTTTTTGTCTTTACTGCCGCGAATCGTTGCGATCACTTTGTCTAAGATCGACAAAGCTTTGATCAAGCCGTCAACGATATGCTGACGTTTTTGGGCTTTATCCAATTCATAGCGGCTGCGTTTTAAGACTACATCTTTGCGATGTTCTATATAGCTTTCCAAGATCCGTTTCAAGCCGACTTGCTGCGGACGCATCTCATCAATAGCTACCATGTTGAAATTGTAATTGATCTGCAGTTCAGTATTTTTGAATAAATAATTCAAGATACCTTCCGCATTGACATCTTTTTTCAATTCAACAACGATCCGCAAACCGGTCCGATCGCTTTCATCCCGAACTTCTGCGATCCCTTCCACTTTCTTGTTCAAACGGACCTCATCCATTTTTTTCACTAATGTCGCCTTATTGACTTCATAAGGAATCTCTGTGATGACGATCTGTTGTTTATTGCCTTTCATGTCTTCGATCCGTGTTTGTGAACGTAAAATCACTTTGCCGCGTCCAGACTCGTAGGCTTTTTTCAGTTCTTCTTTACCTTGTAAGATACCGCCAGTAGGAAAATCCGGTCCTGGAATAAATTCCATCAGTTTCTCCAATGACGCATTAGGATGATCGATCAGATAGATGGTACCGCTGATCACTTCATCTAAATTATGAGTAGGAATCTCTGTGGCATACCCGGCAGAGATTCCAGTCGAACCGTTGACCAGCAGATTTGGATATTTAGCCGGCAGTACAGTCGGTTCTTTTTCGGTATCATCAAAGTTCCAAACAAGATCTACGGTATCTTTTTCGATATCTTTCAGCATTTCTCCGCTGAGTTCTGATAAACGAGCTTCCGTGTACCGCATGGCAGCCGGCGGATCACCATCCATGCTCCCGTTGTTCCCATGCATTTCGATCAAAACTTCGCGAAGTTTCCAATCTTGGCTCATGCGCACCATTGCTTCATAGATACTGCTATCGCCGTGAGGATGGTAATTCCCCATGATGTTCCCGACAGATTTCGCTGATTTGCGGAATCCTTTATCGTAGGTGTTGCCGTCTTTGTTCATGGCAAATAAGATTCGGCGTTGAACAGGTTTTAATCCATCCCGGATATCCGGCAATGCCCGTTCCTGGATGATGTATTTTGAATAACGGCCAAAACGATCGCCCATCACTTCTTCTAATGTTAATTCTTGTATATCGTGTTGATGTTCCAAGAAGGGCACCTCCTATTCATCAAATAAATTGTTTTCTTTGACTTCATTTATTTCGTTTGTTTCATTTTCTTGTTTTTTTGATTCTTCAAATTCAACTGGAACAGCTTCCGTTTCATTTTCTTTGCGTTCCAAGATACTGCCTTCTTCTTCCAAAGTAAATTGGACGTGACGCTCGATCCATTTCCGGCGCGGTTCAACTTTATCACCCATCAATGTGGTAACCCGGCGCTCTGCTTGTGCCGCGTCATCGATCCGCACTCGGATCAGTGTACGGGTAGCTGGATCCATTGTCGTTTCCCAAAGCTGTTCGGCGTTCATTTCCCCCAACCCTTTGTAGCGTTGCAGCATGTAGCCTTTGCCGACTTTTTTCGTAACAGCGGCTAATTCTTCATCTGTCCAAGCATATTCTACTACGGCTTTTTTTCCGACACCTTTTGACACTTTATAAAGAGGCGGCAGTGCAATATATACTTTACCGGCTTCGATCAAAGGTTTCATGTAACGATAGAAAAATGTCAAAAGCAATACTTGGATATGGGCGCCGTCGGTATCCGCATCGGTCATGATAATGACTTTATCGTAGTTGCAATCTTCGATGGAGAACTCTGGGCCGACACCTGCACCGATGGTATAGATCATCGTATTGATTTCTTCATTTTTCAAGATATCTTGCATCTTGGCTTTTTCGGTATTGATAACTTTCCCCCGCAACGGCAGGATTGCTTGGAATTTCCGATCGCGGCCTTGTTTTGCTGATCCGCCGGCAGAATCTCCTTCCACCAGATAGAGTTCATTGCGTTTAGGATTTCGCGATTGTGCTGGAGTAAGTTTACCAGATAACAGCGATTCGCCCTTCTTGCGTTTTTTCCCGCTGCGGCTTTCTTCCCGGGCTTTACGGGCTGCTTCTCGTGCTTCTCGTGCTTTGACCGCTTTGCGCACCAGCATTTGGCTCATTTCGCTGTTTTCTTGAAGGTAAAAACCTAATTGTTCGCCGATCACATTGTCGACAGCATTTCTAGCGATTGGTGTTCCTAATTTTTCTTTCGTTTGTCCTTCAAACTGCAACAGGTTCTCCGGTACACGGATCGAAAGGACCGCCGCAAGACCTTCACGAAAATCACTGCCCTCAAGATTTTTATCTTTTTCTTTCAAGATCCCTACTTTGCGGGCATATTCGTTATAGGCTTTCGTCATAGAAGCTTTCATCCCTGCTTCATGCGTCCCGCCGTCTTTTGTGCGGACATTGTTAACAAAAGATAGGACATTTTCAGAATACCCGTCATTGTATTGATAAGCGATCTCGACTTCGATCCCTTCTTTTTCTCCTGAAAAATAAACGACTGGTGTCAGTGTATCTTTTTCTTCATTCAAATAAGAAACGAACTCTTTGATACCTTCTTCAAAATGAAATGTCTCGCTGACTTCTTCCTCACGACGATCTGTCAAAGTGATTTTTACGCCCCGCAACAAGAATGCTGACTCTCGCAAACGTTCCGCTAAAATCTCATAAGAGAATTTTGTCGTGGAAAAAATCGTATCATCTGGTAGAAAAGTTACTGTCGTTCCATTTTTCTTTCTGGTCTTGCCGATTTTTTTCAATGTGCCGGCTGGTTTGCCGCCATTTTTAAATTCCTGCTGATATTCGACACCGTCACGGACGATCGTGACAGTCAGCCATTTAGATAGTGCGTTTACGACACTGGCACCGACCCCGTGCAATCCGCCGGAAGTTTTATAACCGCCTTGTCCGAATTTTCCTCCAGCATGGAGCACTGTAAAAATGACTTCTACAGTCGGGATCCCTGAACTATGCATCCCTACCGGCATCCCCCGACCGCTATCGGCTACAGTGATACTGTTGTCGTGATTGATCGTTACATTTATTTCATTCCCATAACCTGATAATGCTTCATCCACCGCATTATCAACGATTTCATATACTAAATGATGCAGACCGCGGCTATCTGTTGAACCGATATACATTCCGGGTCTTTTACGAACGGCTTCTAATCCTTCTAAGACTTGGATCGAAGCGTCATTATATTCGTTGGTTTTCTTTTTTGCCAAATTCAACGCTCCTTCATTTGAACTGTGCTTTTTATCGCACCATTTTCTATGATACTCTAAAAACAGCGTGAAAAAAAGAGAGAAGCAGATTTTTTTCATCCTCTCTCCCTTACTCACCAACGCTATTATTTCCTACATTTGCTAAACTGTTCCAGTTTAAATTTTTCCTAATTCAATCTTGATGCATCGGTCCATTACAATATCATTTCTACCGGCAGATTGCAAGATTTCTGCTGCTTCTTCGTTTTCGATCCCCAGCTGTGCCCAGAAAACTTTCGCATCAGTCTCTAAAAAGTCTTGTGCGATCGCAGGAAGAAATTCGCTGCGGCGGAAAATATCCACGATATCGATGTGTTCTGGAATATCTTGCAGACGATCATAAACTTTTTCTCCTAAGATCTCTCCTTCAACCACAGGATTGACTGGAATGATGCGGTATCCTTTTTGCTGTAAGATCTCAGCGATCCGATAACTTGTTCGATCTGGATTGTTGCTCAAACCTACCACTGCGATCGTTTTGGCTTCATGCAGATAGTTAGCGATAGTTTGTTGATCAGGATTTTTAAATGTCATTTTCGTCACCTCATTTGTTTTTTTGGTTCCTTTTATTCCTTTTTTTAGTTGTTCCGCTTTTTTATTCATGCTAAAATTGCTCTAGTTACCTGAAGAGAGGATTATCATGAAACTTATTATTTTGTTACTTGCAGCATACCTGCTAGGTTCCATCCCGTCCGGTGTATGGATCGGCAAAATTTTCTATCATAAAGACATCAGAAAATACGGAAGCGGTAATATGGGGACCACCAATACATTTCGTGTATTAGGAAAAACCGCCGGCAGTGTCGTTTTCATCTTGGATGTGTTAAAAGGTGCTTTAGCAACTTACCTGCCTGTACTTTTCGGTTTGTCTCACTCCATCAATCCCTTATGGTTTGGAGTATGTGCGGTCATCGGCCATACATTTCCGATTTTTGCCGGCTTTAAAGGAGGAAAAGCTGTCGCAACCAGCGGCGGTATGCTTTTAGGCTACAATCCGATTTTCTTCCTTTATTCGATCATTATCTTTTTGGTCGTACTTTTCTTGACCAGTATCGTCAGTCTGACCAGCATGATCGCGGCTGTCTTAATCACACTATCGACTGTCATCTTGCCGTTTGTTGCTCCAGGGATTTTACCGAAGCAAAATTGGCTGCTGACTTTCATCGCATTAGGGATCACGATCTTTATATTCTATCGACACCGAGAAAACATACAACGGATCAAAAACGGTACGGAAAGCCGCGTGCCTTTTGGACTGAACAGCAGTCGAAAAGATAAATAAGTAAGCCTTTGAGACCTGAAAATAAGTATTCAAGCTAAGAGATATCCAAACGACCCACTATTCTTGCAAAAGCAATCTACAATTATGACAGATCAGCTTTTGCAGATACGAGTTGGAGCGTTTGGATATATTTGTTTAGCGGTGACTTATGGCTTGGTCTCAAGGCTTTTTTATTTTACAGTGATAGCGTATTTTGTTTGGAATTTTTCTCGCCCAGCTAATTGCTGAATTCCTAGTTTTTCTACTAGTTCACCAGAAGCAGTCAGTGTATCCGCCACGCCTACCCATGGTTCAATACAAACAAACGGCGCTTCTTTTGGTGAAGGTGACCAAATCCCTACATAAGGCATATCGTTGTAGGTCACTGTCACTGAATGAGGTGAATAGTCGCTGCAGATTGAAATAGAATTCAATCCTTTTGTTTCATAGATCAGCGCGTCATTTTTAAACAATTCATGGCTTAAACCGATATTGGTGTTGGTTTGTCCAAGTGTCCGCTGATCCATATTGATATAATTGCCTTCCAACGGCAAAATCAAACGAGATTTTCTTGGTGAAAAGGCTAGATAATAATCTTCAAAATTCAATTTAGGATCTAGCGGTACATTGAATGCCGGATGTCCGCCAATCGAAAACAGCATCTCTTCTTCACTGGTGTTCAGGACTTCATAACGGATCTGAATCCCTTCGCCTCCCAATTCGTAATGCACATACAGTTCGAAGTCAAAAGGGTAATTTTCCCGTGTTGCTTCCGAACTGGTCAATCGGAAACTGGCAGTATCCGTTGTCTGGTCGATTACTTCAAAATCCATGTTGCGGGCAAAACCATGCCGCGGCAAGGTATAGGTTTTGCCTTGGTAGGTATATTGATCGTTTTTAAGCGCTCCAACGATAGGAAACAGTAACGGTGCGTGTTTGCCCCAGTATTCCGGATCACCTTTCCAAATATACTCTAAATCATGAGCTTTGCTCTTTAAACTTTGAAGCTCTGCCCCATGTTCCGCGATAACTGCGATCAACTGATTGTTTTCAATAGTGACAGACATTTCTTTCCCTCCTAGTAGGCGTGTTTCGTTAATTCTTCTTTGAATCGGTCGTTTAACACCCGAAGATAAGTCCCTTTCATTCCTAATGAACGTGATTCGATAATACCAGCAGATTCCAATTTACGCAAAGCATTTACGATCACAGATCGAGTGATCCCGATTTCATCAGCGATATTAGAAGCTGTCAAGCGTCCTTCGTCTCCTTCTAATGCGTCAAAGATCGCTTGTACTGCTTTTAACTCGCTGTAGGACAACGTGTTGATAGCCATCTGTACTGCAGTCGCACTGCGGACGTCTTCTTCGATGCTGCGGGATTTTTGATACAAGAATTGCATCCCTACCACTGTTGCACCATACTCTGCCAATACAAGATCTTCATCATCAAATGAAGCGTCGATACGCGCTAAAATAATAGTTCCTAAGCGTTCACCAGCTCCAAAGATCGGAACGACTGTTGTCAATCCGTCTGGATATTGTTCCCGGGTTTCAATCGGAAATGCCGTCATGTCGCTGCTGATGGGAATATTGGCTTCTGTTTTACCTAAATGATCTACTGTATCGGTGTAGCTTTTAGGGAATTGTTTTTCTACAAACATATTTTTTACACGATCGTTGTTCACATCATGCTTTTCATTGAAGCCCAATAGTGCACCTTCGCTACTGATAATATACGTGTTGCTGTCTAAAATATCCCCCAAGCTCATTGCCATCTTATCGTAGGGCAATTCCGCGTTCATATCAAAGGTATTTTTTTGTTGCAGTAATTCATTGATACGTCTCGTTTTTTCCAATAAAGTTGTCATTTTTTACTCCTCATCTCCTTATAAAATGTAACGACTTAAATCTTGATCTTCCACAATAGAACCCAGTTTTTCATCTACATAGCTTTCTGTAATGGTAATTTCACCCATTTGCATATCAGAAGCTTCAAACAACAAATCTTCTAGTAGTTTTTCCAAAATAGTGTGAAGACGGCGTGCTCCGATATTGTCGGTATCGCGATTGACGTCAAAAGCGATTTGTGCGATGCGTTGGATCGCTTCGATAGTAAATGTTACTTTGATATTTTCTGTTTCCAACAAGGCGATATATTGTTTGACCAGCGCATTGTTTGGTTCGGTCAAAATCTTGACGAAATCTTCTGCTGTCAGGTCTTCCAATTCTACACGGATTGGGAAACGTCCTTGCAATTCAGGGATCAGATCACTTGGTTTGGATAAATGGAAGGCTCCGGATGCGATAAATAAAATATGATCTGTTTGAATCGCGCCGTATTTCGTGTTCACTTGCGAGCCTTCTACGATTGGCAAGATGTCCCGCTGTACTCCTTCACGAGATACTTCACCGGATTGTTGGGATTTTGATGTGATCTTGTCGATTTCATCAATAAAAATGATCCCATTTGATTCTGCCAGACGAATCGCTTCGCTGTGGATGTCCGCTTCGTTGACCAATTTTGAAGATTCTTCTTGGATCAATAGTTCGCGAGCTTCTTTGACGGTTACTGTCCGTTCAATCTTCTTCTTCGGCTTCAACGCCCCTAATGTTTCATTCAAATCGATTCCCATTTGCTCCAATCCGTTGTTCATCATTGGCGCTGCTGTCTTTGGCTCGTCGATTTCAATGGTTACTTCACGATTATCCAGAAGTCCTTTTTCCAATTGTTCAAAAATCGCTTGACGGTTGGTTTTGATTTCTTCTGTCAATTCTTCTTTTGGCTCGTCATTTTGGTTTTGCGACGCTGAAAAGATGTTCATCATCTGTTCGTAAGGATTCGAAGATTGTTTTTGTTCTTTTTTGATTCCTGGAACCAATACCTTTACGAGACGGCGGTTGGCTTTTTTAGAAGCTCTCGCGTACACTCGGCTGTATTGTTCTTTTTGTACGATCTGGATGGCATTTTCCACAAGATCTCGGACCATCGACTCAACGTCACGGCCGACATAGCCGACTTCGGTAAATTTCGTTGCTTCTACCTTTACAAAAGGCGCTTGAACGATTTTTGCCAAACGGCGGGCGATTTCAGTTTTCCCGACACCAGTCGGTCCGATCATCAGCATATTTTTGGGAGTGATCTCTTGCTGCATGCTTTCTTCCAGCTGCAAACGGCGATAACGATTCCGCAACGCCACAGCGACTGATTTTTTCGCCGCTTGTTGTCCGACGATATATTGATCTAATTCTTTCACGATTTCTCTTGGTGTTTTGTTCATAGATTGCATAAAAAATCTCCTCACTACATTTCTTCGACAATGATATTGTGATTGGTAAAAACACAAATATCAGCGGCAATATTCAACGCATTTTCAGCGATTTCTTTAGCGGTCATCTCGTTGCTGTAAGTTTTCATCGCGCGGGCAGCAGCTAAAGCATAATTCCCGCCGGAACCGATCGCTAAGATGCCATCATCCGGTGCGATCACTTCACCTGTACCGGAAACCAGCAGCATTTCTTTATCGTTCATCACGATCAGCATCGCTTCTAATTTTTGCATCGCTTGCTGCGTGCGCCATTCTTGCGCCAATTCAACCGCTGCTCTTTGCAAATTGCCGTTGTATTCATTCAGTTTTCCTTCAAATTTTTCTTCCAAAGTAAAGGCATCGGCGACACTGCCGGCAAAACCGACTACCACTTCGCCATTGTAGATACGGCGGACTTTACGGGCAGTTCCTTTCATGACGACTTGTTCGCCCATTGTAACTTGACCGTCTCCAGCCATCGCAAATTTTCCATCTTTTTCAACTGCACAGATCGTAGTTGAATGAAATTGTGATTCCATTGATTCTTTTCCTCCTAAATTAAGCTCTCGGGTGAAACTGACGATAATTTTTTTGTAAGCTTTCTTTTGTGACATGTGCGTAGATTTGTGTGGTGGAAAGATTGGCATGTCCCAATAATTCCTGAACGGTGCGCATATCGGCTCCGTTATTCAATAGATGTGTAGCAAATGTATGGCGCAGCATATGGGGGTGGATCTTGCTGTCCAAACTGCTTTTTTTTATGATTTGATTCAATACGTATTCGATACCAGTAGGGGTGATCGGATCACCTAAATGATTGATAAAAACGAAAGAATGCGTTTTCTTTTTTTTACTCATCAACTGGGATCGTCCGTTTTCGATATATCGTTTCAGCGCTTCTTGGGCAAAAGACCCAAACGGCACGTAACGCTCTTTATTCCCTTTCCCATGGATCAATAATACCTCACCGAACCAGTCGATATCTGAAATCTGAAGTCCTGCGCATTCACTGACCCGCAGTCCTGATCCGTACAAAATCTCCAACAGCGCACGGTTCCGTTGATCTAACGGTTTTTCACCGGCAACACTGTCAAACAACGCCGCCATCTCTTTTTCATAAAAAAAGCGCGGCAGTTTTCCGGTACGTTTCTTTAAGTGAATGTAAGTAAAGGGATTTTCCTCAATCACTTCTTGTTTCAGCAAGTATTGATAAAACGAACGCAGACTGGCGATTTTACGGCTGATCGTATTTCGGCTGTATTCCCGTTCGTTCAAAAAACTTAAATACACACGAACGTCACGATGATCGATAGTCAAAAAATCACTATCTCCAGAAGTTTTCAAAAATTCAAAAAAATCTTCAAAATCTTCTTGATAGGCTTTTTGGGTATTCTCAGAATAGCCTCTTTCTACGATTAAATAACGATAGAATTCTTGCGGCCAATCCTTTTGTCCCATTTTCATCCCCTCTTTTCTGGTTCGAAACAACTTTAGCATACTCGTAAAAAAAAAACAAACTAGTTGTCGGAATTTAAACAATATTTTTAAGTTTTCTCACAATTTACACAATTTATTCACAATTAGCCTCAGATAAAACGAAAATAAAATGAAAACAGGCATAAAAATACCCGAACGCTAGTCGATGAGATCAATACGGAAGCCCCCTTGACTCCTGTCATAACACAGAAACCGTCTCTCTAACATTCGGATATTTTATTTTGAGCTTTTTTGATTTTATTTTCAGCTAAATTTCATTTTGGACTTGCTCAAGAGCAGACAATGCGCGATGAGCTAAAGTTTCATAGCGGAGCTTTTTATCTTTGATACGCTCAGGGAGATCTGGAAGCAATCCAAAGTTCGCATTCATTGGTTGGAAATGTTTGCCTTCTGCATGAGTAATATAATAAGCCATACTGCCGAGCACTGTTTCTTGCGGGAATGTGATAGGCTCTTCATCTTTTGCAAGACGTGCAGCATTGATCCCTGCCAACAATCCGCTGGCAGCACTTTCTACGTAACCTTCAACACCAGTCATTTGTCCGGCGAAAAACAGGTTTTCCCGTTTCGTTGATTGATATGTCGGCTGCAGTAATTCTGGCGAGTTCATGAAACTATTGCGGTGCATCACACCATAACGGACAAATTCCGCGTTTTCTAATCCCGGGATCATTTGGAAGACACGTTTTTGTTCTCCCCATTTCAAATGAGTTTGGAAACCAACGATATTATATAAAGACGCCGCCGCATTGTCTTGTCGCAGCTGGATGACTGCAAAAGGACGCTTACCGGTTTTAGGATCTTCTAATCCAACTGGTTTCATCGGACCAAACAGCATGGTTTTAGGACCGCGGGAAGCCATAACTTCGATGGGCATACAGCCTTCAAAATACTTTTCTTTTTCGAATTCTTTTAGCGGTGCGACTTCTGCACTGATCAGCGCATCACGAAAAGCATTGAATTCTTCTTCTGTCATCGGACAGTTGAGATAAGCCGCTTCTCCTTTGTCATAGCGTGACTTCAAATAAACTTTATCCATGTCGATCGTTGATTTGTCGATGATCGGTGCTGCCGCATCATAAAAGTAAAAGCCGTCGGAATCATTGAAAGCTTTGATCGCTTCCGCAAGCGGTTGAGAAGTCAATGGACCAGTAGCGATCACAGTAATCCCCTCTGGAATTTCAGTGATTTCTTCTTCGATCACAGTTACATTGGGATGCTCTTTGACACGTTTCGTCACCAGCTCAGAAAAAGTGTCGCGGTCTACCGCCAATGCGCCGCCGGCCGGTACCGCTGTTGTATCAGCGGAAGTTACGATCACTGAGTTTAACCGGCGCATTTCTTCTTTTAAAACACCTACTGCATTTGCTAAACTGTTTCCTCGCAAGGAATTTGAACAGACCAATTCAGCGAAATTTTGGGAATGATGTGCTTCCGTCGATTTTTTAGGGCGCATTTCATAAAGTTTCACTGGCACGCCTGCTTCAGCTATTTGCCAAGCTGCCTCGCTTCCGGCAAGCCCCGCACCGATTACATTTACTGTTTGTGTCATACTCGTCCTCTTTTCTACATTAGTAACATTGATTTATCGAGAGAATTCTCGCAACAGCGTCTGCTATTTTTGGATATCTTCTTCGTAGTCGCCATTGACACAGACGATTTGTTTGCCGCCTTTGACTTTCTTTTCAACAAGATATTTTCCGCATTTCGGACAATTCCGGCCGACTGGTTTGTCCCATGAAGTAAAGTCGCAATCGGGATAACGAGAACAGCCATAAAATAGCCGGTTTTTCTTAGATTTCCGTTCGATGACTTGCCCTTTATGACAGACTGGACACTCTACACCGATTTCTTTGACGATTGGTTTTGTATTCCGACAATCCGGGAAATTGCTGCAGGCATAGAACTTGCCGTAACGTCCCAGCTTGATGACCATTGGATTGCCGCAGACATCACAGTCAAATCCAGCAGGCTCGTCTTTGATCTGGATTTTTTCGATTTTTTCTTCCGCATTTGTCAATTCTTTTTCAAATGGACGGTAGAAACGATCCACGACTTTGACCCATTCCTCTTTTCCTTCTTCGACACCATCCAAATCTTTTTCCATTTGAGCGGTGAAGTTGACATCGATGATCTGCGGGAAGAATTCCTCGATCAATGTATTGACGATCTCACCAAGTTCTGTCGGCTCAAACCGTTTTTGCTGCAACTTCACATAATAACGGCGTTGGATAGTTTCCAATGTCGGCGCATAAGTTGAAGGACGTCCGACACCTTTTTCTTCCAAGGTACGGATCAATGTCGCTTCACTATAACGTGCAGGTGGTTGGGTAAAATGCTGTTTCGGTTCGATCTGTACGGATTGAACAACATCACCTACTGCCAATTCAGGAAGGATATTTTCTTTTTCTTCTTTGCCGTCGTCCCGACCTTCGACATAGACTTGCATAAACCCTTTGAATTTGATCTTAGAGCCGTTAGCAATGAAGATCACACCGTTTTGTTCCAGTGTAACTTTCATCGTATCTAAAACTGCCGGTGTCATTTGGCTGGCGACAAAACGTGACCAGATCAGTGTATATAATTTCAACTGATCTTTGTCCAGGTATTGTTTTATTTCATCCGGAGTTCGCAACACGCTTGTAGGACGAACAGCCTCATGGGCATCTTGAGCACCTTGGGCATTTTTTACTTTGCGTTTGCCGTGGGCCGCAAATTCTGGACCGTAAGTTTTTTCAATAAATTCTGCGGTTTCTTCTTTAGCAGTTTCCGCGATCCGAGTTGAGTCTGTCCGCATGTAGGTGATCAAACCGACCGTTCCTTGTTTGCCTAAAGCGATCCCTTCATAAAGCTGTTGGGCTACCATCATGGTTTTACGGGTACGAAAATTCAATTTGCGTGCCGCTTCTTGTTGCAGACTGCTGGTAGTAAATGGCG